>CAYQFU010000029.1:29122-34298 GCA_964416775.1 uncultured Ktedonobacterales bacterium
GGGCTCTCGCGACAGGACTGATCGCGTCCGCGCCTATCGCTGCGCCCGCGGCCCATCCAGGCGTGGCCTGAGCCGCCGGCGTGCACCCGAATCTGGCGCACGCCGGCCCGCATGCGCTGACCTCATCCTGCCGCACGTATGAGGCGCTCGAGCAGGCGGAGTTGGGCGTCCAGTGGTGGCCTGCCCCAGTGCGGCGACGAGAAGAATACGTGGTCGATGCCCAGGCCGCGCAGGCGCGCCACGTCCGGTGCGATCTCCTCGGGAGAGCCGCCCAGGAACGGACGTCGCTCCGCCAGCGCTTCATCGGTGACGGGGACATTCGCGCGCACGATCACCTTCAGCGCGTTGGGATCTCGGCCAGCCGCTCTGGCTGCGTCGCGGAACAGCCCGACCGCCTGTTCCAGCGCCTCGAACGTGGAGGCGATGGGGTTGAAGCCGTCGGCGACGCGGGCCGCGCGCTCGATAGCGGGCGGTGCGAAGACGCCCATCAGGATGGGGATGCCGCCAGCCTGCACCGGCTTCGGGTTGATCTGCGCGGGCGGGATGCGGTAGAAGCGCCCCTCGAAGCTTACAGGGTCGGGACCCCATGCGGCGCGCATCGCCGCGATGAATTCTTCCACACCCTTGCCGCGCACCTTCGGCGATATATTGGCGGTCGTGAACTCCTGCTCCATCCAGCCCTGACCGAGGCCGGCGATGACCCGGCCGCCGCTGAACTGATCGAGCGTAGCCAGCCGCTTGGCCAGCATGACCGGCACGTGAAAGGGTGCGTCGAGCACGCTCACACCCAGCTTGACCCGTGTCGTCTTCGCCGCGATATAGGCGAGCGTCTCTAATGGATCGTACGCGACCGCGTACGATTCGGGGAGCCGCATGCTGCCGCCACCCACGTTGACCGCCTCCGCGGCCGGGCGTAGCAGCCGCTCGTACGTCCAGACGCTCGCGAAGCCCAGCCGCTCGGCTTCCTCGGCGAACCGTACGATTGTCTCGGGAGGCGTATACGGCGCGTAGGTCGGCAAACTCACTCCGAGATCCATGGATCCTCCTGACAGAAACGTCGTTATACGTGGCTGGCAGCTCCACGCTGTGTTGGTGCGTAGGCCCGCGGCCCGAGCACCCACGTCCGTCGATGCAGTATGACTGCCTCAGGCCCTACGTACGCAAGTGTACAATAGATGGCGATACGCCACGCCTGTCGTGTACACTGGCTGTCGGTCTTGCGCGGCGCGAACATTGCGCGGCGCGAACATAAGGAGGATTTGCATGGCGGAGCCACAGCAACCAGCCCAATCAACGATTGACGAGTTCGTCGGGGTCGCGCATGGCGACTTCGACCGGGTGACGGCGCTCCTGGCGGAGTATCCTGCCCTCGTGCATGCCCGTGCCACCTGGGATGAGACGGCGCTGGGCGCCGCCGCGCAGGTGGGCCGGGCCGACATCGCGCAGTACCTGCTGGCCGCTGGCGCCCCGCTAGACATCTGCACCGCGGCGATGCTCGGGCAGAGCGAGCGGGTCGCCGCCATGTTGGATGCCGAGCCGGCGCAGGCTGGCGCCACTGGCGCTCACGGCATCCCCGTGCTTTACTATCCCGTGATTCGCGGCCACGAGGACATCGCCGCGCTGCTGCTGGCGCGTGGCGCGGACGTCAACGCCGGCGCCGGCGGCACCACCGCGCTCCATGGCGCGGCGCTCTTCGGCCAGCCGGAGATGGCGCGTTGGCTGCTGGCGCGCGGAGCCCACGTGAACGCCCGCGACTACGAGGGTAAGACGCCCCTGCGTGTGGCCGTCGAGCGAGACCAGGCCGAGGTCGCCGCGATCCTGCGCGAGCATGGCGGCGAGGAAGCGTGAGCGCCCCGTGAGCGCCCCGCGGGAAGCATCACCGCGACGTGAGGGTGATACTTCCCGCGCTCACGCGCATCGTGAGGGTATCGATCGGTTGCGCGCTCAAATCGCCGGACGCCGACGCACTTGCCGCCTGTCGCTCCACCGTGACGGGGAATCCGCCCACGGTAACGTTGCCCAGCGACGCCGTGGCGTCGAGATGAGCCGGCGTGCTGGCCGGAAGCGTGCAGACCACGTTGCCGGCGCTGACGACCACATCCAGAGCGGTATGTGGAGCGAGCGTCCCGTCGAGAATGACGTTGCCGGCGCTATCGCGAATCGCATCCGAGCCGGTGAAGGTGACGCCGGTGAGCTCGATGTTGCCAGCGCTGGCATCCACCGTGGAGCCATTAGCCAGCTGCATGTCGCGCAAGTGCGCGTTGCCTGCCGACAGGTGCAGATTGAATGTGCCCGCGACGCTATCCATGTCCAGGTTGCCGGCCGTCAGCGTCACTGCCGTGTTGGTCGTCGGCGGCACGGTCACCATCAGGTCCACCGTCCGGCGCGCGAAGCAGAAGCCGAAGCAGTCCCCGTGCTGCCGCGCATCCACCGTCACCGTGTTGCCCGACTGCGTCACCATCAGCGTAACGTCGGCCAGATCGCGTTGAGCCGCCGCGTGCGAGATGTCGCGCGTGTGCTTTGTCGCCTGTACGATCACTTGATTCGCGCCGCCCGTGACGACCTGGATGTCGCCTGCCGTGCCCTCGATCACGAGATTCGGCGTTCCCGTGACGCTGAGCGTGCGTGTGGTAGTGTCCTGCGCGCTCCAGTCCTGGTTGAAGGCAATGCCTCCCGCGATCGCGACCGCCACGATCACCAGCGCCACCAGCGCGCCCAGCGCGACGAGGCAGCCGCCCGCCAACGGTATCCACAACGAGACACGCCGTCGCCTCTCGGGATCGCGCCCCAGATAGCCCGGCCTGCCCTCCGGCGGCCGATAGCCCCCTCCAGCGGGCGGGTAATCGGCGGGTGGGTAGCCAGCGGGCGCGCGCGGGGCTGACCACGGATCGTACGGCGTATAGGATCGGTTGGGCGCGGGGCCCGCGCCGATAGGCGGCGCCACCCGCGGCTCACTGGTCGGTGCCCGCTCCGGCTCGCTGGGCACATTCGCCGGCGTCGGCTCGTTCGCGCTCATCTCACACCTCCCGCCTGAATCGTCTCCCGCGCGGCTCGCGTCCGCGCCTCACTCTGAGTATGCCGTCGAGGTGTGCGGGAAGCTTCACGAACGTGTCACGAAAGTGTGACGGTTTGGCGCCGTCGGTGTGGCGCCCGGCCATCACACGACGAACCGGTACCCCACGCCCCACACCGTGACGATCCGCTCGCCGAGCGGACCGAGCTTCTTGCGCAGCCGCACGATGTGGGTGTCCACGGTGCGGTCGAAGCCGTCGTAGTCATAGCCCCAGAGCTGGCGCAAGAGAAACTCACGGCTGAATGCCCGCCCTGGGTGCGCCGCCAGCAAGGCCAGCAGGTCGAACTCCTTGGGGGTCAGGTCCACCTCCACCCCGTCGAGCGTGACGATATGGTTGGCCTGGCTGACGCGCAGCGGGCCGCGCACGACATCCTGCGCGGCTGGAGGAGCGGCCTGCCCACTCCCGACCGCGCCTGGCGTATCGCCCCCGCCACCGGAGGTCGCCAGGCCCTGGCTATCCAGGTCCACTCGGCGCAGCATGGCGCGGACGCGCGCCAACAGCTCGCGCATACTGAACGGCTTGACGACGTAATCGTCGGCGCCGACCTCCAGTCCCAGCACGCGATCTATCTCCGCTGACCGTGCGGTGAGCATGATGATCGGCGCCAGCCGCGTTTGCCGCAGCTTGCGACACACCGCCAGCCCATCCAACCCTGGCAGCATCCAGTCCAGGATGAAGAGCTGAGGATCGTGAGCCTCGGCCAGGGACAGCGCCGATGGCCCATCGAACGCCTGGTAGACGGTGTGACCCTCGGCCTCCAGGTGGTGGCGAATGAGATTGCAGATATCCTCTTCGTCTTCCACGACCAGAATGGCAGCCATCGCCTCTCCTCCCTCTCAGCGTTCCACGCGGTGATCAGCCGCGGCTGGCGCTCCCGCGACGCGCAGCAGTACGCGAAAGTGGCTGCCCTCTCCGGGCGTGCTCTCGGCGGTAATCGTACCGCCCATCGCCGCGACCAGATCGCGCACGATCGTCAGGCCCAACCCGAATCCGCCCGACGCCCGCGCCCGTGAGGTGTCGGTACGATAGAACCGCTCGAAGATATGCTCCAGATCCTCGGCCGCGATGCCCATCCCTGTGTCGGACACCGTCAGCGCCACGTACGCCGGCCCGGCCGGCGCCAGCGACAGCGAGACGATTCCGCCGGCCGGGGTGTATGTGATAGCGTTGCGCGCCAGGTTGAGGAGCACTTGCTCCAGCCGCTGGCGGTCGGCCAGCACGGGCGGCAGCCCCGGCGGCGCCTCGCGCACCAACGTGATCTGCCGCTCGCGACGCGCCAGCGGCGTCAGCGCCTCGAACACATCCTCCACCACCTCGCCCGCCGCCACCGGCGTGACGTCGAGGTGCAGCTCTCCGGCATCGGCCCGCGCCAGCGCCAGGAGATCGTCCACCAGCGCACTCAGCCGCTCGGTCTCGCGGTGCACGATGCCCAGATAGCGGCGCAGCTCCTCGGGTGGCGGCGCGGGCTCGTCTGGGACGTCGGCGGTCATCAATAGCGACTCCACGTGGCCGCGGATGCTGGCGATAGGTGTGCGGAGCTCGTGCGAGACGTTGACGATCAACTCGCGCCGGCTCTGCTCGGCCTGCTCCGCTTTGCCCCGCTCGCGCGCGGCCACCGCCGTCGCCTCCGCCAGGCGCGTCTCGGTGTCACTTACCCCCAACATCACCCGCGCGAACCGGCCCCATACCACCGTCAGCCCGTTGGCGACGTGCAGCGTCAGGAGGCCGAACACAAGGCCCAACAGCGACTGGAGGCCCGTCACCACCAGCGCGCCCAGCTCGAACGGCGTTCCCGACCAGACGCGCACCAGATACGTCAAGGGCATCGTCACATACACAGCCGTCAGGGCGAGCAGCGTGCCGACGATCAAGAAGGCGGGCAGCGAGAACGGAAGCTTGGCCACCAGATAGAGCAGGCTGGTCCATGTGACGCGGCTGCGCAGGTGTGCGGCCAGGCGTTGGCGCCACGATAGGCCGGGGACGTACGGGACGGACATGGGCGGGATGTCGATGCCCAGCCACCACATCGCCAGCTCACGCTCGAAGCCGCCCAACCACCACCACATGCCCAGTACGAGCAGTAACAGCAGCAGCCCCACGCC
>CAYQFU010000030.1:0-33741 GCA_964416775.1 uncultured Ktedonobacterales bacterium
GCGCTCGCGCACCTACAGCTGGCAGGACCCGATGTCCGTCGCGGCCGCCGCGCAGACGATGAGCGGTCTGGAATTCTTGCGGGCCATCCAATCTGGCAGGCTGGCACCGCCACCCATCGCAGAAACGCTGGGAATGCGCCTGGTGGACGTCGCGGAAGGCCGTGCGGTCTTCGCCGTCGAGCCAGCGGAGTACCACTACAACCCCATCGGCGTCGTCCATGGCGGGTTGGCGGCCACGATGCTCGACTCCGCTATGGGCTGCGCCGTCCACTCCGCGCTGCCCGCCCAAACGCCCTACACCACGCTGGAGATCAAGGTCAACTATGACCGGCCGCTCACACGCGAGACCGGCCCCGTTACCTGCGAAGGCAAGATCATCACCCTCGGAAGCCGTATCGCCACTGCCGAGGCACGCGTCGTCGGCGCCGACGGCAAACTCTACGCCCACGGCACCACCACGTGCCTCATCATGCGCCCCTAGTGCTCCCCTCCCGCGTGCAAGCGTCCGGTCCGCACCACCGAGAGCCTTCGCAAAGAGACGCGCCCGCCATGGTCTCATGGTCTGAGCCGTGCGA
The DNA here is from genome assembly GCA_964416775.1 of uncultured Ktedonobacterales bacterium. Classification (GTDB taxonomy): domain Bacteria; phylum Chloroflexota; class Ktedonobacteria; order Ktedonobacterales; family JADMIN01; genus CAYQFU01. Next base: position 576 of record CAYQFU010000030.1, read on the forward strand.
AAGATGCGCCGTACCGCGGCACGTGGAGCGCGGCTGGATGGCCCAGCCACCAGCCCGCTCGCGCCATCGCGTTCCCGCGCGGATACCGTGCGTACGGGCAAGCTCAACGTGAGAACGATCAGCTAGTGGGAGGCGCCAGCATGCTGGGGGCAGTGTTCAGCGATGTGGAAGGCACGTTAGTGGACGGCAGCCTGCCGCGCATGTTGCTCGACGTCGGCCAGCGCATGGGACTGTTCACCAATCGCGACCTGGCGCGCATCTGGGCTGTGGCCATCGGCGCCCAGGCCCTGCGCGGCGAGCGCCGCCGCCAGACGCAGATCGCCGTGGTAGTGCGCGCCATGGCCGGACACACTGAGGACGAGGCGCGCCAACTGATCGACCAGCTCGTCCCAGAGGTGCTGCACCGCGTGAAGCCTGGCACGCTCGCGCGCCTGCGCGAGCACCAGCGCGCCGGCCTGCCGCTGGTGCTGGTCAGCGCCGCGCTGCATCCGGCCATTGCCCGGCTGGCCGAGGAGCTGGGAGGCCGTGGCGAGGGCACCCGGCTCGTCGTGCGGGAGGGCCGCTATACCGCCGAGCTGGACGGCCCTGTTTGCTACGGGGCCGGCAAAGCCGAGCGCGCCCGCGCGCTCATCGCCGCGCTCGGCTGCGACCCCGCCGATTCGTACGCCTATGGCGACACCGGCAGCGACATCCCCTATCTCTCGCTCTTCGGCAATCCTCGCGCCGTAGACCCCGATCGCCGTCTCGGCGCCGAGGCGCGCCGCCGCGGCTGGCTCGTCTTGCGCGGCAGCCCATCGGCCGTCATCGCCCAACTCGCCCCCGAAGCCCTCTGAAGGCGATTGTCCTGAGACGGCTCCCGCTGATGATACACTACAGCCATGCGCCGAGCGTGTCTCTCGTCGCCGCCACACCCGGGAGGATGCTGCCATGGACGATAATACCCACTCGCCATCACCCGACGACGCGTCCGCGCCCGCCTACCGCTCGCTGCGTGTCGAGCGCGCTGGCGAAGGCGTCGCCGAAGTGGCGCTGCGCGGCCCGGGCAAGGGCAACGCCATGGGGCCCGACTTCTGGCGCGAGATGCCCAAGGTCTTCGCCGCCCTCGACCGCGATGAGAGCGTGCGCGCCGTGCTGTTGCGCGGGGAGGGCGCGCACTTCTCCTATGGCCTCGATCTGCCCGCCATGATGGCCGAGCCGGGCCTGCGCGTCGTGGGCGAGAACTTGGCCGCCGAGCGCACACAGCTGCTCGACATGATCCTGCGCATGCAGACGGCCTGCACCGCGGTGGCTGAGTGTCGCAAGCCCGTGATCGCCGCCGTCTCGGGCTGGTGCATCGGCGCCGGGCTGGACCTCATCTCCGCCTGCGACGTGCGCCTCTGCTCGGCCGAGGCGCGCTTCAGCGTGCGCGAAGTGCGCCTGGCCATCGTCGCGGACATGGGGAGCCTCCAGCGCCTGCCGGCCATCATTGGCCAGGGCTACACCCGCGAGCTGGCCTTCACCGGCAAAGACTTCGACGCCGCCCGCGCTCTGCGCATGGGTCTCGTGAGCGAGGTGTACGACACGCCCGAGGTATTGCGAGAAGCCGCTCATGCGATGGCACGCGACATCGCCGCCAATCCGCCGTTGGTCGTGCAGGGCATCAAGCGCGTGCTCAACGACTGCCAGGGCAAGTCCGTAGACGATGGGCTGCGCTACGTCGCCCTCTGGAACGCCGCCTTCCTCCAGTCCCGCGACCTCGGCGAGGCGCTCAGCGCCTTCGTCGAGCGCCGGCCTCCCCACTTCGAGGGACGGTAGGGGAACCACGATCGAACGGAAGGAGCGGCGAGGATGCGTCTTTGGCAGCGCGCTCGGACCCTGGTCGCCACAAGGTGGAGTCAAGCCCTGGCGGTGGTCGCGCTCATCGTGATCGCCATGCCCGCCCTGTCGTTGGGTTTGCTGGGCCAGTTAGCCGGAGCGACGCTGCTGTTCGCGCTCTGTGGTGCGGTGTTCTGGCACGATTGGCGCTCGCCCTTCGTCGCTCGCGAGGACGCGCTTCACCGGGCGCTGGTCGCCGTAGTGGCTCTAGCGCCTGCGGCGGCCACTGTGCTGGCCGCGCTCGCGCTGTTGCAGTTGCTGCACACACAGCTCAATGGTCTTGGTCCGGCTTTGGTGTGGTGCTATGGGCTCCTCGTGGGTAATATTGCGGGGCGCTTGCTATTGGCACTGCTACGCTGGCGGCGCGGGGATCCCAATGCACTGCCGCCCTACATGAAATACCTTGGCTTCTACGCCGCGCTCGCCGGTATGTTCGTTCCCTTGCCAAGTTTGTTCGCGACAGCTCAACGTGGCGAAGTGCTGCTGGTGCCTGCTCTGCTCGGGTCTGTTTGCGCGCTGGTCATGCCCTTCCGCCTGCGTCCCGCCTGGTACGAGCCCCTGTTGACCACGTACGCGAGTGTCGCGATCTTCGCGAATCTCGGCGTCCTGATCGTCCCTCCCCTGCTGCTGACCTACTTCAACGGCGGGGGGGCGTCATGGCTGACACTCGTCGCTGCCCTCTCTATCGGCGCCGGCGCGCAGACACCAGCAGCATGGTTGATCGAACGCCGGATGCAGCGCCATGTCGAGGAGCGCGTTCTGTTCAACCTACCTCGCAATCTGCTCGCACTGGACGCGTTGTGGGTCACTCCTGAGGGCCTCCTTTGGGGAGCTGACCCCGCCGAGATACCGCTGTGCTATGTCGCCAGGATGTCTGATGGAACGTCTGCTATGTACGTGCGGGCAGATCTTCCGGGCGTGGTTCGCGCACGGCTGGCCGCGTTATCGCCCGACCGTGTGCTCTCCGACCACGAAGCGGCGCGCGCGGCCCTGGCCGAAGACGGTCCGTCTGACGAGGTATCCGCGGGCACAACCTACACCTTTCCGCAGGCTCTCGCCGTTCACGATGAGGCCAATGTTGAGCTGCTATCGCCTGGCAGTCAGGACTATGCCAGTGCGGCGGCCTCCGTGGAGGCGCTAACTGGATACTCCGTGAGCCCACCGATCTTCGCCGTATTCGCGGATGACCGCATGGTCGCCACTTGTACTGCGTCCGCATCCACGGATGTGGTGGCTGAGGCTTGTTTGCAAGTGCTGCGCGGGTACAGGAGTCAGCGGTTTGCTGGCGCTGTTTTGGCCGTCTGGGCGCGAGAAATGCGGCGGCGGGGAAAGGTGCCCCTGTTCAGCCACGAACGCCACGATGCCGGTCTTGCCGCGATCGCTCAGGACCTGGGACTGGTCCCAGTCGCGGACGATGTGACGTATTTCTAGCATTCGCCTATCTATGATAAAGTGTCCGGTGCGTGACCAAAGGGGAGGAGACGCGACGATGCGACTGGGACTGAACCTGGGCTACTGGGGCTCGGGCCCCGCGGATGGCGTGGCGCTGGCGCAGGAGGCCGAGCGGCTCGGCTTCGATTCCGTCTGGACGGCCGAAGCCTATGGCTCGGACGCCGTGACGCCGCTCACCTGGGTCGGCGCGCTCACCACACGCATCAAGCTCGGCACAGGCATCCTGCAGATGCCCGCACGCTCCCCCGCCATGACCGCCATGACCGCCGCCACGCTGGACCTGCTGAGCGGCGGGCGAGTGCTCCTGGGGCTGGGCCTCTCCGGTCCCCAGGTGGTCGAGGGCTGGCACGGCCAGCCGTACGGCAAGCCGCTCACGCGCACCCGCGAGTACATCGAGATCGTGCGGCGCATCTGGGCGCGCGAGGCCCCGCTGGACTTCCAGGGCGAGGAGTACCACATCCCCATCCCGGACGGCACCGGCCTCGGCAAGCCGCTCAAGCTCATCCTGCACCCGTTGCGATCGCGCATCCCCGTTTACCTCGCGGCCATCGGTCCAAAGAACATCGAGCTAGCCGGCGAGCTGGCCGACGGCTGGCTGCCCGTCTTCTTCGCGCCCACCCGTGAGGACGCCTATCTCGCGCCGCTGCAGGCAGGCCTGGCGCGGCGGCAGGCGCCCGATGCCTTCGACATCGCCCCCACGGCGACCATCGTGCTCGGCGACGACATCCAGGCGTGCCGCGATTTCGTCAAGCCGATGCTCGCCCTCTACATCGGCGGCATGGGTGCCCGTGGCAAGAACTTCTACAACGACCTGGCTAGCCGCTACGGCTACGAAGCCGCCGCGCACCACATCCAGGACCTCTACCTCGACGGCCACAAGCGCGAGGCCGCCGCCGCCGTGCCCGATGCGCTGGTGGACGAGGTGGCGCTCTGCGGGCCGAAGGAGCGCATCGCGGACCTGCTGGCGCCGTGGAAGGCCTCCCGCGCGACCACGCTCATCTGCGCCACCGTCCAGCCCGAGGCCCTGCGCGTCATGGCCGAGCTGGTGCTCTAGCGCTCGCGTCCCCGCGCCGTGCCGGAACACGCCGCCATCGGGTGAGCGTGGTCTGCCACCCGTACGCTGAACGCCATTAAGGAGTTTGGTCCGGACGCGACGATGACGCAGGTGCGCACGCCCGTCGGGACGAGGTTGGGGTCTACCACGACGGTGCGGCCTCCCATGCGCAGCGTCGCGCCGCGCAGCAGGCCCGCGCTGTGGACGCTGGTGTTGTCCAGGATCGCCCTCGCGTATTGCGGGGGCGCCAGCATCGCATCGTACGCGGCGAGCAGCCCGCTACTCACCAGCCACAGACCCAGCATAAGCATGACGGCGAAGCCCCGCAGGCCGCCCTCCGGCATCGGCCATCCGGCGGATCTTCGCGCCGCGCCTCGTGCTCCAGGCCTTGCACCAGGCTGTCCGTCGGCGCATAGTACCGGCAACGCCTGAGTCAGTGCGTAATGCGTCCCATCTATCAACGCCGCCGCTGCTGCCGGAACGCAGAGAGCTAGCGACCGCGCCGGAGCGAGCCAGAAGGGAGCCCAACCATGCCACAGTCCAATTGGAAAGGGGATGGTGCAGCGCATCCGCGAGCGGGTGCGGTGGCCCAGCCGCTGAAGCGACGCATCCCCTTCGTGGTGGACGTGTTCAACGGCGCGGTGCGGGGGGACTTCGCGCCGGAAGTCGGCGCGGCGGGCGCCGTGACGCAGGTGATCCTCGGGTTCATTCCAGGTGTGGGCACCGTGTGCGCCATACGGGACTGCATCGCCGACCACCGCAAGCGCGACCGGCTCGGTTTCTGGCTCAATGTGCTGGCGCTGGCGCCGTTCCTGGGCGGCTTTCCCAAGACAGCCGAAGTGCTGCGCGCGCTGCGTCACGTCCGGCGCGCTGTGCGCGTCATGCGCTGAGAGCGTGTTTGGGAACAACACAGGCATGACGTTATGTCGTACGCTCGGCGGCATGAGTATGACGTATCCCAGTCACCTGACTGACGCGGAATGGGAGTGCGTGCACCGCTACTACCCACCGGCCTTCGACGCGCGGCGGACCGCGCATGCACTCGTCGCGTGGCACTCTCGACGCCATCGTCTATGTCCTGCTCGCTGGCTGTCCCTTTGGTGTCTCGGCGCTCTTTCCCCACCGAGAGCGCCCCCTGGCAGCCGGTGTTGTACCATGTTCGGCGGGAGAGCGCTCGGCACCCTTACGGCCGATGCAGCTCGGCGTTCAGGAAGGCGACGGTACGCTCCCACGCCAGGGCAGCGGCGGCGGCATTGTAAGCATCCGGGCGATTCGCCTCGAAGAACCAGTGCTTGGTCCCCGGATAGGTGTAGAAAGTGGCCTGCCTGCCCGCCGCCCGCAGCGCCTGCTCCATCTCCGCCACCGACTCCGCCGGCTCGAAGGGATCGTCCTCCGCGAAATGGCACAGGTATGCCGCCTGCGCGCTGCCATAGTCCGGTCCGGTGTAGGAGGCGTAAAAGGTCACGACGGCGGCGATCTCCTCGGCCAGGTTGACCGACATGTCCAGCGCGTAGGCGCCACCCAGCGAGAAGCCGACGACGGCGAGCTGGCCGCGACCGTCCGCCAGAGATGTCGCATCGTGTGGTCCGTGTTGGCGCAGAAAGCGCACCGCCCCGGCGAGGTCGGCGCGCACCCGCTCCTCATCCTGATTCAGCGCCTGGGCCAATGCTTCCGCCTCCTCGACCAGCGCGGTCGTCTTGCCGCGGTAGAGGTCGGGGGCGAGCGCGACAAAGCCCGCCTGCGCGAGCCGGTCGCAGACCTGGCGGAACGGCTCCGTCAGTCCCCACCACGCATGCAGCACGAGGATCCCTGGTCCCCCTGCATCCTCGGCGGCATTCGTCGCGGCATCCGGCGTTGCCAGATAGGCCGGCGCAGTTGATCCGTTGGCGTCGAACTCGATCATCCGTCCCGTCATACTGTCCTCCTGTTGACCTTACTTCGGTATTCATGGCTCCGCATCCTGATTTGCGTTCCCGGGCAACTGCCCATTCCGTACTTCTCATTCTAAAAAGGAAAAGCGGATACGTTGTGCGCGTGCCGAGCAGCGTACGGCGTTGGGCCGCTGTTGAACGTTGCACAACGGGCACCGGGTATACGCCGCATAGGCCGCATGTGCCAAACACGCTGTGAGATGCCGCGCCTGGTGGGTAGGGCGCATGGCGCCTATGCGTCCAGCGGCGCGGCAGCCAGCCACTCGCGGATGCCGCCGAGGATGCGCTCGCGGGTCGCCAGCGAGGCGCCGGACGCGCGCGCGCTGGTCTCGGCGAGGCGCGCCAGCGCCGCGTCGGTGAGCGCGAACGTGTCACGGACCAGCGCGTACTCATGGGTGAGGCTCGCGCCAAACTCCAGCGGATCGTCGGTACCCAGCGTCACCGGCACACCCGCCTCGATCATGCGGCCCACCGGATGCGCCTCGATCGAAGGGGCCACACCCAGCAGCAGATTCGACGTCGGGCAGACATCACAGACCACGCCCTCGTCCGCCAGCCGCGCCAGCACGCGCTCATCCTCGACCGCACGCACGCCGTGCGCGATGCGGTCGGGGCGCAGGGCGTCCAGCGTCGCGGCTACGCTCTCCGGCCCAGCGTCCTCGCCGGCGTGCGGCACGATGAGCAGCCCCGCCTCCCGCGCGATGGCGCAGGCGCGGGCAAAGGGCTCCGGCCCTACGAGGGCCTCATCGCCGCCGAAGCCGAACGCCACCACCCCGTCGCTGGCGCGCGCCGTCGCGAAACGCGCGATCTCTTCCGCCGACTCGGGCGTCTCACGATGGCGGCCGAACCCGATCATGATCCCCACTTCGACGCCCCACCAGGCCCCCGCCTCGTCGAACGCCTCACGCAGCACCTGGAACACCTCGTCGCGCGAGCCGATCAAGGGCGTCCAGCGTGTCGGGAGGACCATGGGCTCGACGTAGAGCGCGCCGTCCCGCGCCGCGTCCTCCACCAACTCGTGGCAGATGCGCCGCAGGTCGTCGCGCGTGGTGATGCACTGGCTAAGTGTCGACCCGCGCCTGAGGAACTCGGCGAGACACGTGAAGCGCCAGAAGTCGCCGAGGTCCACGCCTTCGCGTGCGGCTAGATCGCGCAGAGTCTCCGCGCGCATCGCGTGCTCGAAGTGCAGGTGCAGGTGCGCCTTGGGCAGCGCCCGCAGTCGTTCGTCTCTCGCCGCCTGCGGTATGCTCTCCGCCGCCGTGCCCACCATCGCCGCGCTCCTTCCCGCCACTCGTGTGCCGGCAAGCCCCCTTGCTTCGCGGTGGGCTCGGCACGCCTTCCTATCCGAAGCGTACGGCGTGCGCGACTGGGCTGTCAACCGCCGAGCGAGCGAGTGCACGATCGCGCGTGCGGGACGTACCAGGAACGAGCGAGAGGAAGCGCGTGCCGTGAGCCTGGACGGACCTTGCGCGCGACGCCACACAACCTCCGAACGATCCGTGCTCGTCCGGTAAATTCCGCCGGACGTCTCACACACCACACTGCCCAGCACCGCACGACTTACGAGGAAAACGAGCATGACCTGGCAAGACGAGCGCGACAAGCGCCAAGCCGAGAGCGATCGGGAGAAGTGGCCCGCAACGGGTCCGGCGCACCCCACGAGCGTCAGGGCGTGCGAGTGATACAATCCGTTGATCCTGGTCGGCACGACGGGAAAGGCAGGCCCTATGCAACCACCTTTCGGCGCTGCCGTCCACTGCCCCGTGCTCATCGGACGCTCGCGTGACGTCGCGGCGCTCCAGCGCCTCGTAGATGTCGCGAGGAACGGCCACGGCCAGTGCGCGCTGATTTCTGGGGAAGCCGGCGTGGGGAAGTCGCGCCTGGCCACTGGGATCGCCGCGCATGCGGTGACGAGCGGCTTTCTCGTGCTCCGCGGGCACTGCTTCGAGCAGGACGAGTCGAGCCCCTACGCGCCACTCCTCGATGTGCTCCGCTCCCAGTTCATGCGCCACGCCCTGCCCGCTCGCGGAGCCGAGTGGGACCCCGCCATCCGCGACCTCGTCCAGCTCCTCCCCGGGATCGTCCCGCTCCCACTGGACCTCACGGCCACCGTGGCCGACGACCCCGATACGCGCAAGCATCGCCTCTTTGCGGCGCTGCTCCAGCATTTCGCGGACTGCGCGGCGCGCCAGCCGCTGCTCCTGCTGTTCGAGGATCTGCACTGGAGCGATGACGGCAGCCTCGAGCTGCTCCAGCACCTGGCGCGATTCAGCGCCGATAAGCCGATCCTCCTGCTCCTGACGTTTCGCAGCGACGATGCCGGTCCACGGCTGCGCCGCTGGCTTACCCAGGTCGACCATGAGCGTCTGGCACAAGAATTCGTGCTGCAGCGGCTCACGCACGACGATGTCGCCACGATGCTACGGGCGATCTTCGGCCTGAATCAGCCAGTGCGCCTGGAGTTTCTCGATGCGATCTACGAGCTGACCGAGGGGAATCCCTTCTTCATCGAAGAGGCCTTGAAAGCGCTCATCGCGGAGGGCGACATCTTCTACGGCGCGCGTGGCTGGGATCGCAAGCCGCTCGACCAGCTACGCATCCCACGCAGCGTGCGAGACGCGGTGCGGCAGCGGGTCGAGCGGCTGAGCGAGCCCGCCAGGCAGGTGGTCGCCCTGGCGGCGATCGCCGGGCGGCGCTTCGACTTCGCCCTGCTCCAGGAGCTGGCGCAGCTCGCGGAGCGGGCGCTAGTGGTCGCCATCAAAGAGTTGAGCGCCGCGCAGCTGATCGTAGAAGAGACGGCGGATCGGTTCGCGTTTCGGCACGCCCTCACGCGGCAAGCGATCTACGCCGATCTGCTGGCGCGCGAGCGCCGCTCGCTACATCACGCCACCGCGCGGATCCTCGAGCGCGGCCACGGGGACGCGCTGGAGCGCACCCTGGGCGATCTGGCCTACCACTATGCCGAGGCGCAGGTATGGGACAAAGCGCTGGAGTACGCTCGGCGTGCGGGAGAGCAGGCGCGCCTGCTCTACGCTCCACAGGCGGCGATCCAACAGTTCACACGGGCGCTGGTGGCGGCAACCGCGACGGGTGTCGCGCCACCACCGGAGCTCTACAGTATGCGGGGGGCGGCGTACGACATGTTCGGCGACCTGGAGGCCGCCCGCGCGGATTACGAGATAGCGCTGCGCCTGGCGCGTGCACTGCACGACACACGCGCGGAATGGGACGCACTGCTGGCGCTGGGCTCCCTCTACGCGGGGCTGGACTATGCCCAGACGGGGAGCTATTTCACGCAGGCGCTCGATCTCGCGCGGATAGTGGGCGACCAGGGTATGATTGCGCGCAGCTTGAATCGTGTCGGCAACTGGCATCTCAACGTCGCCGGACCTGACGCAGCGCTCGGGTTCCATCACGAGGCGCTGGGGATCTTCGAGGCGACGCACGAGCGGCGAGGGCTTGCCGAAACGCTCGACTTGCTCGGCATGACGTACAACATCCACGGCGACCCGCGGCAAAGCAGCGAGTCCTACGCACGCGCCATCGCGCTCTTCCGCGAGCTGGATGATCGGCAGGGATTGGTCAACAGCCTGGTGATTCAGCTCCTTCAGAGCGGCTCGTACTGGCACGACACGCTCGTCCCGGCCGAGCTGAGCGACGCAGAAGCCCTGCGCGCCAGCGACGAGGCGCTCCAGACGGCTCGCGAGATCAGATGGCTCGCGGGCGAATGCTACGTGCTCTACGAGCTGGCGCTCTGGCTTGGACCGCGGGGCGAGTACGCTCGCGCCCTGGAAATGGCCCGATCCGGCCTGGCGATCGCCGAAGCGATCGGGCACCGTCAATGGACTACCGGATGCCATGCAACCCTGGGCGCGCTGTTCCTCGACCTGCTGGACGTCCCCACGGCACGTCACCACCTGGAGCTGGCGCTGGGGCTGGCAGGCGAGATCGGCTCGCAACAATGGACGGAGATCGTGTCCGCGCTCCTGGCCTCCGCCTGCGTCCTCCAGCGCGATCTGCCGCGGGCCGCGGCCGTACTGGATGCTGCCCTTCAGGCCGACAGCCCCATGCGCACGCTCGGCGACCGCATGGTCTGGTGCGCGCGTGCCGAGCTGAAACTGGCGGAAGGGGATGGCGCCACGGCCCTGCGCATCGTGGAGCAGCTGATTGCCGCCGATCCGAACGCGTCGCGCGCAACCGTTACGCCGCGCCTGTGGAGGCTGCGCGGCGAGGCGCTTGCGCGGCTGCGGCGGCCGGCGGACGCGGAATCGGCGTTGGTGGCGGGGCGTGATACCGCGCTGCGACGCGGGGCCCGCCCCCTGCTGTGGCGCTTGCATCTCTCGCTCGCGAGGCTGTACCAGGCCGAGAAACGGCGTGCCGACGCCGAGCGAGCGTTCGCGGCGGCGCGGTCGCTCATCGAAGCGCTCGCGGGCGACATCCCGGAGGCGCCCGTCCGGGCGACCTTTGTGCGCGAGGCTACACGGATGCTCCCCGTACCGCGGACGCCCTCGTCCCTCCAGGCCGCACGGCAGGCGTCCGGAGGACTGACGCGCCGCGAGCGCGAGGTGGCGCATCTGCTCGCCGAAGGCAAAACCAACGGCGAGATCGCCGCGGCGCTCGTCGTCGGCAAGCGAACGGTCGAGACGCACATCAGCACCATCCTCATGAAATTGGGCGTCACCTCGCGGGCGCAGATTGTGGCGTGGGCCATCGCCCATGGGTTGTTGCGCGACGCCCCATAGTCCGCGGTGGCTCGCCGCGGCGTGGATGGTGAGCGGCTCGTCCTCTCACCGCCGCGCTCGGTACATCGGCTTCTGTATTGACCGTATCGACCGATGGGCTCCGTGAAATCTCCGTGTGGGCCGCGCGAAATCTCTGTGCGCGCCACGATGGCAGATCGGTCTGTCCCGGTTAGACTCCTCGTGGCGCATATGTGGGCGCCCATTTCTCACGAAGGAGCCAACCATGACGGCACAGACGACGACAACGCAACCGTCCATCGAACAGGAGAAGGCCCAAGCCTTCCTCGGCCAGGTGTTTGGCGACCTTACCGGCCTGACCAACACCGTGCTCGCGAGTATTGGCGACCGCCTGGGTCTGTTCAAGGACCTGGCGGCTCACGGGCCGGCTACCAGCGCCGAGCTCGCGACGCGCACGGGCGTGCACGAGCGGTACGCTCGCGAATGGCTGGGCGGAATGGCCAGCGCTGGGTATTTGACGTACGACTCCAACAGCGGTCGGTTTACCCTGCCACCGGAACATGCGCTGACGCTTGCCGACGAAGGCGGACCATTCTTTCTTGGCGGCGTGCAGCAGGAGATGCTCGGCACCCTTGCCACGCTCGATCGCGTCATGAACGCGTTTCGCCGCGGCGGTGGAGTGCCGCCCACTGCCTTCGCGAGCGATACGTGGGATGGGATCGAGCGATTTACCAATGGGTGGTTCAACAATCTCCTCGTCCAGCAATGGCTGCCGCTCATGCCGGATGTCCGGGCCAGGCTGGAGCAGGGCGCCGAGGTGGCCGACGTGGGCTGCGGCCACGGCCGCGCGCTGATCAAGCTGGCGCAGACCTTCCCCAACGCTCGCTACGTCGGGTACGATGTCTTGCCGCAGCTGATCGAGCGGGCGCGGGCCAACGCCGCGGCGGCCGGAGTCGACGACTGGGTGCGCTTCGAGCAGCGCGACGCGGCGAAAGGGCTGCCCGGCCTCTATGATGTCATCACCACCTTCGACGTCGTCCACGACGCAGCCGATCCAGCCGGCCTGCTCGGCGCGATACGCCACGCGCTCACGCCGGATGGGGTCTATGTGTGCGTGGATATCAACTGCTCCGACAAGCTGCAGGAGAACCTGGGCCCCAAAGGGGCCTTCTTCCACGGCTGCAGCGTCCTGCTGTGCATGACGATGTCGCTAGCCGAGCACGGGGAAGGACTGGGCACATTGGGGCTGCACGAGGCGAAGCTGCGCGCGCTCTGCGCGCAGGCGGGCTTTGGAGTCGTGCGCCAGGTGCCCATCGACAACCCGTTCAACAACCTCTACGAGATCAGGGCCTCAGTGGGCGGGATCTAGCGATTCGTCCGATCAGCAGTGTCCGTACCGACCGCAACACATCAGGTCCAGGCTGCGTGCGGGAGCAAGGCTGCTTTCACGCTGCCCTCTCCTTACGGCGTGCGGCTGTGCGACAGGGCAGATGCAACCTTTCAGACGGTTAGTCAAAGCACCTCCCAGCCGCCGCCGGGGGAGATGTCACCATGCTCCTACTCTTCTAAACAGTCCAGGATAATCCAATACCAATCCATCTTGATCGACAGGAAGCTCGGCAGTAAAGCTGGCTCTCCCATTTTCCAGACTCTCAAACCTGTACCGCCCTCCAAATGGGGTGGTCTCCATGCAGGTGTACTTCTGTTCGGTTACTTCTACCTGCATGTGAGGAACCGCAATGTACACCATGCGAAGGGTTGCGGAGGCACCTGATTGGAGGGTGAGTCGCCGGATTGGTAGCGTGTTCGTGAACGGGGTGACGGAGATATCGACATCCAAGCACTCGTTGAGCGAGGGGAGAGCCTGCCCGCTTTCCGTGGCCCAAGCTCCTTCTCCATCCGTAACGAGATGGAGGGATTGGCATGAGCCACTCAACAGGCTGACGTGAACAGTGCGAAGCTTCCAGCGCTGGTCGCAATGAATTGCATACCGAACACGAAATGGCTCCTGTTCCTTCACGCCAAGGATCAAGCCATCGGCGACAATGCCTTCCGATGCGGTGAAAACGTGCGCGTGTTCTAGTCCTGGTGCGGTCCAAGGAGACCACATGACCTGTCGTTCCATCTCTGAGCTCTCCCGCCGAGCCGTCTCTAATTATGCGCCATTATGCGCTCGTTGCCGGCGCCACGTTGCCCTCCAGGCGGGCCGCCATGCCCGCCGTCGCGCTCAGCACCGCCTCGCGCCCGCTGGGTACCTCCTCACACTGCTCGTGCACGAATGCCCGAACGACGTCCGCCAGCTCATCGGGCATGAGGTAGTTGAGCGTGTGCGGCGCGGCTGGAATCAGGCGCAGACGGCCCAACGGCAGCAACCTGGCCAGCTCCTCTGCCCACCGCACAGGCACCAATGGATCGTTCGCGCCACTAATCAGCAGCGTCGGCATGCGCATGCGCGGCAGCTTGTCCTCGATATGGTCGTCCAGCATGTGCAGGACGGTGCCCACGGCCCGCCGCAAGCCGGCATCCAGTGTATCGCGTGCGAAGACCGGGGCCAGGCCGAACGGCTCACGAGCCAGATTGCGCAGCCAGCGTACCAGCAGGCGCGGCATAGTACGCGCGCCCGGATCGGTGGATGGCGACGCCAGCACCGCCAGCGCCACCCGCTCCGGCTTGCGCACGGCCAGCTCCACCACCACCTGCGCGCCGAGTGAGTGGCCGAGGAGCGCCGCGCGCTGCAACCCGACCGCGCCCATCCAGCCGGCCAGGGCGTCCGCCAGCTCAGGTACGCCCAGTACACCGCGGGGCTTGTCGCTGCGGCCGAAGCCAGGCAGATCGGGCGCATACACGGGGCTGAACGGTGCGAGCGCCAGTGCCAGCGGCACCATCACCCGGCTGGACGCCACCCATCCGTGCACGAGCACGATAGGCATCGCGCTCGCGGCGCCCGCATCCCGCGAGACGCGCGCATGCAGCCCCAGGCCACCCACCGTCACCCACATGCTTTCCAAACGTCCGTGCCTCTGGCCTTCCTCGGTGAGGACCGGACCAGGAGCCGCATCGCTTGACTCGCCCATCTGCTCCTCCCTGTCACGGTCGTCATTATATGCGACCGGCTGGCGATCAGCGGTACTCATGTGCCACCTGGGGAGGCGAACCGCGGCGGCCTGGCATAGACGACACGGCCCGCCTATGCCGCGCAACCTCCGTGCCTCTGGCAGGCCGCGTTCCCTGGTTCCGGGACCTTGTCGCCACGCGGCGATGCATCGTGTTCCGGCCCGCGGTCATGGTTCCACCCACTCTTGGGGGCGGGCCGCGGCGGGCGTCCACCGGACGCCCCTACGGTGCAGGCGAGCCGCGTGCGCCGGCTGACCTCCGATGCGTGGTGGCACCCGCGGTCATCACGCACTACCAGGATGGGGCGTGCAGCGTGTACAATCCATCAACCTGAGCAGCGCCGCGCGCGCACGATATGGAGGAGTCGTCTGGTGGAGTCTGAGTTGCCACGCATTGACCTGCACCGCCACATCGAAGGCAGCATTCGCCCGCAGACCGTGCTGGCGCTCGCCGAGCGGCACGACCTGCCGCTGCCACGCGACCTGGAGCAGCTGCGTCCACTCGTGCAGGTGACCGACCCCGAGCCCGACCTGATGGCGTTCATCGCCCGGATCGATCGCGCTGTCTCCGCGCTGGCCGACCTGGATGCCTGCGCACGCATCGCGCGCGAGAGCGTCGAGGACGCGGCCCGCGACGGCATCGCCTACATCGAGCTGCGCTTCAGTCCACTCTACATGGCAGAGCCTCACGGACTGGATCTGTCCGGCGTGGTGGAGGCGGTGGCGGATGGCGTCCGCGGGGGCGCACGCGACTTCGCGGTGCGCGTCAACCTGATCGGCATCCTCACGCGCACCTTCGGGCCGGACGCGGCGATGCGCGAGCTGGAAGCGCTGCTGGCGCATCGTGAAGCGCTGGTGGCGCTCGATCTAGCGGGCGACGAGGCCCGCTGGCCGGGTGAGCTGTTCGTGGAACATTTCCGTCGCGGGCGCGACGCCGGCTGGCACATCACCGTACACGCGGGCGAGGCCGCGGGCGCGCCGGGCGTCTGGCAGGCGCTGCGCCAGCTGGGCGCCGAGCGCATCGGCCACGGCACGCGTGCCGTCGAGGATCCCGCCCTGCTGGACTACCTCGTCGAGCACCGCATCGGCATCGAGTCCAGCCTGACCAGTAACGTGCAGACCAGCACCGTCCCCGGCTACAGCTTCCACCCGCTGCGGACCTTCCTCAGCCGCGGCCTGCTGGCCACCATCAATACCGACGATCCCTCCGTCAGCGGCATCACCCTCACGCACGAGCTGACCATGGCCGCGCCGGCCGCCGGCCTCAGCCCCATGCGCATCCGCCAGGCACAGGCCAACGCCATCGAGATCGCCTTCCTGGACGAGCGCGAGAAGGCGCGGCTGCGCGCCCACTCGATGCCGCCCCATCCCTCCGCCTGACCGCGGATCCCGGCGCCCCGTCACAGCGGCCGCGCGGCTCATGCGATCCAGCCCGACAGCGGGTGCACGGGACTTCGCGCATGCACTCCGCATGCTCGACGCACCTATCGCCCCCGCGTCCGCCGTATGCCCAGGAACGCCATGATCGCCAGCACCCCCGCCAGCGCCATCCCAGCGCTCGTGAGCAGGACCGACGAGTCGCGCCTGGGGCTGATGGCGAACGTCAGCACCGCCAGCAGCACAAATACGATCCCACCCATCAGGTAGAACACCGACAGGTCGCGCTGATTCGACACGCCGACCTCCTTCCTCGCTTTGGCGCGGCCCCCTCAGGACTCTCCGCCTCCATCTCCGCCGCATCGAATATACAGCACGGAGAGTCCTGCTGGCGGTGAGGACAGAAGACGTAGCGCCACGGATGATGCGCGTCAATCTGCGGGCGCGTGCCGCTGGCCGCCCCCGCGCGCGCACGGACCGCACGCGGGCGCTCGCGAGTGGCGTCAGCGGGTGGCGTCAGAGGAGCTGGTCGAGCGTGATGGGCAGAGAGCGGATACGCCGGCCGGTGGCATGGAACACGGCGTTGGCAATCGCGCCCGCGGCACCGACGATGCCAATCTCGCCGATGCCTCGGGAGCCCATGGGATTGGAGTGCGGGTCCTCTTCGTCGAGCCAGATTGCCTCGATGTCCTTGACGTCGGCGTTGGCGGCGATGTGGTACTCGGCGAAGTCATGGTCACGACGTGCCCGAAGCGCGGATCCACGACGGCGTTCTCGTGCAGCGCCATGGACAGGCCCATGATCATCGCGCCGATCAACTGGGACCGCGCGGTCAGCGGGTTGATGATCCGACCCACGGAAAAGACGCCCAGCATCCGCGGCACCTGGATCTCGCCGGTGTCGGCGTGGACCTGCACCTCGGCGAACTGCGCGCCGAACGAGTGGATCGCCAACTGCTCAGCGTCGGGGTTCACCGGCATCTCAGCTTCGGCTTCGGCGCCCACGGCGGGCTCGCCGCCGTGCGCGTCGCGGAACGCGCTGGCCGCGGCGACGATCGCCGACCCCCAACAGGTGATGCCTGAGGACCCGCCGGCGACGGTGGCCATGGGCAGAGCGGAGTCTCCGATCTCGAGCCGGACGGCCTCGACCGGGCAGCTCAGGGCGTCGGCGGCGATCTGCGTGAGGGCCGTCCAGGTGCCGGTGCCGATGTCGGCGGCTCCGATCTGGACCTCGTAGCGGCGGTCCGCGCCGCAACGGATCTTTGCCCTGGACCCGAGCCGTCCGTACAGGGGGTAGGTGGAGCTCGCCACGCCGGTGCCCGCCAGCCAACCATTCCGCTTGCGTATGGCCGGGGTGGGGTCGCGCCGCTCCCAGTCGAAGCGACGGGCGCCCTCGCGCAGGCATGTGATGAGCTTGCGGCTGGACCATGGCTTCCCGGATTCGGGGTCGACTTCCGGCTCGTTGCGGACACGCAGCTCGATGGGATCCAGCCCGCAGGCAACGGCCAGTTCGTCCATCGCCACCTCCGGCCCGAACATCCCTGGACACTCGCCCGGCGCCCGCATCCACGACGGCACCGGCACGTCAAGGGCGGCCAGACGGTGGGTAACGCGGCGGTTCGGCGCGGCGTACATCATCCGCGTCGGCACCCCAGTCTGCTCCGCGAACTCCTTGATCTTCGAGGTCTGCTCGACGATGTCGTGGACGATCGCGGTGAGCCGCCCGTCGCTGCCAGCGCCGAGTCGCACCCGCTGGATGGTCGGCGTGCGGTAGCCGACGAGCGCGAACATCTGCTGACGGGTCAGCGCCAGCTTCACCGGCCGGCCCGCGACCATCCGCGCGGCCAGCGCGGCGAGGATGTTGTGCGCGTGCGCGAAGCCCTGAATCGATCACCGTCTGCCTGAATAGTCGCCGTGCGTTATACTCTTAGACTCCGGGTGTCGTTGGCCTGGCATCCGGCTATAGCTGTGCGCTCACCACAATGAAAGTAGGAGGAACCGATGTCATCGGAGGATACGACACGCGACACGGCCGCGCTAACCCAGGAGTCACGGGCGATCTGGAACGCGAAAGCGTCCTTCTGGGACGAGCGAATGGGCGAGGAGGGCAACTCCTTCCAGCGGCTGCTGGTGGGGCCGGCGACGGAGCGGCTGCTCGCGCTGCGCGCGGGTGAGCTGGTGCTCGACGTGGCCTGCGGTAACGGCGTGATGGCGCGGCGGCTGGCGGCTGGCGGCGCGCGAGTGGTCGCGTGCGACTTCAGCGAGGTATTCGTCGAGCGGGCGCGGGCGCGCTCGACGCCCGAGCTGCGCCAGCGCATCGAGTACACGGTGGCGGACGCGACGGACGAGGGACAGTTGCTTGCGCTGGGCGAGGGGCGCTTCGACGCGGTGGTCTGCAACATGGCGTTCATGGACATGGCGACGCTCGATCCGCTGCTGCGCGCGGCGCGGCGGCTGCTGAAGCCAGAGGGGCGCTTCGTCTTCTGCGTCACGCACCCATGCTTTAACACGCCCGATCACCACAAGGTGGTCGAGGAGGAGGACCGCAACGGGCGCATCGTCCTCACGTACTCCATCAAGATTCCGCACTACCTGCGCCCCACCGTCGAGAAGGGCGCCGGCATGCCGGGTGAGCCGGAGCCACACTACTATTTCCACCGCTCGCTGAGCGACCTGTTGGCGGCATGCTTCAGCGCCGGCTTCGTGCTGGATGGGCTGGAGGAGCCGGCCGTTGCCGGGCCTATGCAGAGCGATCTGGTGCTGAACTGGAGCCACTATCCCGATATCCCCCCGGTGCTCGCCTGCCGTCTGCGCCCGCTCGAGCAGTAGGAACTCACCAATCAATGCTGACAGAAGGTGACAGGTATCGCGCCGTACAATACCCTCCTGGTGCGGCGCTTGGCCGCATTATCGAACCGACACGTGTATGCGATGTAGGATGGAGGCGACACATGGCGCATGCGGGGCGCGACGACGGCAGCCACGCTGAGCTACTACAGCATGACGAGGGCCTGTCCGGCCGCAGGGAAGTTGCACCGCAATGGCCGGGCGGGCCGCGCGCGGATCGCCCAGTCGCCCCGTCCGTCTATGGCTTCTCCCGCGCCGCGGGACCCCTGCTGGCGTGGCCGCGCGTCGAGGCGCGGCTGCGCGAGGCGCGGAATTATTGGTTGGCGACCGTGCGCCCCGACGGTCGACCGCACGTGACGCCGCTGTGGGGCGTGTGGGTGGACGAGATGCTGTACGTCAACGGCTTCCCCGCGGCCCGCTGGGCACGCAATCTCGCGGCGAACCCGGCGATGACCGTGCATCTGGAGAGCGGCGACGATGTGGTGATTGTCGAGGGGTCGGCCGAAGATGTCGTGACGGATGCCGATGTGGGAGGGCGCATCGTCGCCGCCTGGGAGGCGAAGTATGGGCGTCTGCACCCCGCACCCGCGACCGACGGCATCTTTCGCCTGCGCCCCCGCACGGTCCGTGCGTGGACCGACGCCAGCACGTTCGCGGATGCGACGCGCTGGACCTGGGCGTGAGCGTCGAGCGGGCTGCGGCGCGGGCAGCCATGTATAGGCCACTGACCGCACTCCGTGCATATGCCACCACATGAGAACGCGAAAAAGCTCACCTCCGCGGAGGTGAGCTTTTTCCGTCACGAGAGAACGGGCGCCATTACCCGCCCGCGCTGGCGTGGCCCAGGATCGGCGTCTTCGTCTTGCCCTGGCCGGCGATCCCCGGCTCGGTCATGGCCCACGGCTGCAGGATCTCCGCCAGGTCTTCCTCTGGCAGCAACCGGCGCTCGCGCACGATATCGCGCACGTCGCGGCCCGTCTTGATCTGCTCCTTGGCGATGCTCGCCGCCTCCTCGTAGCCAATGTACGGCGCCAGCGCCGTCACCAGGCCCGCGCTCTTGAAAGCGTACTCTGCGCAGCGCTCCTCATTGGCCACGATGCCCTGCACGCAGCGCACGGTGAACGTGTCCGTAGCGTTCTTGAGGATGGTCAGGCTGGTCAGCAGATTGTGGATGATGACCGGCATCATCACGTTCAGCTCCAGTTGGCCGGCCTGTGCCGCATACGTCACGGTGGTGTCGTTGCCCAGCACCTGGAAGCACACCATGTTCAGCATCTCGGCCATGGACGGGTTGACCTTGCCCGGCATGATGGACGAGCCCGGCTGCACCGGCGGCAGCACGATCTCGTAGAGGCCTGTGCTCGGCCCCGAGGCCAACAGCCGCAGGTCGTTGGCGATCTTCGTCAGGTCCACCGCCAGCACGCGCAGCGCGCCAGACATCTCCACGAGCGACGACATGCTGGGCGCGATCTGCACCAGCGACTCGGCGGTGCGCAGCGGGAAGTCGGTGAGCTGGCCCAGGTGGCGCACCACGCCGGTGATGTAGGCAGGCTCCGCGTTAAGTCCCGTTCCCACCGCCGTGCCGCCGATGTTCAGCTCGTAGAGCGTCTCGCTCGCCTGGCGCAGCCGCGCGATGTCACGCTCCATTGTCAACCCGTAGGCCGCGAACTCCTGGCCGAGCCGGATGGGCGTGGCATCCTGCAGGTGCGTCCGCCCCGACTTGACGATGTGGTCGAACTCGCGCCCTTTCGCCGCGAACGCCTCGCGCAGCCGCTCCAGCACGGGCAGCGTCTCACGGATGCCCAACAGCGTCGCCACGCGCATCGCCGTGGGGAAGGTGTCGTTCGTGCTCTGGGCCATGTTGACGTGGTCGTTGGGGTGGACCAGGCGATACTCGCCCCGCTGCCCACCCAGCAGCTCGATGGCCCGGTTCGCCAGCACCTCATTGGCATTCATGTTGTGTGAGGTGCCCGCGCCCGCCTGATAGACGTCCACCACGAACTGGTCATGCCACTGGCCGGCCAGCACCTCATCGGCCGCCGCGACGATGGCCCGCGCGATCTTCTCGTCGAGCCGGCCCGTCTCCTGGTTGGCGAGTGCCGCCGCTTTCTTGACCAGCACCGTCGCCTGGATCATCCACGGGTGGGCGTGCAGCCCACTGATGGGGTAGTTCTCCACGGCGCGTTGCGTCTGCGCGCCCCAGAGCGCCTGTGCGGGAACCTTCACATTCCCCAAAGAATCGTGCTCGATACGCACGGAAGCCGTCATATCCTGCTGGCTCATAGCTCTGAGCGCACCTCCTGAAGTAGCATCGTCGCTCTTCGTCTTGCCGCGACCGGCCGGCCTGTCCGGCCCAACATGGAGATTCTACCGCCGCCCATAACACTTTTGCCGCTGGGACAACTTTCTGTACGAACGCTCTCGCGGAGAGCGAATACGGTGGAGGAAGAAGACCACATGTTCTCGAAATTGCTCGCGATCGTCCAGACCAAAGTTGGTGCGGCCGTCGTGGCCACGGTGCTGGTGGCGGGTGGCGGCACCGCCGTCGCCGTGACGGCGACCCACGGCAGCCAGCCCACGATCGGCTCGCACCTCTCGGCGTCCGCGTCTCCCACGGAGCACAGCGCTACGGCTCAGGACGAGCAGGGTAACGCGAATCATCTCTCGGTCGAAGGCACGCTGGCGTCCTACACCCCGGCCTCCGGCTCGACCCCGGGCAGCATCAGCGTGCAGGCCGATTCCCAGAGCTCCGACGCCGAAGCGCAGAGCACCCAGACCGAAGTGAAGAGCACCCAGACCGAGGGGACGAGCTCAGATTCCCAGTCCGAAGGGAAGAGCTCAGGTTCCCAGTCTACTGGCAAGAGTCCTGTCTCCATCAAAGTCACCAGCGCCACCAAGATCAACGGCGAGCACGCCTCGTCGCTCGCGGATCTGTCCGCGGCGGTCGGCCACAAGGTGCAGGTACAGGCGACCAAGCAGTCTGGCGCGTGGGTTGCGGACAAAGTGACCGTCGAGGGCTCCAGCACCGGTAAGTCGGATGGCAGCGGTGAGCAGAGCGATACGGAGGTCGACGGCAGCGTCCTCAGCGTCGATGCGGCCGCGCACTCCTTCGTGGTGCGGACGCAGCACGGCCCGGTGACCGTCACCGTGAGCTCGACCACGCGGTTCAGTGGCGGGCTGAGCGGACTGGCGGCGCTGAAGACGGGTGATTCCGTTCAGGTCCAGGGGGCGAAGCAAAGCGACGGATCCGTGGCGGCGACACAGATCGAAGCCAGTGGCCATGCCTCGGGAGAGCCCACCGAGACAACAGGCAGCGGCGACCACCCTGTGGGCACCCCATCTCCAATAGGCACCCCCCAGGAGTAGCTGAATCGCCCCTGGGACGAAAGGCGGGCCGCGATGGACACGTCCACCAGGCATGCGTCTGTCGCGGCTGCCTCGCCCCAAGGACTTTTCTCATGCCGTGACGACCAGTCGCGCGGTGGACCGTCACATGTTACGGTGATGACTCGTGACATACGACGACACGGCACCTGCGAGTACGGCGGGAGGACATGGGGCGTTGAGCGGTACCTGGCCCAAAGAGCTAGCGTTCACCTCGGTGCTGCAGCGCGCCCGCGCGCTGGACAGCGAGGCGCTCAGTCTGCTCTACGGCCGGTATCTGCCCGGTGTATATCGCTTCCTCCTGGCACGGGTCGGCGACGCACACCTGGCCGAAGACTTGACCAGCGAGACCTTCATGGTGATGGTGGAATCTGTCGAGCGCGTGCGCGCTGACGACGAGCTAGGCTTCGCGGCGTGGCTGCTGGGCATCGCGCGCAACAAAGCCGGGGAGCACTTCCGCCGGCAGGCATCACGTCGATGGGAGGGCGAGGCGTCACCATCCTGGGACGAGCCCTCGACCTACGCCGAGGAGGGCGATCCGCTTGGAGTGGTGGTGGCGCGTGAGCGCTGGGGCGAGGTGGTCGCGGCCATGCGCCAACTTACCGAAGAGCAGCGAACCGTCATTCTCTATCGCTGTGTGCTGGGCTATGAGACGGAGGACGTCAGCCGCATGATGGGCCGCCAGGCGGGGGCCATACGCGCGCTCCAGTTCCGCGCGCTGAGCTCGCTGGCGCGTCTGCTGGCGGCTGCCGGCACCAATCCCTCCGTCCCCGCGATGCGCGCGACCATCGGCAAGCCTGCGCCCGGCCGGCGGGCGCAAAGGAGCGACCATGCACCCCGAAGATAGGCTGGATGCGCTCCTCATCGCGCTCCGCCAGCCGGAGCGGGGGCAGCCTGGCCGTCATCTGGAGTCCTGGCGGGCTCCCGCGGGCCCGCTGGGACCGCGGGACCTGGCATCAGCGGACGCGGACCTCGCCCCCCTGCTGGAAGCCGCGCAGGCGCTAGACCCACTGCGCACGGCTCAGCCTGACCCGCGGTTCGCGCGGGCGCTCCAGGCGCGCATACTGGCGCGCGCGGCCGACCGGCGCGCGGAGTACGTCGTGCCGCTCACGCCCGCGCGCCACTGGGCGTCTCACTGGGCGTCTCACTGGCAGCCGCTGCGCACGGCGATCGTGGCGGCGGCGGTTCTGCTCGCGCTGGGGATCGGCATGCTCACGGTGGCGGCGACCGACGCGGCGCCTGGCAGTCTGCTGTTCGGCTTGCATCGCTTCGAACAGGGCGTTCAGGCTGCTGCCGCGCCAGACCCCGCCGGGCGGGCGCGCGTCCATCTGCAGAACGCGCGGCAATGGCTGGCCGCTGTGCGCGTTGCCGCCCGCCAGCGGCAGGGCGATCCCGCGTACAGTGACGCGCTGAGCGCGCTGCGCGACGAAGACGCTGCCGCCGCGCAGCAGATCGGGCTAATGCCCGCCGGCGCCACGCGTGCTGAGTTGACCACCGAGCTGGGCCAGCTGCGTGCTGACGAGGGCACGACGTTGCGCGCTGCCCTGCCTGCCCTTGGCTGGTCCGACCGCCTGAACACCACCCAGGCGCTGGCGGCGCTGAACGTCGCCGTGCCGCACGTCGCGCAGGCAACGCTCTCCCCGCATGAGGACACCTGGCACGTCGTCGTAACGGGCTCGGGCTTCCAGCCAGGAGCCACCCTGCTGCTGAATGGCAGGCCCGCGGTACCTCTGAGCGTCGCGAGCGATGGACGAGCCACCGCGGAGCTGCCGCGGTCCGCGCTCGCCAGCCCTCCCGCATCAGTCGGCGTAGGGAACCCGGACGGCACCGCCGCGGTGACGACGAACCTGCGTGTGCTCTCCTCACCTGCGGCCGGCCCATCCGCGACGGAAACGCCCGGCGAGCATGGCGGACATGGCACTCCTGAGCCAGGCGACGGCAATGGCAATGGCACTGGTCAGGCGACGTTCACCCCTGGCTCGACCGAACACGAGGGCCAGTCCACACCCGGGGCGACCCCCGCCTGGGGCGACCACTGAGCTATGAGGTAGTCGGATCAGGCGTGACCGCGCCGCATCAATCGGCCATGACGGTCTCCACCAGCGCCTTCACGCGCTCGTGCTCCTGACCCCACGCCTCCCACACCGACTGGCCCCAGCGCCTCAGCATGGCGTCCCGCGCCTCACCCGGAGCGGCTTGCATGACGTCGAGGATGGTCACGTCGCCAACGTGTGGGGGTGGCACGAAGCGCGGCCAGGTCTTCGACCGCCGGGCCAGCAACCCGTGCATATGCTGCACCTGCCGGCCAGAATAACCCTGTTCACATGCCAGGTAGAGGCCGATCAGCGCGAATGCGGCGCCGATCGCGGGCCCATGTCCCGTCGCGTGTTGGGCGCTGTAGGTGTCCACCGCCAGCTGGTGGATGAAGTCACCATCCGCGTACCCCTTCGCCACGGTGTAGGCGGTCAATTCGCCGTAGAGCTGCCAACACTCGGCGGACGCGTTGAAGCGCTCGTCAGCATACGCCTCCGAAATCGGCTGGCGCACGCCACAACCCGGACAGACGTGATAACCCGGCACGCCCAAGGTAACGTCCTTCCCGCTTCTCCCCTGAGTCACTATCTCACCGCCTGCGAAGGTGTCAACGTGATCTGGCGACGATGGCGAGGGTTCCATCCTATCACACCGCAGTCAGGCAGCGGCCGTGGCCAGGCGACCTCCACCCTTGGCTCCAATGAACACGGCAACCGATACACACCTGAACCGCCCCCTACCTTCTGCGAGCATCGAGATAGCCAGTACCCCGCTCCGACGCCTCTGCCCCGCCGACAACCAGCTGGGCTACATCGAAGGCGAAGAGGATCGGGGGTCTAGGCCCAGCCCATTACTATCCTCGTCTGGACTACGCCAGTCTGTTGTGAAAGCCTGTTGTAATATAGAGCACACATTTCACAGCCTCACGTGCCCAGTTCATAGCGTTTCGCACAGAATGGTCCCAGTAACCGGATGACCTGCTCGTGGAGTGGCTCGACGCCGGTGATTTCCTGCTGGGGCAGGCCATGAGGCGCCAGGAAGCGGACGAGACTAATCCCTTCGAAGCACTGGAACATCCAGCGCATCGTCGGCCGGTCAGTCGGGTATGTGAGTTGGTTAGGCACGGTCTGGCCGGTCGCGGCTAGCTGCTCGCGCAGGCGGTGCTCGGCCAGGCGGTAGACCAGCAGGCACAACACCAGCACCAGCGAGAGGGCGACGATGCGCTGGGGCTTCTTGACGAACACCGAGGAAGCCAGAAAGAGCGGGTCCTTGAGGAAGGCAAAGCCGCGCTCGACACTATGCTGCTCGCTGTAGGTCTGGACCAGCTCGTGGTCGGAGAGGGCGGCTGAATCGAGCACATTGGTGGCGACCAGGAAGGCGGCGTTGCGCCGCGCCTGGCGGGTGACGGCCTCCGCATCGACCCGAAGCGTGGCCTGGACCTGCCACTCCGTGTGGTCGGGGACGGCCTCTTTGCGTGGCCGCCCCAGTCGGGCATGCTTGGGCACGGCGTGGACCTCCGCTTGCACGACCAGCCAGTCGGGACACGTCTTGAGCTGGGTTGCCAAGGAGGCCTGGGCATCCGGCTCGCAGGCAAACCGCTGGTTGCCCAGATGCCACAGCCGCTTCTCCCACTGCGCCCGTGCCTGCTCGACCTTCCGCGCGAGCGTCGTGCGGGCGCGCTCCTCGCCCTGCGCCGTGCGCACCACCAGCCAGCGTTCGCCCTCCGGCGGCTGGGCCACCAGGGCCCACCAGCGCGCCCCAGCGGGATCCAGCGGGTCCTGGTGCCAGGCGTCGTCGGCCACCTCCAGGGCGGCATGCGCTTCCGTGGAGGTGTCGGGCACCCGACTGATCCACTGCACGCCCGCGCCACTGAGCTGCGCCACGTTGTGGGCGCTGTACAAGCCGCTATCGGCCACAAAGATCGGGGTCTCGACGTCCCCGCCGTCGTCGCCCTCCTCAGGAGGGCGCAGCTGCTCCGCCAGGGCCTCCACCGCTGCCAGCAGGCTGACTTTGTCGCTGGCGTTGCCATCCAGTGCTTGACAGAACAACGGCACATCGCCCTGCCGGGTCGTCGCCAGTGCCAGCATCCACTGCTTCAGATCGGCGCGGTGGTCCCGCGAGTAGCCGTAGGTGACCGCGATGGCATGCACGTCTGCGCCGCCTGCCTCTGCCTCCGTGGAGGCATATGCACCGCTGACGGAGAAGGCGGTCGTATCGACATGCACCTGGCGCGCGGTAAGGCCGAAGCGCTGCCGCGCCTGCCGGGCGATGCCAGCAAACAGCGCCGTCGGATCGTGCGCGTAGAGCCAATCAAGGGTCCGTCCCAAGCAGTCGTCGTGGAGCATGTCTGCCGTGATGCCGGGACCCAGCAAGTGCTCCACCGGCTTGGTGGCGAAGAACTGCGAGACCAGATACAGCCGGCGATTGCTGAAGCTGAGCCCGTTCAGGATCATCGCCACCGTGGCCGTCCCCACGCTCACCTGTTGCTGGCTCGGCCCCGCCAGCGCATCCAGATACGCCGCCAGCCCGATCTCCTGGCATACGCCCGCAACGATCCCCAGGTGGTCTAGCCGCTCGACCCGCATCCTCGCCATGAGGCCCTCCTTCCTGATGGGCCTCATGCTACCAGCACGCCTCACAAGCCGTCATCACCGACTACGGGAAGTGGGCGGACTGCACACATCGCTCCCTCTCCAGCTAGCGTGTCCTTGTGCGCCCGCCCCACCAACGTCTGGGCGCTGCCGTGCGCGTCATTGGCAGTGTATCGAGCCAGCGTGCCACTACGTCGGCGAGCTCGCGCTCGCGACCCGTGTAGGCATGGTCGGCGCCCTCGATCTCCTGAATGTTAAAGCGGGGCGCTTGGACGGCACGCCGCTGCATCTCCTCCACAGCGGTACGGAGGTTCGTTTCAAGCTCGGCCGTTCCCAGCGTCGCGAGTACGGGTGTGCGGATTTGTGCAATCCAGGGCATGTGCCCGTCCACGACCAATGGAGCGACATCGCGCTCCCAGTGAACCACGTTCGCGGCGCTCTCGATCGCGAAGAAGATGGGACGGCCCTCTATCAGCGGCAAGGGCGTATCACCCTGGCCCTCAGCCACCAGGCGCTCCGCCAGTGCGACCCTGGCGGGGTCCTGCGGCTGCACGCGATCGCTACTGCTGGCGAGCACCATGCCGACGACACGCGGGTCCTGCCGCCGGGCCTGATAGTAGGTCACACGGCCCACGCCAGAGCTGTGTCCCAAGAGGACGACGAGTTCGACGCCCTGACCGACCAGGAAGTTGATCCAGCCCGCTACGTCGTGCTCATCCTCAGTCCAGCGCTCCCAGCCCCAGCCACCAAGGCGTAAGGTGGGGATATCTTGCGGACGCGCGCTGAGCGGCCACGGGGCATCGACGCTGAGCAGGTCGTGCCCGCGGGTGTGCCCACTCACGAAGAGATAGCCTCGGCGGGCAAGCTCGCGCCCCATGAGGACGTACGGGGGAAAGTAGAAAGGCTCCACGGACCCGTGGATGCAGACAACGCCAACACGCCGTCGTGAATCCTTGCCCGGTTGTATCAAGAGGCCCGCCAACCACCGCTGGTCTTCGCTGGGAGTGTAGACGATCTGCTCGCTGTAGCCGCTCATGACAGCCTCCCGTCATCCATCGCCGCTACGCGCGGAGTTCACCCGCACGAGCCATAGCGGTGGGTTGCCTTGATGGTACCACACAGGAAACCAGCGAAGCAGTGGCTGCGCATGAGCGACACCAGGCGCGTGCGAGCAGTGGCTCAGGGAGCGTGCCTACCCGCAGTTGCTAGCCTCTGCCGCTTGTCGCTGCCCCCTCAATTCTCCAAGAAACGTCAAATGGTCGTGCGGAAGATGGGATAGAGTGGCTACGAGGACGAATTATGCATAAGCGAGGTGGGTTGGATGATCCATGATCGACTCGATATCGCACATTGGAAGTCCGTCTTTCCGCTGGACCGTCTGCGGGCAGAGGCACGGGCGAGCGGCCAGCGACCACCAGAAGCCGGCGACATCGCGTCTGACCCGTACGGGATCGCCGTGTTAGAACAGCTACGCGAGGCATCCTACGCCATTGAGCCCGACGTCGAGCGCATGCCAACCGATCTCTTCATATGGAATCGGGGCGAGACGGAGCGCCGGGCAGTAACGAAGATCGGCGGTCTGCCATACCGTGCGGCGGGCAAGCCCTGGCCACTAGCGCCCTCCGGCATTCCGATGACCTTCGTAGCCCAGTTCAATTTCGCGGATTCGCATGACCTCGTCCCCTCGCTGCCAGGGGATGTATTGCTCGTCTTAGCAGAGGGCAAAGAGTGGAGTGCGGGCAAGTATAACTTTCAGTGGGGTGAGCCGGAGGGGAGCGAGTACAACTCTGCCGTCGCCTTCGAGTGGGTCTTTTTGGGCGACTTCTCGCTCGTGACGGAGGACGAGGTGCCCGCGACAGGCTGGCAGATCATGCCGTGCTGGGGCACTATCTACCGGACCTACGACTATCCCGGAGTGGACGGATTCGCCTATCCTGAGGTATCTGCACACATTCCTGAGATAACAGGCGGGACCAAGATCGGCGGCATGTGCCCATGGATCCAGGGCGAGGAGGACATCCCGGGAACATTCCTGTGCGCGCTAGCCTCCGTGGACGCTGAAATCTACAAGTCATACCCCTTCCTCAACGTGCCCGACCCGATCCCATGGAACGAGTGGAGCGAGAGCCATCGTCTGCTGATTGGCGACGTCGGGCTGATGTACATCTTCGTCAACAGCTACGGTGATCTGCGATGGACAGCGCAAGGCCACTAGCGAACACTGCTCAGCCAAGTTGGGGCTCCAAGCGGCAGGGAGCACGCGACGTGAGTGAGGAGCGCAGCCAGTTCGGGCGGGGTTCGGCGCTGGACCAGCGATGCCGGTGCAGATGCGGGCGCACGGAGGGGCATGGCCAATCGCGCCCGGCGCAAGGCGGCGTTCCAGACGACTTGCCGTGCCACACTCGACCAATTAGCGACTAACCCGCGCACACGACGTTGCCGCGCGCATCAGCCTTGCGCCCGTCGGACCCCGCACGGTACAATGGCCGCGCCGCTGGGCCCGAGTGCTCTCGGATCGCCTCGGCGGCGCGGCCAATACAATCTGGCGCGATGCTCGTGCGTGGGAGACAGCCTATCATGGACATGCTCGTCATTGGCGGCGGCGTCTCGGGGCTCACGACGGGGCTGCGTTTGCTGCGTGCCGGCCATCGGGTGACCATCTGGGCCAGCGCCCTCCCGCCCCACACCACCTCGAACATCGCCGCCGCCGTCTGGTATCCCTATAAAGCCTACCCCGCCGACAAAGTCACCGCGTGGGGCGCCGAGGCCTACCGCACATTCCGCGAGCTGAGCGCGCGGCCCGAAAGCGGCGTCATCATGTCCGACGTGCTGGAGTGCCTGCCCGCGCCCGCGCCCGATCCCTGGTGGGTGGCCGCCGTGGATGGCTTTCGCCACGCGATGCCCGACGAATTGCCGCATGGCTACGCGGACGGCTACGCCTTCGCCGCTCCCGTGATCGACACCGGCATCTACCTGGACTATCTTCTGCGCGCCTACCAGGCCGAAGGCGGCAACGTGGTGGAGCGCACCGTCCACGACCTCGCCGAAGCATTCGCGGACTACCGCGTGGTCGTCAATTGCGCCGGCCTAGGCGCGCGCGAGCTGGTGGGCGACCGCGACATCCATCCCTCCCGCGGGCAGGTCATCCGCGTGCGCCACAACGGCTTCCGCCGCGTGCTGCTGGACGACTACGGCCCTAACGCCGTCGCCTACGTCGTCCCGCGGGTGCACGATATCGTGCTGGGGGGCACGGACGACGAGGGCAACGAGAGCACTGATCCCGATCCCGCCGTGACCGAGGACATCCTGCGCCGCTGCGCCCAGCTGGCGCCCGCCTTCGCCGGCATCACCCGCGACGACATCCTGAGCGTCGCGTGCGGGCTGCGCCCTGTGCGATCCACCGTACGGCTGGAGGCTGAGCGTCCATCGCCGGACCGGCTGCTGATCCACAACTACGGCCACGGAGGCGCTGGCGTCACGCTCTCGTGGGGTTGCGCCACCGCCGTCCAGGAGCTGATTGACGCCGCAGGCGAGGAGTGAGCCTCGGAAGGCGCTCGCCGGCAGATGGGTCTTCGGTGAGCGGACGCGCCATAGAGCATGCACGTCCCGTAGCCGGGGTACACTGTGGAGCAGGTGCGGCTGGCATCTATGGCACGGCCTGCTTGCGCGTATGCCGCCGCTGTTCGCGAAGGGAGACTCGACATGCAGGACATGCCTGACGACCCACTGGGCCTCGACCATCTGCTGGACCCCGACGTGCTGCCCGATCCATACCCCTTCTACCACCGCCTGCGCGCCGCCGACCCCGTGCACCACGACGCACGCTACGGCTGGGTGCTCTCGCGCCACGCTGACGTCGTGGCCGCGCTGCGGGACCCGCGCATGTCGGCGGAGCGGGCGGGCATTTCGTCCGAGTGGATTCCAGAGCCGCTGCGCCGCCAGCTGGAGCCGGCCCTGCGTGCCTTCGCCCGGCAGATGCTCTTCCTCGACCCGCCGGACCATACCCGCCTGCGCGGTCTGGTCAATAAGGCGTTCGTCCCGCGCGTGGTGGACGGCATGCGCCCGCGCATCCAGCAGATCGTGGATGGCCTGCTCGATCCCCTGGACCAGGCCGGGCATGCGAACCTGATCCACGACTTCGCCTTCCCGCTGCCCGTCGTCGTCATCGCCGAGATGATGGGCGTCCCAGTCGAAGACCGGCCCCAGTTCACGCGCGGCACGGCCGGCCTGGGCGCGCTGATCGACGGCACCGGGCTGACCTTCGAGAGCGCGCTGGCCGCGCTGCGCGACGTCAGCGCGCTGATGGACTACTTCCGCGGCATCATCGCCGACCACCAGGCCCATCCGCGCAACGATCTGCTCCAGGCGCTCATCGCACCGGATGAGCGCGGCGAGTCGCTCGACGACGACGAGCTGATGGGCAACTGCATGCTGCTGCTGGCCGCCGGACACGGCACCACCACCCACCTCATCGGCAACGGCATGCTGGCCCTGCTGCGCAACCCCGACCAGTCCCAACGCCTGCGCGATGACCCCAGCCTGATTGCCTCGGCCGTCGTCGAGCTGCTGCGCTATGATGGGACGGTGCAGATGACGTCGCGCCGGGTGCGCGAGGACCTGGAGATCGGCGGCCAGCGTATCCCCGCCGGTGACGAGGTCATCATGCTGCTGGGCGGCGCCAATCACGACCCCGCGCAGTTCCCCGACCCCGACCGGCTCGACGTGACCCGGCGCGAGAATCGGCACGTCGCCTTCGGCCACGGGATCCACTTCTGCGTGGGCGCGCCGCTGGCCCAGGTCGAAGGCCAGGTCGCCATCAACACGCTCGTGCGCCGCTTCCCCCACATGCGGCTGGAGGCCGACACACTTCTGTGGGAGCCGAGCGTCACCTTTCGCGGGCTGGCCGCGCTGCCCGTCACACTCGCGTAGCGACACGCGCGTTACGTCACAATGCCTATAGAGGGCGTTTCCCAACCGAGCGAAGGGAGGTGGGATGCCTTCGAGCGCGGCTTGCTCCCACGTCTCGGAAGCACCCCATGGCGCCCGCCCACCATCCTCGCCCACTGCTGTTGGGCTACCGGGTGCATACGCTGCTCTGTCGCGGCACCGGCCTGCCGCCGCTCTTCCGCCTCTTCATGACCAAGGTCCACGATGCGCCCTTCGCCCGCCCACTGCTGGAATGCGCCGGGGGCGTGTTGGCTCTGCGTCCACGGGTGATCCGCGCGGTGTGTGCGATAATGTACAAGGAGTCGGCGTGAGTTGTCGTGCTCACGCCCGAGGGGACTGGGTGCTCCCGTCCGCGTAGGCGTAAGGTCCCGGAAGCCTGAGGCGAGTTCTTTGGTCAGGAGGGATCAACCATGCAGCAATTCTCACGGACCCTCGGCAGGCAGTTAGGTCACCCGCGAGGCCCATTGGGCTCGATCGTGGCCCGCCTCCTGAGGCGGCGCAACGCGCCGCTCAACCTCTGGATGGTCGAGCTCCTCCACGTGGCGCCCGGAGACCGAGTCCTGGAGGTTGGCTTCGGGCCTGGGGTCGCCCTCGCTGCACTGCTGGCGCGCACTACAGAAGGGTTCGTCGCAGGCGTCGACGTGTCGGAGTCGATGGTGCGGCAGGCGCGTTCTCGCTATGCCGCTGCCATCGCGGCCGGCCGGCTCGACATTCGCCACGGCGACGCCGACTCCCTGCCCTATGATGATGCCGCGTTCGATAAGGTGTGCGGCACGAACGTCATCTACTTCTGGACGGACCCGGTTGCGACCGTGCGCGAATTGCGGCGGGTCCTGCGGCCTGGTGGTATACTCGCCCTCGCCTACCAGGAGCGGGAACACGTGCCACCGGCGGCCGCCAGAGCCTTGATCCAAGCTGGCGCTAGACTGTACGACTCTGGTGAGGTCGAGCAGGTGGTGCGGCTTGCGGGGTTCGCGGATGTCCGTGTCGAAACCCTGCTAGCGCCGAAGGGTCCAGTTGGCTCTTGCCTGCTAGCGGCTAAGTAGCAGACGCAAGCTCGAGTCGACGCTCACGCCGATTGTCTCCCACGCACAGACGGTTTCGCAACGCCCTCGACATGCTCGCCATATCCTTCGTACTTCATGGGAGCAGAGAGGGTTGGCTTCTCGCTAGAAGAGGGGAACATGATGGATCAACACATCCTTCACGAGCAGCTTACCTACTATCGCAAGATGGCTCAGGAATACGACGAAACGACAGGTCAAACCGAAGATCTGCAACGGGCCTTTGCACGAGCCAGAGAGCTTTTGCAGCACCAGGCGCCATTTGAGCAGATGCTCGAACTGGCATGCGGAACGGGCAGCTGGACACGCGCTCTGCTGCCCCTTGGTCGTGAACTGACCGCGATCGATGCATCCCCAGAGATGCTGGCAGTGGCTCGGCAGAAGGTCGGCAACGCGCTCGTCCAGTTCCAGCAAGCCGACCTCTTCGAGTGGCAGCCGAGCCAGCAGTACGACCTAGTCTTTTTCGCCAACTGGTTGTCACATGTTCCCCCGCGACGGCTCGATGCCTTTCTTGCCACTGTCGCCCGTGCCGTCCGACCTGGCGGCTCTGTTGCGATTGTGGATCAGTATGCTCCCATGCAAGAGGATCGAGAGATCAGCGTGCAGACGGAAGAGGGAGCCATCTATGCCAAACGCTCCTTACTCAACGGCCAAACGTTTCTCATTGTGAAAGTCTTCTACGACCTGCAGACCCTGGAGGACAGGTTGGATACGCTGGGCTTTGCGGTGACGATACAGAAGCTGGACGACATCTTCTTCTTCCTCCAGGCCTGGCGCAAAGCGTCATGAGAAAATCGCCCGCTGTGAGCAAGCGAGAGC
>CAYQFU010000031.1:0-33294 GCA_964416775.1 uncultured Ktedonobacterales bacterium
GGCGTTGAGGGAACGGGGGAGCGCGATGCGGAATCGGTGGCGATCCGGGAGGCGGGCGCGAGCAGTCCTGGGCGCGGGGCTGGCAGCGGTGGTGGCCGCGCTGGCGGCTGGATGCTCGGGCGCGACCACGACCGCCGGACGGACGGGGCCGGTGTGGACGCCAACCGCGTCGCCCTCGGCCACGGCGACGACGGGCGTGGCATCCGGAGACTGGCCTGGTTTCGACTTCGACGCGGCGCGCAGTGGTGTGAATCCGCGTGAGACGGTCATTACGCCGGCGACGGTGGGAGGGCTGCACCAGCTCTGGATGGCAACGTTGCCGGAGACGGCGGATTCCACGCCGATTCTGCTGCACGATCTAGCATGGCCTGATGGCACGCACCGCGACGTGCTCTACCTGACGACGCGCGGAGGCACGCTGGTGGCGCTGGACGCGGCGACGGGCGCGCAGCTGTGGTCGGCGCAAGCGTCTGGCGCGCAATACACGACCTCGTCGCCGGTGGCCGACGCCTCGCGCGCCTACGTGTACAGCTATGGGCTGGATGGCAAGCTACACAAATATCGCGCGACGACGGGGCAGGAGGTGACGCAGGCGCCATGGCCGGTGACGATCAGCCTGATGACTCAGTCAGAGAAGGAGTCGTCGGCGCTGAACGCGGCAAACGGGTTCGTGTACGTGACCATCGCGGGATATCCCGGCGACGCGCCGCCTTACCAGGGGCGCGTGGTGGCGGTGGATGTGGCGCGGGGGACGATACACGTCTTCAACACGCTCTGCGCGACCATCACGCACGTGCTGGCGCCGGGCGAGTGCGCGGACAATCAGGCGGGAATCTGGGCGCGGGCGGGCGTGGTGGTGGACCCAGTGACGGGCAATCTGTTCGTGACGACGGGGAATGGGCCCTATACGGGCGACCACGGCGGGCACGACTGGGGAACCAGCGTGCTGGAGCTGAGCGGCGACGCGACGCGCCTGCTGGACGCCTATACGCCGCCGAACCAGGCGCAGCTGAGCGCGGGCGACACGGACCTGGGCAGTGCCTCGCCCGCCCTGCTGCCAGCGCTGCCGGGCAGTCACACGCCGTACCTGGCGGTGCAGGCGAGCAAGGACAGTCTGCTGCGCCTGCTGGACCGCCAGAACCTGAGCGGACAGGGCGGGCCGGGGCACCTGGGTGGCGAGCTGCAGGCAGTGGCGACGCCGGGTGGGTGCGCGGTGTTGACGCAGCCGGCGGTGTGGGCGGATGCGTCGGGGGCGGTATGGGTGTTCGTGACGGATAGCTGCGCCGTCGGGGGCTACCGGGTGGAGACATCGGCGCCGGGGGTGACGGCGATGCGGGCGGTGTGGAGCGTGGCGCGGGCGGCGACGTCGCCAGTGGTGGCGGGCGGGATACTGTTCGCGGCGGCCAGCGGGGAGGTGGTCGCGTTGGATCCGAGCAGCGGGCGCGCGCTCTGGAGCAGCAATCGTCCGAGCGCGGGAGGGACCGTCGGGAGCATCCACTGGGAGAGCCCGATCGTAGTAGACGGTCGGGTGTATTGCGCGGATGAGGATGGGCACGTCATGGCGTATGGGCTGTCATCGACCCCCGGCTGAAGCCGGGAGCTTGCAGCTCACCCGTTGCCGGGCGTCCGCGTTTGGCCGGATGACCGCGGCCCGGCAGAGCCGACGCCCTGCTGTCCGGTTGAGGAGCATATCGCCTGCTATCCTATACATCACTCTATAAGACGCCGGTGAATGAGACACCTCCGTATAGGACATTGGAGCGCCTGGCAGAAAGTCGTTGACCGGAGGGCGGCGACACGTCATATGATAGATGGGCAGCGCCAGCGGCAGGCGCCGGTGTTCGACGAGGAGCGTGAGAGCGAGATGGCAGGCAAGACGTCCGGCCGGGGCAAGGCGACAGTGGCGGCGGTGGATGACGGGGCAACGCTGATGGTGGAGATGCCGGTGGTGCAGAGCAGGGTGCTGCGCGGCAATCCACTGGGGGACGCGGCGAGCCGAAGACTGCCCATCATTTTGCCGCCGGGGTACGAGACGTCCGGGCGGCGCTATCCGGTGATCGTGGGGCTGACGGGCTTCACGGGCAAGGGCGTGATGCTGCTCAATGAGGACGCGTGGCAGCCGAATCTGACGCAGCGGCTGGAGCGGCTCTACGCGGAGGGGATGCCGCACGCCATCTTCGTACTGCCGGACTGCTTCACACGCTATGGCGGCAGCCAGTACATCAACTCAGGCGCGACGGGCCGCTACGAGGACTATCTGATCGAGGAGATCGTGCCGTACGTGGACCAGCACTACCGCACGATTCCGCGGGCCGAGGCGCGCGGGGTGTTTGGCAAGTCGAGCGGAGGCTACGGCTCGATGATCATGGGCATGCGCCATCCAGACGTGTTCGGCGCCATCGCCTGCCATAGCGGCGACATGTTCTTCGAGCTATGCTACGCGCGGGACTTCCCCGCATTCTGCAACGCGATCAACAAGGCGGGCGGTGTGGAGGCGTGGTGGAAGCAGTTCGAGGCGCAGGTGAAGAAGCGGCGCGAGGACTTTGAGGCGCTGAACATTCTGGCCATGGCGGCGTGCTACTCGCCGGACCCACAGGCGCCGCTGGGGATCGCGCTGCCAGTGGACCTGTGGACGTGCGAGCGGGTGCCGGAGGTGTGGCACCGCTGGCTGGAGTGGGATCCGGTGGAGCAGGTGGACCGCTACGGCGACAATCTGCGCCGGCTGCGGCTGCTCTTCATGGACTGCGGCACGCGCGACGA
Source organism: uncultured Ktedonobacterales bacterium (assembly GCA_964416775.1). Taxonomy (GTDB): domain Bacteria; phylum Chloroflexota; class Ktedonobacteria; order Ktedonobacterales; family JADMIN01; genus CAYQFU01. The sequence continues at coordinate 2,761 of CAYQFU010000031.1, forward strand.
GTTCGCGCTGCACCTTGGGGCGCGACTGATGGCCAGGCGGCTGAGCGCGCGGGGCATCGCGTACGAGTACGAGGAGTTTGACGACACGCACATGAGCATCCAGTACCGCTACGACGTGTCGCTGCCGAAGCTGGCGCGGGCGCTGGTGGCGGACTGAGGGGACGAGAAAGAGCGGGCGTGATGTTGCGTTTCCTGACGGCGGGTGAGTCGCATGGGCCGGGCTTGATCGCCATTGTGGACGGGATTCCGGCCGGGGTGCCGCTGACCCGCGCGGCGATTGACGAGCAACTGGTGCGCCGGCAGGGCGGATATGGGCGCGGCGGACGCATGAAGATCGAACAGGACCGCGTCGAGATCGTCTCCGGCGTGCGGCACGGGCGTACGCTGGGAGCGCCCATCACGCTGCGCATCGAGAACCGCGACTGGGCCAACTGGCAGGACCGCATGGGCGACGCGCCAGTGCAAACATCGCCGGAGCCGGTAACGCGAGCGCGGGCGGGACATGCGGACTTCGCCGGGGCGATGAAGTTCGGGCACGAGGACATCCGCAATGTGATCGAGCGGGCCAGCTCGCGCGAGACGGCGGCACGGGTAGCGGTAGGCGCGGTGTGCCGGCAGCTGCTCGCGCAGTTCGGGGTGGAGATGCACAGTCACGTGCTCTCCATCGTGGAGGTCGGCGCGGAGCAGGCGGCGCGCACCCCTGATGGCGGCGTGCACGACGCGGCGTTCTGGGAGCGGGTGGAGGCGTCGGAGATGCGCTGCGCCGATCCTGAGTTGACCCAGCGCATGATCGCGCGCATCATCGAGGGCAAGCGGCAGGGAGACACCTGCGGCGGGGTCTTCGAGGTGGTGGCGACGGGGGTGCCGGCCGGGCTGGGCAGCTATAGCCAGTGGGACCGGCGCCTCTCGGCACGGCTGGCGCAGGCGCTGATGAGCATCCCTTCGGCGAAGGGGGTGGAGATTGGTGGGGGATTCGCGCTGGCGGCGCTGCCTGGCTCGCAGGTGCACGACGTGTTGCGCCGCGACGCGGAGCGTGGCTGGCACCATCTGACCAACCATGCGGGCGGGATCGAGGGGGGCATCAGCAACGGCGAGCCCGTGTGGGCGCGGGTGGCGGTGAAGCCGATCCCGACGCTGCCACATCCGCTGCCCTCGGCGGACATTCGCACGGGCGAGAACCTGGACGAGAGCCGATACGAGCGCAGTGATGTGTGCGTGGTGCCGGCGGCGGGGGTGGTGGGCGAGGCGATGCTGGCCATCACGCTGGCCGATGCCTGGCTGGAGAAGTTCGGCGGCGATAGCCTGGACGAGGTGCGGCGCAACTACGAGGGGTATGTGGCGGCGCTGGGGCGGCGAGGGAATCCATAGCGAACGCCAATCCATCGTGAAGGCCGCAAGCGAGACTAGCGGACCTGGCAGCCGCTAGGACAGAGGATTTCTATGCGCGCTCACAGTAACACTGTGGGATAGCGTAGGCTTTGTGTCCTACAAAGATACAATGATTTGGGCGCGTTTCGTCTTCATCCATACGTAGCGCGAGTAGACTGGTGGGCGACCCCTCACGAGCCGGCAATGTAATTTATCCCGTCCCCGATTCCCCTGTGCCGCTGTGAGCATGCTCGCCATATGCCTCGCCTGTTGTGAAGCTCATTTATGAGGAGCAAATGAGGCACATGACGAAGCGACTTGACGCCGTAGACTTGACCCGCACGTTTCTCACTTCGGCTAACAAGATCCGCCGGAGCCGGCCGCAACTCGGTGCACAGATTGACAAGACACTGGCGACTTTGCTGGCGAACCCGGAGTCGCGCGGCCTGCACCGGGAACCGATTCGGTGTGATTGGACGGATGAGTTGTGGTCATGCCGCGTGACGAAGAGCGTGCGATTGCTGGAGTGTGAGGTGGATGAGCTGCGGGCGCGCGCGCTCAACGTTGGTAACCACGATGCGATGTATGACTGGGCGCGCGGTCACGCTGGGAGCGACGCCCGCGATATTACCGACGTGTGGCAGCCGTCGGTAGGGGCGAATCCTGTCGCGGATGCGGAGCAGTACGCGGGTCGTGATGTGGCGCGTGTGGACGATCACTCCAGTCATGCATGGGGTGAACGGCCGAGCGCCAGGCGCATGCCGGAGGCGACTGCGGATGATATCAGCTTCTCATGCATTCCGTTGGACGAGCTGGTGACGCTTGGTCTGGACGACAAGACCGCGGCAAGAGTCCGGCGTGCACCGATAGACGTCGAGCTGACGGACTTTGGGCTCGACCGCGGCACAGCCGACGCTATTGCCCAGCTCTACAAGAAGTATGATCGGCACGCCATGGGGCAGGCGGCGCCGGACGCCGTCATCAGGCGGGAAACTGTCGAAGCGCCAGTACCGGTGCCATTGCGGACGGCTGACGATGTCGTGACTGTCACGTCGGCGGGACAGTTCGAGCACATGCTCGATATGGGCCTGGACCGCTATCTGACGATGCTGACGGAGGAGCAGCGTTCGCTGGCGGAGCAGGAGCAGCGCGGTCTGCTCGTGGTCAAAGGCAGTGGCGGCTCAGGGAAGACGACGGTTGCCGTCCACCGCCTGCGCCACCTGGCCGAGCAGATCGCGCTGCAACCGGCGCTGGGGCACGGTGACTCGCGCCGGGTGATCTACGTCTGCTTCAATCGCACACTGGCACAAGTGGTGAGGCAGATGTTGGTGACGCTGTATGGGAAGCAGCCGCCATCGAGCATCGAGGTGAGCACGCTGCACCAGTGGGCGCGTGCATATCTGGAGCGGCGCGGAGTGCTGATGGGCCAAAGGAATCGTTCAGGTCAGGCGCTGTACCGTTTCATCAAAGACGACGCCATTGGACGTATGGCTGCCCACGCCAAGCGGGTGAGGCGCGAAGACACAGCACGTCAGCAATTCTGGGCGCGCTATACGCCGCGCTTCGTGGCAGCAGAGATCACCGAGGTGATTGTGGGCAGGGCGCTGGCCAGCGAGGAACAGTACCTAACCGCGGAGCGCACCGGACGGGGAGGTCGGCTCAAAGCGGAGGATCGTCGCTACATCTGGCAGTTGTTTGATGCGTGGCAGGCCGGGTTGCGACGAGATGGCGCGGTGGACATGTCGATGATACCTGGGCTGGCACTGGAGTACCTCGCTCAGGATTCGACGTTCACTCCTTATGAGGCGGTAATCGTGGACGAGGCACAGGACTGCGCGCCTGTGCTCTTGCGCCTTGCGACGCGGATGGCTGGTGGGGCGACAGCGCGGGTAGCCATCTTCGCCGACGCCGCCCAGGCGCTCTATGGCACTGGCTTCCGCTGGAAGCTGGCCGAGCTGAATCCACGCGGAAACCAGCTGCGCACGCTCAACCGCAATCACCGCAACACCCTGCAGATTTACGCGGCGGCGTTGCGACTGCTGAATGGCGGGGGACCCCCTGAAGACCCTGACGCGTACGTCACGCCGCGGCCGCCGGAGGCGGAAGGCCCGGAGCCGGAGCTGCTGGTCTGCGATGACGAGGATGCTGAGGTGCGCGAGGTATGCCGGCGCGTTTGGGAGCAGCTCCATGCGGGCGTGCCAGCGCAGACGATCGGTATCATGGCTGGCACGAACAAGCGCGTGCAACATATGGCCGCAGCGCTGCGGCATGCCGGCATCGAGACGGAGTCGCCGCGCGAATCAGGCCGGCTTTCGATCACGCATCCCAGCGTGAAGGTGCTGACGATGCATAGTGCGAAGGGGCTCGACTTTCCGCATGTGTATCTTGTAGGGCTCACGGCGGATGGACTGCCCGGTGGGCAGGGATCGGCTGACAACTCTCTGGATATGCCCCGAGATGGACGGGTAGCGCAGCGGCGCCTACTCTACACCGCCATGATTCGCGCTGGCCGCACCCTGACGCTCACGACGATCGCGGATGGCCATCATCCCCTGCTGGATGACCTCGACGAAGACGTGTGCCGATGGGTGCGGCTGCGGGTGCGCCAGTAGCTCCGCATGAGCGACGCCCCCCTGCGAGCTGGCACTGGCGAAATGCCGCTGCTCCCGCCAGGGCCGCATATACGTCTGTAGAGATGGCGCCAAGAACGGGGAAGGCCGACCACTGTAACGGACCGGCGCGCACGATGAAGAGCCGGATCTTCTGGCCCACCGTCGCACTGAGTGGGCGGTCCTTGTGCTCGGCTCAGCATGTGCATGCTATGTGCGGACCGCTGCCACGCACAGCCGTTTTTGACACCCCGGTAAGCCGATGCTACAGTTATGAGCGCGAACACAGGTGTCGCATACGGTGAGCCGCTGGCGGATGGAGCATTGACGCTAACCCAGTGGCCACGGAGTGCGCCGGCGTCGAGGGTAAGGATGCGGCACGGCGAGTGAGCGGACGGGGGATAGGGACGTACCAATGAACATGAACACCTCGATTGTGCGGCTCATGTACGCGTTTCTGGGGCTGTTTCTGGTGATCAGCCTGGTGATGGTGGACGTTCAGGTGCGCCAGGCGGCCGATCTGCAGGCGAGTGGATACAATCCGCGCCAGTGTTTGCAATCCAACCAGCCGTTGCGTGGGACGATCTACGATCGCAACGGGGTGAAGCTGGTGTGGTCGGTCCCCGACGCCAACGCGCCATGCGGCTACCGGCGGCAGTGGAACCCAGCCGCGGTGAACGCGGGGCTGGCGCCGCTCATCGGCTACTTCAGCTACCGCTATGGCGCCTCGGGTGTGGAGCAGACCTATGATGGCGTGCTCTCGGGCCAGGCCTGCAATACGACGACGCAAGGGTTGAGCCAGCAGCTGCAGAACGCCTACAACCGGCTGCTGCACAAGCAGGTGGTCGGGTGCGACATCTACCTGACGGTCGATCTCAAGCTCCAGGAACAGGCCAACGCGCTGTACAACGATCCCGGCAATATCTACGGAGGCGTATGCCAGCCGGTCGGCAGCAATCCACCGGGCAGCATCATCGTGGAGGACCCCAATTCGGGCGAAATCCTGGCGATGGTCAGCCGGCCGAACTATGATCCCAATCGCATGCTGAGTGACAGCTACTGGAACCAGATCACCAACAGCTCGGCTCAGCCGCTGCTCAACCGCGCGGCGCAGGGCTTGTACGATCCCGGCTCGACATTCAAGACGCTGACGCTGGCGGCGGGGCTTGACACGGGCCAGTACCAGCTGAGCACGCCGTTCACGCTGGACGACGACGGCGGCCAGGAGCAGGACTTCGCCAACGGGCAGGTCAATGACTCGGACCAGGATCCGGAACAAGACCAGGCGCTCTTCTTCCAGGTGCCGAGTGGTGAGTTCATCAAGTGGAACGACTATTTCCGCAGCCCAGGATCGAATGGATGGATTGGGATTCCGACCCCCGTGACGCTGCAGGATGGCTACGCTTATAGCGACAACGTCATCTTCGCGCGCGTGGCCTATCAACTCGGGGCAAACACCTGGCTGAATTACGTGCGCCACTTCGGCGTCGCCACGCCCGCGACGCACTCCGGGCCGGCCGTGGGCGTGCAGCCCGTTCCGTTCGACAGCGCCTTCGCGCAGAGCCGTGCCTATAATCCTGGGTCGGACTTCAACGGCGATCTGCTTGCCGAGAGCGGCTTCGGGCAGGGGCAGCTGTTGATCTCGCCGCTGACGATGGCCGAAGTGGATAGCGCGATGGCGGCGGGCGGCAACCTGTTCGTGCCGCACGTGCTGTATAAGAAGGTGGTGCCGGGGCAGTCCGCGAGCGATGTATCGGCACAGCCGTCGGTGCTGTACGGCGGGGCGCCTGTGGTGCAGCCAGCCACGGCGGCGGCGGTACGCGACGCCATGCGCGCCGTGTTCACCCACGGCACGGTCGCCGCGACAGCCCGCACGGCGACAGCCAATTTGATTCAGGAAGGCGGCAAGACAGGCACCGGGCAGACGGGGGCCGAGGTTCCGCAGACGTGGCTGATGACGATGGCGCCGGCAAGTAGCACTACGAACGGGCAGCTGGCGGTGGTGCTGATGAAGGAGCGCAGCGGAGAGGGTGCGTGCCAGTACAGCACCGTGGACAACATCTACAAGTGCGCGGCGGCCGACCACGACTGGTCACCGCCGGCGCAGCTCGACGCATGCCCGGTCAAGCCATAGACAATCCCTAGAGGAGAATAGAGCGCGAGGCGCAGGGAAGCGTGGGCGCGACTGTCGCGCGACACACCACCGTCCTATTTGCTGTAGGCGGAATGGTGTGTCGCTCGTTGATGAGGGTAAGGGACTGCTGCCGGACGTGTGTCCCGATGCGTGGCGCGCAGCGACATGTTATACTGGCTCCGCGCGGGGTGTGGCAGAGGTGGCGGCGGCTGAATGCGCAGGGGGGAGCGCCTATGGCGGGACTGCAGGGGCGAGTAATCGGTGGGTACCAGCTCGCCGACCAGCTCAACGGCGGCGGCATCGCCGAGGTCTACCGTGCACGTCCCGCGACCCCGCACGGCCGGGAGGTCGTCGTCAAGGTCATTTATCCTGAGTTCGTGCAGCAGCCAGGGTTTCGCGCCCGCTTCGAGCAGATCGTCAAGAACGCCACGCGGCTGAGCCATCCGCACATTCTGCCGCTGGTGGCAAGCGGTGAGCAGAACGGCTATCTCTACATCATCACGCCCTACGTAGCGGCGGGCACCCTGCGCGACTGGCTGGCGGCTGGCCGGCGGCTGGACAGCCATGATGTGGCGCCCTTCTTCCGGCAGCTGTGCGAGGCCACGGGCTACGCCCACAGCCAGAGTGTGCTCCATGGCAACATCAAGCCGAGCAATGTCTTCCTGTACGAAGGGCGTCACGTGCTGCTGGGCGATTTTGGCCGGCTGTGGGACGTCAATCAGCTGGACATGACCCACGCGGGGCCGGGCATCGAGGCAGTGGAGTATCTGGCGCCAGAGGCCATCGAAGGGCGCGGGGATCAGCGCAGCGATATCTACAGCCTGGGCGCGGTGCTCTTCGCCAGTCTGACGGGCCGCGCACCGTACAATGGCACGACACCGTTCGAGGTGTTTACGAAGCACCAGCAGCATCCGGTTCCGCATCTGGCGGACGTAGCGCCGCCACTGCGGGCGAGCGTGGTGCCGCTGGACGATGTGGTGCAGCGGGCAATGGCGAAGGACCCAGCGGCGCGCTATCCGTCGGCGCTGGCGCTGGCGCAATCCATCGAGACGACGGTGCGCGGAGCGGTGGCGCAGGGGGCCGCACCGATGGGTGCGCCAGGCATGGGCGGAATGCCTGGAGGAGCGGGCCCGGTTCCGCTCGGCGGCGGGATGCCGGGCATGCCAGGGATAGCGGCGGCGATGCCACTGGGCGCGCTAGGCGGCGTGCCGGCGGCCATGGCCGATGCGGTGGGGCCGGGCATGGTGTTCTCGCCGCTGGGTGGTGGCCCGGCGGGCGGCGCGGCGCCGGGTACCCACTCACCATTGGGGCAGCTATCGTTTCCGCCGCTACCTTCCACGGGATTGGTGGATCCGGCGATGGAAGAGGGCCGGCCTGGTAGTGGACCGTTTGGCGGCAATGCCGGCGGCCTCGCCTCGCCCGCGCTGCCGCCAGCCGCCTTGCCAGCGCAGCCAGGAGCCCCCGGATTGTTGCCGTCGGCCGCCATGCCTCCCGCGGGCAGTCCGGGTATCCCGGCCGGAGACACGTATGACATCCTCGCTCTGCCAACGCAGCGTGTGGCCGCCGCGCCGCCGCTAGGCGCACCCGCGGGCGGCGATCCCTTCGATCCCACGGCGCAGCCAACACAGCGAGTGGCCGCGCCCCCTGAGCGCGGCCCGATGTCGAACCCAGGGCCGCTCGGGCCTACCCCGCCAGGTATGCCCCAGATGCCGGGCTTCGTGGTAAAGGGTGGAGCGGCGCAATGGCCGCCGGCGACGGCCGACCTCGCGGCGGAGGCGGCAGCGCGCTCGCCGGCGCGGTTTGGCTCGGAGCCAGGACTGGGCGGCCCCGGTGGGCCCGCGGGCGCTCCGGATTTCGGCGCGTTTGGCGAATTTGGCGAATTTGGCGAGTTTGGCGTTCCAGGTGGTCCATCCGGCCCACTTTCGCCCGAGAGCCGGCCATACTCGGCCACCAAACTGGGCTTGCCGCGGTTGACCAGCCCAGAGTTGGGGGATCTGCCGGCGTCCTGGCGCGACATCGCCTCGGGCCCGCAGGCCGCGCCCGGCCAGACGCGCCAGGACGAGGCCGACGAGGATGAGCCGCCGGGTCGGTGGGGTGGGGGCGCGGGCTGGACAGGTGAGACCGGGAGCTGGAGCGAGAGCGACCAGTGGAGGGACGCGAGCGGACAGTGGGGCGAGGATCGGGCACGTTGGGGCGAGAGCGCTCCGTGGAGTGAGGAATCGCGAGCGGCCGCGGTGCCAGGGCAGCGCGACGATGGCGGGCGCTGGGCAGATTCGACGGCCGACAGCCAGGAGTATCCGGCCGAGAGCGGGCAATGGGCCGCGAGTATGGACCCCGTGCCAGATTTGTTCTCGTCCAGCTCGCTGCTCGCGATGGACGCGGACGCGCAGCGTCGGCGGCGATCAGGGAAGCGGCGCTGGTCGTTTGGCGCCCGGCTCTCACAGCGGCCAAAGACATCGGGGCCTGAGCTGGAGGATGAGCCTGCGGGTGATCCGTTTGCCGATCCGGAGGCATGGGCACGGCCAGGAGATGTTGGCTACGCGCGGGGCCGCACCCGTTACGGGCGCGCGGCACACGTGCGTGCGCCGCGCGTGCGCGGTCCGCGCCGCATGGGGCCATTGCTCTTGATCCTGGTGCTGCTGGTGCTGGTGGATGGGACGCTGGTGGTGATGCTGCGGCCCGACCTGTGCCCAGCCAACCGCTGCGCGGCGCTGCACACGATGCTCGATCGCTACCTGCCAGCAGGAGCCAGCCAGGCGGCGGCGCCCTCGCCGCTGACCGCGGCGCCAGAGCATGTCGCGCTGCAGGTGGCGGCTGGCGGCTCGGCCAGCACGCCCCTGACGCTGACCAACACGGGCAAGACTGCCGCGGCGTGGACCGCAAACAGCGAGCTGAAATGGGTGAGCGTGGGGACGGCCAGCGGGAACCTGGCGCCAGGCGCCAGCGCGAAGGTGACGCTGACAGCTGGGCCTGCTGCGACGGTGAAGCCGGGCACCTATAACACGACGGTGACGTTCGTGGTGGGCGGGACGCAGCTGAACGTGCCCGTGGTCGTCACGGTGACGGCGCCGCACCGGTAGCAGGGGCGCCGCGACGTGATCTATATGACTCTTTCTAACCCATACGCGTCTGGTCCGCCTGATATATGATAAGGGATGAGCGTATGAGGAGGACGTATGCGGTACATTGCCAGCAGCGGCGAGCGCAAGGTGACCATCGAGCTTGAGGAGAATGGACACCGGCGGCACGTGGTGCTCGACGCGGTGGGATACGAAGTCGAGTGGCAGCCGGTGGGGGGCGCCGTGCTTCGCCCTACGCCGGGCGCGCCCGCGGGGCATTACAGTCTGCTAGTGGGAGATCGCTCCTACGATGTGTACGTGCATCCCGTGGCGGAGACCGCGACAGGGACGAGCGGCGTGGAGCTGGTGTTCGAGGTGGAGATCGAAGGCCAGCCGTATCGTGTGCATGTGGAGGACGAGCGGACGCGCAAGCTGGCGACATTGGCTGGGCCAGCGCGCGAGCACGGTGAGGCGGCGGTGATGGCCCCCATGCCCGGGCTGGTGAGCAATATTATGGTCGAGGTGGGGCAGGACGTGACGCGCGGCCAGACGGTGGTGGTGCTCGAAGCGATGAAGATGGAGAACGATCTGGGGGCGCCGCGCGCGGGAGTGGTACGGTCCATACTCGTGGCCAAAGGCCAGGCAGTGAATCAGGCGCAGGTGCTGGCCACCATCGGCGATCCCGAGTCCGAGGGCGCGGCGGCGGCGAGCGAGGACGAAGACGAGGAATGACGGCTGGGGCGACAGGTACCACGTGGATAGTCGCCCCGCCTGTTCCTCGCCGGCTGACGCGAGCTAGAGGTCGTTTTGCGCGCGAAGCTGCGGGACGTATGCGGAGGCGGCGCGCTGAATCTCGTCCCGGGTGGCGGACTCAGGATCGAGTTCCAGGCGTGCGGCCTCGGCGCGACGGATGTGTTCGATCTGGGCGTGGGCGCGGCGCGCATCACGGGTGGGGGCGACAATAGCGTAGTGGGGCGGTTGCGATCCGCTGGTCCCGGAATGGCATTGTGCCCGCATCTTGGCGTATCGTTCTTTCGCACGAGTAGCATTCGCGAGAAAGGATTGAGACGATGTATGTCAGTGTGACCACGATCAAGCTGCCAAGGGAGCAGATGGACCGCGTCACCGCGGCGTTTAGAAGGTCGGCTCCCGATCTCAAGCAGTTCAGCGGATTCCTGGGGTTGGAGCTGTGGACCAGCGAGGACACGTTGCAAGCCGTGGCCCGATGGGAGTCGCGTGAAGCGATGGAAGCGTACACCAAGAGCGAGAGCTTCCGCGCGCACCACGGCGGGCCCGCCGGGCAGCAGGGACCGGGCGGCCAGGTGGCAGGGTACGAGGCCGAAGTGGTGATATGATCCGCCGTGGTAAGAGCGGCCTTCCCTTCCCGCCGCCCTCATGCTCGCTCTCTCCGCGGCGGGAAGGGGAATGGGTCTGGGGTCAGGACCCGGAGATGCTGCTGGCTGGCACCTGGCGCGGCGTGTGATTGGCGCGCTTGCGGCCTGGCTCGCCGGAGACGGGAGAGGGGAGAGCGGCCGCGCGGGGTGTGGCGCGCAGGGCGCGGATGGTGGCGACGATGAGCAGGGCGTTGCGCAGGGCGATGGCGGGGAGGAAGCGCCAGTCGGCGGCGACCAGCTTGATGTGGGGGTGGGCGAAATAGAGGAACGGGTAGATGAGGGTGGTGAGCAGCCCGATGGCCACCCACAGGGCATCGAATCCCTCGACGTACGCCACCAGGGGCAAGATCCAGATGAGATACTGCGGGCTGAAGACCTTGTTGGCGACGAGGATGACGCAGAGGCAGGCGACAAAGGCATGCCCGATATCCAGCCGCCCACGGACCTGGCGCCAGTAGATGTACCCGCAGCCGGCGGCAAGCGCGAGCGCGGAGAGCGGCGCGAGCAGGGAGCCGAGCGGGCCAACGTAGTTGAGCGACCGAAACGAGTATACGTCGTGCGCCGCAATGCCGACGAAGGTGCCCAGCCAGACCACGGAGGCTGGGACGGACTCGATCTGTAAAGGGCGTGTGCCGGCATAGAGGAAGCCAGAGAAGGCATCCGCGTGTGCCAGGAGGACGGCGACGCCGAAGCCGGCGAGGACGATGCCGGCACAGAGGCTCAGCCCGCGCGCCACCTGGCGCAGAACCGCGGAATCGCCCCGCGGGAGCGCCACGCGCGGGCGGGCCCGCCGGGAGGCGTGGCGCGTGCGGGCACGCGCCGAGACGGGAGTGTGCAGGGCATGCCACTGCTCGATGGCGACGAGCGGGACGAGGAAGGCCGGGTAGAGCTTGAGGAGGATGCCAACGGCGAGTAAGACGTAGGCGAGGGTGAAGCGGCGGCGCTGGGCGGCCCAGAGCGCGAGCAGGGTGGCGAGCGCGGGGAAGAGGTCGAAGCGCGCCAACACAGTGGAGGTGGCGCCAAGCAGAAGGTAGGCGGCATAGGTGATGGCGCGGCCACGTGTGGCATAGCGCCGCAGCCAGAGGTAACCGGCGGCAACCAGGACGACCATCCAGCAGGCAAAGACGGGAACGGGATCGCGCAGAGAGGGCAGCAGGGTGAGGCTGAAGGGGAAGATGGCGAGGGGGGGATACTCGACGGGAAGGTGGCGGAAGAGCGGCGGGACGGTCCAGAACGCGAGGGCGTAGCGCTGGTATTCGTGGACATCGCCATTGGGAACGCTCGCGCCGTAGGCCGTGAGATTGATGACGTTCGCGGCGGCCCAGCACGCCAGCACCAGGAGCACCATCTCAGCCACGAGCGATCGCCAGCGGCGCGCGTCGCTTCCGACCGGTTGCTCGCGCACACGCTGGCTGGCGTGGGTTAGCCAGCGCGGTCCTTCCATGGGGTTCTCCTGAGAGCTGTCGGCATCACCATGCTGAGCGCCATGGTACCACGTGATGCCATCCGAGTATAGTCCTTGCGCATGGCATGCCACGGGCAGCCGTGCGCAGCTGCGCACGGCTGCGCACGGCTGCGCGCCTCGACAGGTGCACGCGAGCGTGCGCGGGACCCTGGCGAGCCGGCTCGGACGCTGGGCCGTGGCATGCTATACTGGCAGGGTAGCGCCGGCCGAGCGTGCCGTCGTGGGCGGCCGCATCAGGCGTTGCCCTGGCCCGCCGGGTGCGGAAAGCGTGCCGGAGGAGGAGCAAGATGGATCCGCGACCGCAAGGGGACACACCGCCAGCGGACGACAGCGTCCCCTCGCCGATGGATGCAGCGGCGGATGATCTGCTGCCGGCGCTCGTCGCCATGTTTCAGGTGGTGCGCGAGTATCTGCTGGGGCCGGGGCGCGCGGTGGAGGCGCGTGGGCAGGTCTCCACGAATCCAAAAGGGGAGATGACGCGCGCCTTCGATGCCGAGGCCGAGCGGCTGGCGCTGGAGGTGGCGGCGGAGCGGCTGGGAGCGTTTCGGGCGTTCAGCGAGGAGCAGGGTGAGCTGGTGGTGGGGACGGACCCGCGCTGGACGCTGGTGATTGACCCGTGTGATGGCAGCAACAACTTCCGGCGCGGAGTGCGCGCGACAGCGTTCGCGGTGGCCGCCCTGCCAGCCGGCGTGCCGCTGGACCCGGAACGCGTGGAGTACGCGGTCTGCGGCGACATCTTCACGGGGACGCTCTATGCGGCGGCGCGCGGGCGCGGGGTGACGATGGACGGCGCGCCGTGCCACACATCACGCGTGCGTGACTTACACCGGGCGATGGTGGGCATCAACATCGGACGCGTGCACGAGCCGCAGTCGACCGCCCTGGCGTCGTCGCCGCGTCAGGATGAGGATGGCGAGGTGCCGCTGCCGGAGCAGCTGTGGCGGCTGCTCTGCGCGATCTCGACGGCGCGGCGCACGGGAGCGACCGTGCTGGATCTATGTTACGTGGCGCAGGGCGCCTACGAGGCGTATGTGGATCTGCGCCGGAGACTGACCCCAGAGAACTTCATGGCGCCAGCGCTCATCATCCGCGAGGCGGGTGGTCTGTTCACGGACGCAATGGGCCGGCCGCTGGGTACTGTGGAGTTCACGGCGCCCTATAGCATCGTCGCCGCGGGAAACGCCGAGCTGCATGCCGCGATTCTGACGACGCTTGGTGCGCGCGCGTGACCCGCGGGAGGTGAGGTGTGGGGTGTTGACAGCACAAACAGGGATGAGTACGCTATGCCCATGCGTATCAGCTTTTCGACCGGCACATACTATCATTTACCCCTCAGCTACAGCCTGCACCTGGCGCGCGAGCTGGGGTTCGACGGCGTGGAATGGGTGGTCAGCCCCGGCTACCTGCTGAATGGCCTGGACCCAGTGCGGAAAGCATTCGCCGAGGCGGGCGTGCGGCCGTTGAGCGTGCATCCACCGTTCTACCCGCTGCCTGGGTGGCCGCGGCGGCCCACGCGACGCATGGCGCGGCTGGGGGCGCTGGCACGCATGCTGGGCGCGGAGCTCTTCGTCGTGCACACAGCGCTGTTCGGATCATATCAGTCGCGCCGGGCCGACGTGTATGGGGAGGCACTGGCGCGGGGCCGGCTGGCGGGGGGGCCGCGGGTGGAGATCGGGGTGGAGACGGGGCAATACAACCAGCGCACGCACCGCTACCCGCTGGATGACCTGGAGACGTTGGTGCGCTACTGTCGCGAGCGCGACTGCGGCATTACATTTGATACGTGTCACGCGGGCGCCAACGAGGAGGACTTGCTGGCGAGCTATGCCATCGTGCGGCCGCTGATGCGCAACGTGCACCTGAGCGATGTGGAGTGGCGCGAAGGAAGGCCGCACACGCATCGCCTGCCGGGCGAGGGGAATCTGCCGCTGGGCGAGCTGCTGGAGACGATGGCGAGAGACAGGTACGATGGGCTGGTGACGCTGGAGATCCATCCAGAGACGGCGGGTCCATTCAGCCGGCGGCAGGCGACGCGGCGACTGGCCAAAGCGCTGGAGTTCGTGCGTGCGCACATCGCGGCTGATGCGTCGGGCGCGCCCACGGGGTCGAGCGGCGACTGCATGTCAGGCGAGGCGTCGCACGCCGCCGAGGAATGACCAGGCCCGGTGATATCGTGCAGTGGCCACAGCGCGCGGCGAGGGTGCGGCCCGACTCGCCTGGCCGCAGGGCTACCAGGCGATCTCGTAGCAGAGCTTCTGGCCCAGCGCTCGGCTTCGGCGAGGATGCGTTCGTTGGACCACTCCTGTTCACGCGTCATGGGGGCGGATTCCTCCGTGCTCTGTGGCCGTCTGAAGCGGGCGTCATGCCGGTGGCGCTGGAGCGGCGGCCGATCGCACGGGCAGATCGAGGCCCAGCACAACGGCCTGCGCGCCCGAGGGATAGGCGAAGCGATCGAGGAGGGGCACCCAGCCGCGATTGCGGTAGAGCTGCAGTGCTGGTGTCTCGACGAGGGCTGTCGAGAGCACGGCGGTGGTGTGGGGCAGGTCCGCAAGCAGCGCATCGTACAATCGCCCGCCGATACCCTGGCGCTGCGCGGTGGGAATCACCGCCAGCTCGACCACTTCAAAGGCGTCCAGCAGCCAGCGGCGGCGCATCTCGTCGCCCATGGCGTAGGCCATGATGTCGTGCCACCACTGGCCGGGCATGCTGGTGTAGCCGTAGGCGAAGCCGAGCACGGTGGTGGAGGGTGTGGCGCGGGGTGCTGCGGCGGCGTCGGCGGTGACGCCGCGGAAGCCGGGATAGCTGGCGTGCTGGGGGAGTGTATCGGCGGCGAACGCATCGGCATCGGAGTCGTGCTCGAAGTACGGAGCCGCGGCGAACGCGGCACGATAGATCGCGCGCAAGGAAGAGGCGGCAGTGATGGCCTGTTCCGGGGTGAGGCGGACAATGTCGACCGGCATGGACATGACCTCGCTGGTTTCCGGTGCGGGTGGCTCGCTCGCCCGGCGGGAAGCAGGATACCACAGCGCCTTCCGGCGTGGCAGCATGCGGGTGGTGATCTCGTGCGGTTGACGTTGGACGCCAGCGTGGTATTCCGCAGGCGTTTGAGCGTTCCATCTGGCCCAGCCGGACGTCCGTTCGCAACACGAAGGGATACCCGCATCTGAAGGCACCCTCGTAGGGTTAGCGGGCACGCGTGCGCGGTGGCACGAGGTCCCGAGCGCCACTGGCGCGGGCGCAAGAACGGGCTTCGAGGTACTGGAGCGATCAGCACACCGATCGTCAGTCTCTCCGGCTGTCCCCGTCCGATCCCATACCGAGGCCACGCGCGGCTCCGGCGACCATGTCGAGCAGCGCAGGCGTAGCGAACGGCCGAGGTAGAACGGAGACCGTGAGCCGACGGCGCACCTCTTCGGACGGGGTAAACGATGGCCCCTCGGATGCGGTCAGCACGATATACGCATGATGCGTGACCAGATGCGGATCTTCCGCGATCTCGCGCAATACCCCGTCGCAGTCGAGGTCCGGTGACGCTTGATCGAGGAGCACAACGAGCCGGTGCGGGCGCACGCGGGAAAGATTCAGCCGTAACGTCTCGATCGCCGCGCTGCTGTCTGGGGCCTCAGAGACGGCGTAACCCGCGTCTTCCAGCTCTTGCTGCAATGCGTCGCGGCCCGGCCCTTGAGCCGCGACGAGCAGCGTCGCAGGATGCATATGACCTACCCTTGCCGCGATGGGCGAGACGGCTCAGCATGAAGCGGAGAGTGGACACAAGGGATGCCTATTCCACGGACCGCCATACGACCATCAGATGAAGAGGTGCGCTACAGGATAGGTGAAGTTGGGCAGCACGTCGCGTTCCATCAGGGTTTCGTGGATGGAGTAGGAAGCCATGTGCGGAGCATCGACGCCTGAGTGCCACACATCGACCTGCCTGTGCGCCGGCCAGATGACCCAAACGCGCTGGGTGCCGATCGCCAGCCAGGCGCTTACGCGGGCGGCCAGGTCCGTTCGCCGCTGCTGTGGCGACGCAATCTCAACGATCAGATCGGGCACGCAACGCACAGAGGGCGTATCCTCGGCAGCGGAGGCAGGCAGGTGCTCGGCGTGGTCGGTACGTATGACAGCGAGCGCAGGCACGAACACCGTGTCCGCGTCGCCTGCCTTACTCACGGCGAATCCTGTCTCTTTCAGCGCCACGATGCTGATACCCTCGGCAAGCGCAAAGGCGCGCAGCGCTTCCAGAAGCCCATCGGCGATGCCGTCGTACTGCAGATCGGCTGGAGGCCGCTTTACCAGCTGGCCGGCCGCGAGCTCATACCGCCACCTGTCCGCGGGCAGCGCCATCATCTCGTCAACGGTCATCGGGCCGGCATCAGCCAGCACTTCGGCCCACCGCGCGCGAACACTGGGAACCATGGACTCTCTCACAGGATTTGCCGACTTTCTCTGGGACCGCAGCGTGCGCAGGATCGAGTCGCCTCTGGCGCCCGGCGCATATTCAGGCATCAGGAGGGCTGGTCTGGCGTGCGCGGGGCGCGTCAGGGGTCACGGCTCATGGGTGGCGGGACATCACCACGCCATACGCGTCGAGCTCCGTACGTCTGCGATGGGACTAGGCCAGCTCTGACTTGCGATGCCAGCTGGTGACGTGCGGGGTGACCCGCGCGCCATGCTCAGAGGCTGGCTGGCCTGTCGTGCCGAGGTCGGCAAAGCACACCTCGACCGTCACGAGCGTGCCCTGGGCGTCGGCCACCTGCGCCACGAGCATATGCCCATCGCAGTAGCGTTCGCCACAGACGCTGCACGTATTGGTGGCGACCTGCTGGCAGCCCCGAAGATGACATTCGGCACTCTGGCTCATCAGTGTTTCCTTTTCTCGGACAGGGTGGACATGCCGAATCGCCGCCCCGCACCGTCCTCAGTGCTGGCGTTTGGCCCATCCTCGATCTCTTCAGCTCGTTGCACGTAGCCATGCACCCACGCGACAAAGTACTCTTCCTGCTCCAGCAACGGTTGGACGTCTGGCCGCGCGCAGGACGTGTCCCATGCGCGGTAGATCACCGACCGGTAGCCGAGGAAGGCCGGGCTGTCGGCAGATGCCGCCGCGCTCCCATCCGCAACCCCATGTGCGAAGATGCTCTCTAGGACAGACACAGCTGATGAGTCCGTCGCAGCTTGAAATAAGTCTGCCATCGTCTCACGCTCCTCGGTGGTGGTCACCGGCGCTGCTCTTACCTTACGCACCTGTTGTCGAGATAGTGATCGTGCTTGGCTTCGTAGGCTTCGCCTTCCCGGCGCTGGATTCATCTCGTCTGCGTCGCCTGGAGCGAGCAGAACGCCGGGCACGTCTCCACCAGTGCCGAGCGCCATAGGTGCTTGCCAGCGCGAGGTAATCAGGCGGCAGCGCCAGCCAGCAGCGCGAGCAGCTTTCGCGGCTGGCTACGATCCGCCCGGTTGCGGGCCTACGGTTAATGGCTACTCACCTGGCTTACCAGCGCTGGCCACGAAAGTCCGAGCCGCGGCGGGGGCCGCCATCGCGCGAGGAGCGATCGGGACGCGCCTGAGCCTCGTTCACGCGAAGTGCGCGATTGTCCAATAGCGTGCCGTTGAGCTCGGCGATAGCTGTGCGCGCGGCCGCGTCATCGCTCATTTGGACAAATCCGAAGCCTTTGCTCCGGCCACTGTCCCGGTCCACGACGATGGTGACCTCGGTGACGTCGCCGTAGGCGGCAAAGAACTGGGTGAGCTGTTGATCGGTTGCGGAGAACGGCAGGTTGCCGACGTAGATGCGGGTAGACATGGGGACCCCTCCTTAGAGGTGAGTGGCGCTGCCGCCCGTGGGCGACGGCAAGCAGGCAACAGTAGCAGACAGTCTGTGCGCCACTCGAAGGAGGTGTGGGCTGGGCGGTGTCGAGGGGAGTCCGCCCGGGGGCCATACGAACGATGCGCGTACGCGATCAACTGCATGCGAAGTATAGCATATGGCTGGACTGCGCTGCATGACGAGGGGTGTGCGTCAGGGTTTTGCCGACCTGAAGAGGAGGGCGATCTCGACGGGCATGGGCATGACCGCGCTATTGCCAATGCGGCCGACGCGCCTGCCCGGCAGGAACGAGATGCCTCGGCTCGCTCGGGTCCGGCAGTATGCGGGCGGTGATATTGTGCGGTTGACGTTGGAGGCCTGAGGTGTTACGATCGTTGAGATAGCGGGCATCGCCGGGCGCTTCATGATGGCCTCCCATTTCCTGCCCGCCCTGAGGCTTTTGATGAGCATTCACCTGCCCTTCTCGACCTCTTCGCGTCGTGCGCGCTCTGCCGGCGGCGCGGGGCTGGCGGCGCTGACACTGTGCGCCCTGTTCGCGCTCGTGCTAGCTGGCTGCGGCAACATCGCGTCCGGTTCGCTGGCGGCCGCGAGCGTTGACGGACACACGGTGTCGCTGGCTACGTACCAGCGCGTGGTAGATCTCTACCGTATCGCCACGGCGCTTCAGGGCCAGTCGGCCAACTGGCAGTCGCCGCAGGGGCGCGGCACGCTGGCGACGATGCAGGCCTCGGCGATGCAGTTCCTCACCAGCACCATCCTGATTGATGACCAGGTGCACAAGCAAAATGTGAAGGTCACGACGCAAGACCTGAAGACTTCCACCACGTCGTTCGAGAGTATCATCAAGACGTGGAACACGCAGACTCCCGGCAATCCGGACGTGCGTACGCTGATGGCGGCGGCCAACCAGGCGCTCAAGGACGCCGCCCACAATCCCAGCATCGATGCACTGCTCACGGGCGACGCATCCTTCTCCAACGTCATCCTGCTTTTTGGCTATGCGAACGCCGACGTCAATGCGCTGCTGGCTCATACCAAAGTGCCGACGGCGCACGTGCGCGTGATCCTGGTGAAAACGCAGGCGGAGGCGGAGAATCTGCACACGCAGGTGGTCACGAAGAAGGCTGACTTCGGCACGCTGGCTCGCAAAAACTCGCTGGACACGACCAGCGCAAAGGCCGGTGGCGAGCTGAACAGGCCGTACTTCTTCGTCGGCGAGCTGTCGCAGATCAGCCCGAGCTTCGACACGTACATCTTTGGCTCGAAGGCGAACTACGCGGACAAAGTGAGCTATGCCGTCTTTCCGCTGGATAGCAGCAAGACCAGCCAGTGGGTGTTCGCGGAGGTGACGCAGCGGACGCTGACGCCGCTTTCCGCGGAGACGGATGCGCAGACGCGCAGCCTGGTCTTCAATGCCTGGCTGAGCGTGGTGGTTCAGCCGGCGTCCAACATCCGCCAGTACGTCGCGATCGACCCGACGCCCACGACGACCAGCACGAACGCCGGGCAGTAGGGCAAGCAGAGGCGACGCATGAGTGCCCAACCTATCCTCGTCGTCGGCCTGGGACCGGGCCGCTGGGAAGACCTGACCGTCGCCGCGCGCTCCGTGCTGGAGGGTGCGGCGCGTGTGCTGTGTCGCACCACGCGTCACCCGACGGTGGATGCACTGCGGGCGCTGCGGCCCGACCTGCCGATTGATTCCTTCGATGGGCTCTACGATGGCGCGCAGAGCTTCGACTCGCTGTACACGGCGATGGCGGAGCGCCTGGTGGCGCTGGCCGAAGGCGCGGAGAACGCGGCAGCGCCGTTGGTCTACGCCGTGCCCGGACACCCGCTGATCGGCGAGGAGTCGGTGCGGCGGCTGCGGCCGCTGGCTGCCGAGCGCGGCATAGAGGTGCGCGTGGTGCCGGGGCTGTCGTTCGTGGAGCCGGTGTGCGCCGCGCTGGGTTTGGATCCGCTCGAGCGGCATCTCCAGCTGCTGGACGCGACGCTACTGGCCGAGCTGGACGACGAGGCCGTCATGGGCGCGGTCTTGCCAACGCAGCCGGTGCTGGTGGCGCAGGTGTACAACCGGAGGCTGGCGAGCGGGGTGAAGCTGGCGCTGGCCGAGGTGTATCCAGATGATTGGGAAGTGGCCGTGGTGCGCGCGGCCGGGCTGGAGGCGGACGAGGTCGTGGAGCGCATCCCGCTCTACGAGCTGGACCGGGGCGAGCGCGCGGACCACCTGACGACGCTGTATGTGCCGCCGCTGCCGCCACTGGACGCGCTGCGCGTGCCGGAGGGGCTGCGCTACATCGTGGCGCGGCTGCGCGCGCCAGATGGCTGTCCGTGGGATCGCGAGCAGACGCACCAATCACTGCGCACGTACGTGCTCGAAGAGGCCTACGAAGTGGCGGAGGTGCTCGACGAGTGGGACGGCACGCCGGAGCGGGCGGCGCACCTGGCGGAGGAGCTGGGCGATTTGCTGCTGCAAGTGTATCTGCAGGCGGAAGTGGCCCACGGCGAGGGGCTGTTCCACGTGGGGGACGTGTACGCGGCCATCGCGGCGAAGCTGATTCGCCGGCACCCGCACGTGTTTGGCGAAGTGACGGTGCGCGACGCGGAACACGTGGTACAGAACTGGGAGGCGCTGAAGCGCGCGGAGCGGGTGGCGCAGGGGACGGACCTGGCGGCGGAGAGCCGGCTGCGGGGCATTCCGCGCAGCGCGCCCGCGCTCTATCAGGCGCACGAGCTGAGCCGCAAGGCGGCGAAGGCGGGCTTCGATTGGCCCGATACGAGCGGCGCGCTGGCCAAGATCTGCGAGGAGGCGCGCGAGGTGGTGCAGGCGCAGGGCGAGGGCGAGCCGCGGCGGGTGGCGGAGGAGCTGGGGGATCTGCTGTTCGCGCTGGCAGCGCTGGCGCGACGCATCGGCGTGGAGCCGGAGGATGCGCTGCGGGCGGCCAATGGGCGTTTCCGGCGGCGCTTCGAGGCGATGGAGGAGCGGGCGCGGCGCGAGGGACGCGACCTGGGCACGCTGACGCTGGACGAGTGGGTGGCGTGGTGGCAGCAGGCGAAGACGACGACGGCGGACGCGTGAAGCAGTTGCAAGCTCGCGGCTCTCAGCCGCGCCGCCACGCGATCTAACCGCTCGAGAGGCTACGATGCGCCTGGCGCTTGCATGTACCACTCGGTGAACGAGCGGCACTGGCCCTGATCGGTGAATCGCAGTACCCACAGGTTGTGGAACGCACGATCGAGCGTCTGTTGCGTGTCATCGGTGAAATACAAGGACGTTCCCACAGCGATCGCCTGATCACCCTGGACCAGCAACGAGCGGTACGCACCGCGATATGTCCCGGGTCGATCGCGGTTCTCCAGCCAGGCCGCGACAATCGCGGTGCGGCCGCGAGCCACGTCGTCGCCCTCATCCCAGGGGTGCCAGCGGTACTCGGCATCCTCGGTAAACAGCGCACCGATCTCGTCTGGATCATAGGTGATCCAGGCGTGGGTATACGCGTCGAGCCAATGTTGCACCATCTCAGCGTCAATGCTCATGGTCTTCTCTCCTCTGGCTCAGATATGGACGGATCTCCCCCGGACACAGACGGGGCGAAGGGGCGACGGTACCGAGCCTCATCCCGTTCTTGCAAACCGCCGGTCTATTCTAGTCGGTTGTCCGCGGTTCGTCAATGGGTTCGCTGCGATCGGCTCTGCAACGGAAGGATGGGCGAATCGGTGATTGACTTCCTTCTCGATACACACTCTGGCGTCCCACCATACCTGCAGCTCGCGCAGCAGGTCAAGCAGGCCCTTCGCCTCGGTATGCTGGGCGTTGGCGACCAACTGCCCACCATACGCGAAGTGGTGGCCCAGCTGGCGATCAATCCCAATACGGTGCTCCAAGCCTATCGCGAGCTGGAGTATGAGGGGCTCGTCGCGAGCCGACCGGGCCAGGGCACCTTCGTGCAGCGCACGCTGGCGGCGACCTCGCTCGCCAGCCATGCCGCGCTCCGGCGCAGCCTCACCCGCTGGATCGCGAGCGCGCGCGGGGCAGGGCTGGACGAGGAGAGCATCCTCGCGCTCTTCACCGCCACTTTGCGTGCCGCTCAACAGAGCCGCCGGGAGGAGCAAGGAGAGAAAGAGGGGACGGCTTGACTTCTCCCCACGGCTAAAGCCGGGGGATTCCTGCTTCAGCGAGGCGTGCCGAGTCGGGACGAGCCCTTCCCGGTCTTATCGCCTCTCCACAGGCGTAGACCGCTAGCCCAACGGCCTTTATGTTCTTCGCGGCGTTCACGTCGCGGTCATGGACGCTGCCGCATGCCGGGCACATCCACCTTCGGGACTCCAGCGGAAGGGAGCCGAGCACATGTCCGCAGTCGAAGCACCGCTTGCTGCTCGGATACCACTTGTCAATGGCGACGAGCGTGCGTCCGTACCATTCCGCTTTGTAGGCCAGTTGGCGCACGAACTCGCCCCATCCCACATCGTGGATGGCTTTCGCCAGCGTCGGATGCTTGGCCATCGCCTTCACGCTCAGGCTCTCCACGCAGACCGTTTGGTTCTCACGCATGATGTGAGTGGACAGCTTGTGCAGGAAGTCGCGGCGACGGTCGGCAATGCGCGCGTGGACACGGGCCACCTTCAGACGGGCCTTCTCACGGTTCTTGGAGCCGAGTTGCTTTTGGGCGAGGCGGCGGTGTGCCTTCGCCAGGCGCTGCTCGTCTTGGTGAAAGTACTTCGGATTACCGATCTTGTCACCCGTGTCCAGCACCACGGCGTCATGCAGGCCCAGGTCAATCCCCACCTGCGTGTCCACCGGCGGCAAGGGCGCCATCTCCTCCTCCACCAGCATGCTGACGAAGTAGCGCCCGGCGGTGTCGCGGCTGACCGTGACGGTGCTGGGCTTGGTGCCCGCGGGCAGTGGGCGCGACCAGCGAATGGCCAAGGGGGTGTCCATCTTGGCGAGGGTGAGCGTCTGGCCCTCCGCGTCCCAGCGGAAGGCCGAGGCGGTGTACTCCGCCGCCTGTGGACCGCGCTTCTTGTGGAAGGCGGGATACTGGGCGCGCCCTTCGAAGAAGTTGCGAAAGGCGCGGTCCAGATGCCGCAACACCTGCTGCGGTGGGACGCTCGACACCTCATTGAGCCACGCGGTCTCCGGCGCGCGCTTCAAGGCCGTCAGCGCCGCCGAGGTCTCCGCATAGCTGATGCGCTCCTGGCGCTGGTAGTAGGCGTCCGTTCGCAGACGAAGCGCCCAGTTGTAGACGTAGCGCGCACTGCCGAACGTCCGCGCAAGCACCGCGGCTTGTTCGGGCGTCGGGTAGAACCGATAGCGGTAAGCGCGTTTTCGTCTCATGTTTACATGCTAGCAGATACCATGTAAAAACGCCACGAGGTAGCACGAAAGGAGGGGCGGCGCTTCCTCCCCAGCCCTGAAGGGCGGGGTCTCCGCGCCGCAATACTGATGAAGAGCGCGCCGCGGACGCAAGGGCTAGGCAAGCAGTATGGGCGCTTCTGGGCGCTGCGCGAGTGCTCGTTCGAGCTGCCCGCCGGCCGGGTGGCCGCGTTGGTCGGGCCCAACGGGGCCGGCAAGACGACCCTGCTGCGCCTGGCGGTGGGGCTGCTCCGACCGACCGCCGGAGAGGTGCGGGTCTTCGACCGCACGCCCCGCATGCGTCCGCTCGAGTGTTCGGCGCCTTCTCTCTCCTCCTCACGTGGTGGCGCGGCCCGCTGGACGCGGTGAGCGGGAGTCGCTTCTCCTACGGATTCGATCTCGAAGGGGCTGTGCCGGTGGGATATGGGCTGTTCGCCCTGGCCCTGGGAATCGCGGCCGGGACGGTGATGCAGCGGACCCTGGCGGCCATGGCCACCACGCTGGCCGGCTTCGTTGCGCTGCGGGGGGTGATCGAGTTCGCGCTGCGTCCCCACTACCTGTCGCCTGTGGAGCTGATCACGGACCCAGGGCAGGGCAATCCACGCGCGTACAATGGCGATTGGGTGCTCAACGACGGCTTCACCTACCTCGATCGCCAGGGCCACGCCATCAGCTCCGCGGACGCCGTGAACCTGTGCACGGGATCGGCCAAAGGAGCGACAGCCGACTTCAATATCTGTCTGCACGACCATGGGGTGCGCCTGCTCAATCTGTACCAGCCAGTGGAGCGCTTCTGGCTCTTTCAAGGCATCGAGAGCGTCATCTTCCTGGCGCTGGCGGTGGCCCTGCTCGGCCTGGCCGTTTGGTGGGTGCGGACCCGGATCAGCTGAGCCGATGGGGGCCGCTCGGGCGGAGGGACTTCGACGTGGGCTATACTGCCTGGCAGAGCTCTTGTGGCCGGTCGTGGCGGTCACGAACGGTAGGACCCGAGGGGTCAGTGCGATGTCGGAATCACCCGGTCAGGACGCCGCCAAGACACCAACCGATCCGCACCACCTCCCGCACACGGCGGACTGGGAGCCTGATGGCCCTCAGACCTCTGGCACGGACATCGAGGACGTGCTGCGCCGTCGAGTGTCGGCGCGCCTCCGCGTCGCACAGGCTCTGGCTCTCATGGTCGTGATCGCTGTGGTGGCGGGTCTCGTGGTCCACACCCTGCCGGTCGCGCCCGGCCGCTCGCAGGCGGGCATGGCCACCCCGACTCCCGTCCCACTGGGTCCCGTCCTCCTGCTCAGCAACGTTTCGTATGGGACGGTGACGCTCAACGGTACTCGCCTGGCCGGGCCGACCCCGCTCGTCGCCACCTTCCGGCGCGGCCTGAACACAGTCACCCTGACGGCTCCCCCCTTTCGCCCGCGAACTTGCCACGTGCAGTGGCCTGGCCGTCAAAACGACGGGGGCTGCGACTTCCCGACCACCGTGGGCTTGCCGCACAGTGTAGGAGGGCGGCCAGTGTCGCCCGTCCTCATCGTGGTGTTGCCATTCGGCCCGGACGACCTGCCCAGCGCGGCACAGGCCCAGGCGCTTGCCGCTGTCACCGATGCCCTGCGGAGTGGGCCACCCCAGACCAGGGCGCCGGCGGGGGAATACATCGCCACGGGGCAGGATGCTCGTGGGGCCGTCATCAGCCAGCGCACGACTGTGACGCTGCAGGCCACATTGCTCGTCGAGGCGACCAGCGTCAACTACTTTGGCGACGTCTTCTGTGGTGATCCCGCTTGTGTGCCGGTGGGCAATGCCACCACCGGACAGCGCGCGGGGCAGTCGGAGTGGGTGGTGTCGGCGGACATGACCCTTCACTGGCAGTTCAGCTCGAGCGCGGGCGTGGTGGCCAGCTCCGCATCCTGGTCTGCCCAACTGCCTGCCAGTCTCCTGCTGACCTACGACGCTCAGCAGGGCTGGACCTTCGATCTGAGCGGCACGCAGCAGTTGGCTGGGTACGGGCTGCCGGCGGCGCTCGCCCAAACCATCTGCACCGTCGACAGCACCGTGCTGAGTAGCGCCGCGCAGCAGCACGGCGACACGATTCTGTCGCCGCTGCACGACAATGGTGTGGAGGGGTGCGAGCTCGAGGTCCAGACGTCGCAGGGCACTGAGGCAGGGCACTTCGTCTGGCGCTTTGGTGTCCTGCTGGCCGCGGATGGGCCGGCCCACGCGCTCCTGCCGGCTCTCCCGCTCGCGCCGGCCAGTGAGCTGGCCGCCGTTGGTGGCTGAGTGCTGGCATGGGCGCCGGCCAGTGCGCATGCGCACCACGTCCTCACGGGACCAGCATGGCGCCGCTCTCCCACAGTGATGATATGGCCCAGGAATCGAAATCGGCCGTATCAGTGGTCACAGCGTCACTGGGCGTGAATACTCTTTGTTGTTTCCGAGCGCCGGGTGCGCGTACAATGCGGGCCACGATGTGTGCGGACAGCGTAATTACCGATGGCTGCGATAAGCCGGCATGCGCATGGGAGCGGCCATGCTGCGACTGTACCTTCTCGGCCCCTTCCGTATGGAGCGGGACGCACAGGAAGTGCCCGCCAGTGTTTGGGCACGTCCGCGAGACCGCGCGCTGCTCAAGCTGCTGGCGCTGCAGCGGGGACATGTGGTGACGCGCGACCGGCTGATCGACCTGCTTTGGCCTCAGCTCGACGGCGCGGCGGCGGTGGATAGCCTGCACGTGGCCGTCTCGCGGCTGCGCCGCGTGCTCGATCCGGAGCGGCGGCGGGGAACGGGAGCGCCGGCGATCCAACGGGTGGATGCCGGATACATGTTGGCGGCGAGCGCGTCGATCTGGGTGGACGTCGAGGAGTTCCGCCGACTCGCGGCGCAGGGCCGCGAGTGGCAGCGGCGTGCCGCCTGGGTGCCCGCCATCGGAGCGTTGCGCGCGGCCGAGGCGTTGTGGCGCGGAGAGCTGCTGGAAGAGGATGGCGAGGCGGCGTGGGTGCTGGACGCGCGACACGCTCTGCGCACTGTCCGGCTGGCGGCGCTGGAGTCGCTGGCGGGGTGCCTGCTGGAGCGGGGAGTCGCGGACGAGGCGCTAGCTGTCGCCGAGCATGGGCTCGCCCTTGATCCGGCGCGTGAAGCCTTTCACCTACTGACTATGCGGGCGCACGTCAAGGCTGGGCGCACCGCGGAGGCGCTGCGGGCCTTTGCGCGCTGCCGGCGCATCCTGGCCGACGAGCTGGGCGCCGAGCCAGGGCCCGAGCTGCGCGAGCTGCACGAGCATCTGCTGCGGGATGATGGCGCGAGCGCGCCCAGTGACGCTGCCGTTCCATCCACATCGGCTGTGCCAGCAGCAATGAGACGCGCGGGGAATGGGCAAGAGCGCGTCAAAGCGGCCGGGCTGGAGGCGGCGCCGCAGCTGGTGGGGCGAGACGCGCCGTTGGCGGCGCTGCTCGCGGCGTACGCGGAGACAGAACAAAATGCCGGTGGGATAGTCTTTATCCACGGGGAGCCGGGCATTGGCAAGACGAGCCTGCTGGAAGCGTTGGCGGACCGGGTGGCGGCGCGCGGCGCGCGGGTGGTGAGTGCACGCTGTTATGCGCTGGAGCGCGATCTCCCCTATGCTCCGCTGGCTGAGGCGCTGACCACGTTTCTGCTGGAGCGGGTAGATCCGACAGAGGTGGCTGCCGCCGTTGGGCGCTGGGGTCCGCAACTGGTTGGGTTGGTGCCGCCGCTGGCCGATCTGCTGCCCGATCTGCCCGCGCGCCGTCCCATGCGCGGCGACGCGGTGCATGCGGGCGCGCTGGCTGCCGGCATTCTGGCCGGTCTGACGCAGTTGCTGGCAGCTCTGGCAGTGCGGGCCCCCGTGGTGGTGTTGCTGGACGACTTGCACTGGGCTGATGCTTCTACCATCCAGGCGCTGCACTATCTGGCGCGGCGGCTGGGCCATCTGCCCCTGCTGGTGGTAGGGGCGTATCGGACCGGCGAGACGGGACACGCGACCCCTTTGGGCCGGTTTCTTGAAGCGCTGGCCGGGGAGCCGACCCAGCCGATCATGCTGGAGCTAGGGTGTCTGGCACTGGAGGACGTGGAGGTCATGCTGGCGGCGGTGCCCGGCGTGCGACATACCGCTGCGCGGCTGGCGGGGCGGCTCTTCGAGCGGACGGACGGCCATCCGCTGTTCCTCACGGAGATTCTGCGCGTCTGGCGCGAGTCCACGGCGAGCGGGACGGCCGGCGATCGTGCACAGGACGTGGCGTTGCCGGCCACGCTGCGTGCCGCCCTGCTGAATCAGATCCGAACACTCGACGCGTCGTTGCGAGCCGCGCTGCCTGCGCTGGCCGTCGCGGGACGAGGGTTTACGGCGGCACTCGTGGCCCGCCTGTGCGATCTCTCAGAGGCGGCGGCGGTGGACGTGCTGGAGGAGCTGGCAGAACGCCACATGTTGCGCGCGGTCGCGGGAGGGTCGGGCTTCGACTTTCGGCATGATGTGATCCAGGAGCTGCTCTATGCGGACGTGCCGGAGGCGCGGCGGCAACTGCTCCACGGGCTCGCGGCGGATGCTCTGGCCGCTCTGATCCGCGAGCGGCCTGGCGCGCTGGACGCGGCTGCTGGAGAGCTGGCCTACCACGCGCGCCACGCCGAGCGCTGGGAGGATGCGTTGCGCTACGCGCTGCTGGCCGGCGATCGCGCCCGTGCCATCTTCGCGCCGCGTGAGGCGCTGGAGCAGTACCTCCACGCGGCGGAAGCGGCCGAGCACATCCCGATGGCGGGGCGCGAAGAGTTGCGGACGGATCTGCTGGAGCGGCTGGGCCAGGCCCACGCGGACCTGGGCGAGCTAGATGCGGCCATCGAGCGGTTCACTGCGCTGCGCGACGCCCTGCACGGGAGCGGTGACGTCCGGCACGAGGGACGCGCATTGGTGGCGCTCGCCAACGCACATTTCTGGCGGCACGACCTGGCGGCGGCACGGACCTTCGCGGCTGAGGCACTGGCGCTGGCCGAGACAAGCGCCGACACGGCGGACGTCGCGCTGGCGCAGGTGCCAGTCGTCAGCGCGGCCATGGCCCAAGGGCAACTGGACGAGGCCGAGCGCGGCTGCGTGGCCATCCTGGAGCAGTCGGACCGGGGCGACGCGGCTGGGCGAGGCTTGCCCGCGCAAGAACTGTCGCCGCTCACAGGTGCGCGGCTGAATGCACTCGGCTGGCTGGGACTGCTGCACCAGTTTCGCGCCGACTACGCCCGCGCACAGCCGGTCATCGAAGCGTCGCTGCAGCTCGGCCAGGAGCTGCACAATCCGTTCTTGACGCTGCGCTCGCGCTTTGCGCTGACCCTGTCGCTCGGCAACCGTGCGCGGTTCGACGAGGCGCTAGACGGGGCGCTTGAAGCGCTGCGGTTGGCCGAGGAGGCCAGAGACCGTTACTGGCTGCCGCGGCTGCCAAACACGATTGGGTGGCTCTATGCCGAGCTGGGAGACGAGCGCGCCGCTCGCGACTGGAACCAGCGCAGCGTAGCCATCGCGCGTGAGACAGGCTGGCTGGAGGCGGAGGCCAACGCGCGCGTCAACCTGGGCACCGATCTGGTGCGGGCTGGCCAGCCAGCGGCAGCCCGCGAGGAGCTCGAGGCGGCGGCGGCGCTGCTGGACCGCGACGAGTGGTTCCGCTGGCGCTATCGTATGCGGCTCACCATTGGGCTGGGGCTGCTCGCGCTCGTGCAGGGGGAGCCAGAGCGGGCGGTGGCGCTGGCAGGGCAGGCGCTGGCGCAGACGCGGCAACACGGAGCGCGCAAGCATGAGGCGCGCGCGCATGTACTGATGGGCCGTGCGCTGCTGGCAGCTGGTGCGTCAGGAGAGCGTGCCGGCGCGGCATTCGAACGGGCATTGACGCTAGCCGAAGCCATCGGGCATCCCGCGCTGGACTGGGAAGCGGCCGCGGCGCTGGCCGAAGTGCGCGCGGCCATGGGACGCGATGCGGAGGCGGAGGCGCTCCGCACGCGGGCGGCACGCGACATCACCGCCACGGCGGCGGCCATCCGCGATCCTGCGCGGCGACGCGTCTTTCTGGCGCAGAGCGCCGCGCCAGTGGTCGTCCCGCGCCGCTGACCCCGCCATTGAGGCTACGCCGCGCGGCGCGCGCCGGATACGCAGCGTAATGGGACGCGACCGTCGTGGGTCCTGGTCCGGCTGAAGGCCGCAGTGGCGACGCGTGCCGATAAGTCCGCGATAAGCGCGCACAGGTAGACTGTCGAGCATACGCACAGTGCGCTGAAGAGAGGCGCGGATGAGTGTGACGCCAGATCTCGGTGAGTCCTGGCGTTTGAAGCTAGGAAAGACAATCGAGCATTGGCGCGCGTGCTCACGATGAGGAGGGACAACATGGCCGAAGCGAAGATCAACGGGACGACGCTGTACTACGAGGACACAGGCGAGGGGACAGCGCTGTTGTTCATTCACGGAATGTGTGGCGATGCGAGCGTGTGGGCGGACCAGGTGGCACGGCTCGCGCCGCGATTCCGCTGTGTGGCCTATGACCGGCGCGGGCATTCTCGCAGCCCACTCGGGGAGATCACGCAGCGCACGGTGGCGCTGCACGCAGACGACGCGGCGCAGCTGATCGGTACGCTGGGGCTGGCGCCGTGCGTGCTCGTCGGCTCCAGCGGGGGCGCGCGCGTCGCGCTCGACATCGTGCGCCGCTATCCAGAGCTGCTGGCGGGCGCTGTGCTCTCGGAGCCCCCAGTGTTCGATTTGGTCCCTGAGGGTGGAGCGGCGGCTTTCGTGGGACGGATCCGGCCCGTGGTGGAGGCGGCGATGGCGCGGGGCGGCCCGGAGGCGGCCGTGGACGCGTTCTTCGAGATGATTTGTCCAGGGCTGTGGGCAGCGCTGCCGGAGGCGCGCCGGGCGGTGCCCTATCGCGCTAACGCGCGCGAGCTGTTCGGCGATCTGAGCATGCCAGCGTACAGCGTCACCCGCGCGGACCTGGCGCGCATCTCGCGGCCCTGCCTGATCGTGCGCGGCTCCCAGAGCGACCCGGCGCTGAAGCAGATCGCCGGCGTGCTGGCTGAGAGCATCCCCAGCAGCCAACTGGTGGAGCTCGAGGGGTCGGGTCACGTGACGTATTTCGAGCGCCCGGCCGCGTTCGCCGAAGCGGTGGAGACGTTCGTTAGGGGCGTGTTGGCGGACGCGTGGCGCACGGCGTGAGCAGGACGGCGAGCCAACTACGAGCCACTATGAGAGCAGCAGCCCACGGAGCCAGCCGGAGAGGGTGACGAGCATGCCCAGAGGAATCCGCCAGGAGATGCGCCGCCACGTGCCGACGGCCACGATGAGGTAGCCCACTGCG
>CAYQFU010000032.1:0-3692 GCA_964416775.1 uncultured Ktedonobacterales bacterium
GCGCCGTACGGCCCTTCGCGGTCGTTGGTCTCCACATGCAGGGCCATGATCTCCGGCGTGTCGTAGATGGTGGGCAGCTTGTAGTCGAGCAGGGAGGGCATCTTGTGCAGACCCTTACGGAAGACCTGCTCTTCGAGCACGGCCTCGCCAAAGCCCATATAGGCGCTGCCCTCGATTTGCCCTTCGACCAGCGTGGGGTTGAGCGCGCGGCCGCAGTCGTGGGCGACCCAGAGCTTCTCGACCTTGAAGTCGTAGGTCTCAGGGTCCACCTGGACCTCGGCCACGCAGGCAGTGTAGCTGTACGCCGGGGAGATGCCGACGCCCGCGCCCTTGAACTGGCCGCCGAGGTTGGGCGGCTTGTAGCTGCCGACGGCGCTCAGCGTGCCGTGCGTGGCCTCCGCCTTCTGCGCCGCTTCGGCGAAGGAGACGGACCGCGCCGCATCGTCCACAGTGAAGATGCGGCGGTCGGCGGCGTCCAGCCGGTCGGGCGCGACGCCCAGCAGCTCACCCGCGGCGGCGAAGAGCAGCGCGCGCAGCTTGCCCGCCGCCTGACGTGCGGCATTGCCGGCCATGAAGGTGACGCGCGAGGAGTAGCTGCCCAGGTCCACGGGGGTGAGGTCGGTGTCGCCGGCGAGGACGCGCACGTCCAAGAGGTCCACGCCCAGCTCGTGGGCCACGACGGTGGCCAGCATCGTGTCCGACCCCTGGCCGATGTCCGAGGAGCCGCACAGCACGGCCACGCCGCCGCCGCGATCCACCTTGACGATGACGCCGGAGTGGGGCATGTCGTTCCAGTAGATGGCCTTGCCGGCGCCCGTCACGTAGGAGCTGATGGCGATGCCCAGACCGCGGCCGGCGGGCATGCGGCGTCGGCGCGCGTTCCAGTCCGAGGCGGCCACCACCTTGTCCACGCACTCCACCAGCCCGCAGGTCGTGACACGCAGGCCGTTGACCGTGTTGGAGTACGGCTCGATGGCCAGCTGGCGCCGGTAGGCTGCCGGGTCGAGTCCGAGCTGCTCCGCGATCTTGTCCAGCTGGCACTCGAAGGCGTAGCGCGGCTGCGTGGAGCCGTGGCCGCGCTTGGGGCCGCAGGCGGGCTTGTTGGTGTAGAGGCGCATGCCGTCGAACTGGTAGCGCGGGATCTTATACGTGACGGTGAGCAGCGCGCCGGTGTAATAGACCGTGGCCAGGCCGTAGCTGGCGTAGGCGCCGCCGTCCAGGAACGTCTGCAGGTGGACCGCCGTGATGGTGCCGTCGCGCTTGACGCCCGTCTTGAGGATCATCTTGACGGGATGGCGGCCGCGGTGGCAGTAGAAGGCCTCCTCACGGCTCAGGCAGAACTTGATGGGCCGGCCGTGGCGCCGCGCGAAAAGGCAGGCGGCGAAGTCGTAGGCGAACGGCTCGCATTTGCCGCCGAAGCCGCCACCCACCGGTGGGACGATCACGCGCAGGTGGCTGAGCGGCATCTGCAGTACTTTGGCGACTTCACGGTGGACGTAGTGGGGCGTCTGGGTGGAGGTCCAGAGGGTGACCTTGCCGTCGGCGCCGCAGTCGGCCACGCAGGCATGCTCCTCCATCGCGGCGTGAGTGGTGCCCTCGAAGAAGTAGGTGTCCTCGCGCACGAGATCGGCCTCGGCGAAGCCTTCGTCCATATCGCCGAAAGTGAGGTGGACCTCCTTCATGATGTTGCCGCGTTTGGTCTCGTCGTGGATCTTGACGTCCTTACGCGCCAGCGCCTCTTCGATGGAGAAGATCGCCGGCAGCATCTCGTACTCGACGTCGATCAGCTCCAGCGCCTCGTCGGCCGTCTCTTCGTCCACGGCGCAGACGGCGGCCACGGGATCGCCCACATAGCGCACCTTGTCCGTGGCGAAGGGGCGCTCGTCCTGGGTGGTGGGCATGATGCCATAGAGGCCGGGCAGGTCGGCTCCGGTGATGACGTCCAGCACGCCGGGATGGGCGCGGGCGCGGCTGGTGTCGATGCGCACGATGCGCGCGTGGGGATGCGGGCTGCGCAGGATGCGGCCGAAGGCCATGCGCGGGAGCTTGAGGTCGTCGGCGTAGCGCGCGGCGCCGGTGACCTTGGCATAGCTGTCAATCTTGGGAAGCGACTTGCCGATCAACATGGCGTACTCCGTTCTACGCGCTCAGGCGCTGGCCGCGGTCTCGTCCACGGCGCGCATGCGCTCTCCCGCCAGGCGGACGGCCTCGATGATCTTGGTGTAACCCGTGCAGCGGCAGAGGTTGCCGGCCAGCGCCGCCTTGATCTCGTCATCAGTTGGGCTGGTATTGTGGTCCAGCAGCCACTTGCCGCTCAGCAGAAAGCCGGGCGTGCAGTAGCCGCACTGCGCGGCGCCGCGCTCGGCGAAGGCCTGTTGCAGCGGGTGGAGCTGGTTCTCCCGCGCCATGCCCTCGATAGTGGTGATCTCGTCGTCCTGCATCTCGACGGCCAGGGCCAGGCACGAGAGCACCGGCGCGCCGTCGACGAGCACGGTGCAGGCGCCGCAATGCCCCATCTCGCAGCCGTGCTTGGTGCCCGTCAGGTCCAGCTCCTCGCGCAGCACTTCCAGCAGTGTCTTCGAAGGCGACGCGGCGGTCTGATAGGTCTCGCCGTTGACGTGAAAGGTCATCAACTGCTTGTCCATGGCTGGCTCTCCTTTCGGGCGGGATGGGCGCCGCCGCGGAGCAATCAAGGCAACAGCGGGCTACCCCTCGCCACGCCGGTCCACGACGCGTCGCGCCTTCAGCTCGAAGCGCGGCAGGGTAGCTGGCGGCACGGCGCGCACGGGGATGCGCAGGCTGAGCGCCTGGCGCAGGGCGGCCTCGACGCGGGGGACGAGGTCTTCGGGGCACTCCACCTCCAGCTCGATCTCATCCAGCGCGCCGGACCGCGTCACGGTGATGCGGAACTCGTCGATCTCGGGGAAAGCGCGCAGGACGTTTTCGATGGTGGACGGGTAGATGTTGACGCCGCGCACGATCAGCATGTCGTCCACGCGACCGAGCACGCCGCCGGGCAGCGTCAGGTAGGTGCGGCCGCAGGGGCAGGTGGCCGGCCCGCGCTGGACGAGATCGCGCGTGCGATAACGGATGGCGGGCATGCCCCAGCGGCCGAGGTTGGTCAGCACGAGCTCGCCGCGCTCGCTCTCGGGCACGGGCTCGCCGCTGATGGGGTCGAGCACCTCGGCGATGAACTCGGCCTCATTGACGTGGACGTGGTCCTGATCGAGGCAGGTGAAGCCGTAGGCGCCCATCTCCGTCATGCCGATGTGGTCGTAGGCGCGCGCGCCCCAAAGCTCCTCGATGCGCTGGCGCGTGCTGGGGATGGAGGCGCCGGGCTCGCCGGCGTGGATGGTGATGCGCACGGGGGAGGACGCGAGGTCCAGGCCCTCGGCGCGCGCCACTTCGCCCAGATGCAGGGCGTAAGTGGGGGTGCAGATGAGGACGGTGGTGCCCGTATCGAGGATGGTGCGCAGCCGCTGGCTGGAGGTCTGGCCTCCCCCCGGGACCACCAGCGTGCCGGCGCGCTTGGCTCCCTCGTACGCGGACCAGAAGCCGATGAACGGGCCGAAGGAGAAGGCGAGGAAGACGACGTCGTCGCTGCTGACGCCCGCGGCGCGCAGGATGATGGTCCAGCAGTCGGCCCACCAGTCCCAGCTCTCGGTCGTGTCGAGGATCTTGAGCGGGCTGCC
>CAYQFU010000032.1:3792-24417 GCA_964416775.1 uncultured Ktedonobacterales bacterium
CGATCGAGCTGGTGGCTCTCGATCTGGTCGCGTGTGCCCGTCTGGAGCGGCGGCAACGGAAGCGTCGTGCCGAGCGTGGACGCCGGTGGTCGAGCCTGCATCAGGGACCGCTCCTTGAGCTACGAAGCCGCACTACGGAGGCCGCAACAGCAGCAGAATCGCTAACCCGCGTCGAGCGCTTGCGCGATGGTCTCGGCCTGGGCGCGCAGGCGCTGGCCGGCCTCGCGCATGGCATCCGGCGTGAGGTGGGTGGCGAAGGCGGCGACCCACAGCAGGGCCACGAGCGCGCCGCCTGGCCCAAAGACGGGGACGGCGACGGCGTTGACGCCGTCCAGATACTCCTGGTGGTCCTCGGCGAAGCCGGCGCGCGCCGCCTCTTCGACGGAGACGAGGAACGCCTGGGGATCGGTGACCGAGTGCGCGGTGAACCGCGGCAAGGGATGGGTGCGCAGAAACGCGTCGCGCCGGGGGTGGGGCCAGGTGGCGAGCAGCACGCGGGCGAGCGCGGCGGCGAGCAGCGGCACGCGCGTGCCGCGGGCGGCGGAAATGTGGAGCGCAGGATGCTCGTTCTGGGCGTTGACGCATTCGACGATGCGCACGGCGTCGCGCTCGATCTGGCCGAGGAAGACGGTCTCGCCGATGGTAGCGGCCAGCTCCCGCAGCGCGGGCAGCGCGACACGGCGCAGGCCGGTACTCCGCCCGTGCTCGCGCGCCAGGTCGCCAACGCGCGGGCCGAGCACGTAGCGGCGGTCATCCGACAGCTCGATGGCTCGCGTGTGCTCAAGGGTTTTGAGCAGGCCATGCAGGCTGCCCTTGCTCATGCCCAGGCCGCGCGCCAGCTCGGAGAAGGTCAGGCCCTCGTCGGCCGCGCTGAGCAGATCGAGCAGCCGGAAGGTGCGCTCGACCATCGGGGTGGCGACGGGAGCGAGTGTGTCATTCGCCTGGCTTGCGGGAGCGTGTTCGCTCTGCCGAACTTGTGGTTCCCTCATGCGAAAAGTATGGCCGGATATCGGGGGATTGTCAAGGTCGCGACGGCGAACGAGGGCGCGTGGGCACGTTCGACGTGGCCACGGCGGAGGCAGCGGCGGGCCAGTGCACGGCCGGCCCACATCACTGCCTGCCGAGCTGGTGCTCGGCAGGGGATCCTACCCGTCCACAGGGGCCGCGTCGAGGAGCACGGACGAGCCAGCTGCGTGGATGGTCAGCCGGCCATCGGCCAGCTCCCAGACGATGCCGCCGAAACGCTGGATGAACCAGCGATCGTGCGACACGGCGATGACCGGGCCAGGGAAGCTGAGCACGGCCGCCTCGAAGGCTTCGAGCACGTCCAGACTGACGTAATTGGTTGGCTCGTCGAGCAGCAGCACGTTGGGGCGGGCGGCGATCAGGCGCGCGACCTCGAGCTTGCGCCGCTGGCCGACGCTCAACTGGCGCACTGTCTTCGCCAGGTCGTCGAGGCGGAAGAAGCCGTGCCCGATCAGACCGGCAATGAAGGTGGACTCCTGCCCAACCAACCCATCGCCATACGTTTCGAGCACGGTGCGGTCGAGATTGGCGAGGGCTGGCTCCTGCGGCAGGTAGCCGATCTGGGCGCCAGGCGCCACGCGGACCGAGCCGGCGTCGGGCGCGTCCAGGCCGGCGATGATACGCAGGAGGGTTGTCTTGCCGGCGCCGTTGGGTCCGACGAGTATGACGCGCGTGCCGGGGTCGAGCGCCGCGCTGAGGTCGTGCAGGATCGGCCGGCCGCCCAGCGTCCTGGAGATGTGGCTGAGGGTCAGCGCGGAGCGAGACTGGAGCGCCTCGGCGTTGAAGCGCGGATTGAAGCGCATGGGTTTCGGTGGTTTGGGAACGGGGTCGGCCTCGATGCGGCGCAGCTGCTCCTCGGCAGAGCGGACGTTGCGCGCGATGGTGGTCTGCACGCGCTCGCCGAAGAAGTGTCGCGCGAACTTGTCGTTGTCCGGCGGCTGGCGGTTGGGGTGGCCGACGGCGCGCGAGGTCTCGCGCATACGCCTGCGCAGCTGCTTGATGTCCTCCTGCTGGCGCTGGTACTCCTCCTCCCAGCGAGCGCGCTCGGCGACCTTGGCGGCGGCATAGGCGTCATAGCCGCCTTCGTAGCGCTTCAGCTGGTGGGTGTGGTCGTCGATCTCGAAGATGCGGTTGACGGCGCGGTTGAGGAACTGGCGGTCGTGCGACACCACCAGCGCGCCACCCGCATAGCGAGCGAGGTACGCTTCCAGCCATTCCAGCGCGGTGCCATCCAGGTGGTTGGTGGGCTCGTCCAGCAGCAACACATCGGGCGAGCGCAGGAGCAGCGCGGCCAGCCCGACGCGCGCCTTCTCACCGCCCGAGAGCGTGCGCACCTCCCGTGTACGCGCCAGCTCGGCGAGGCCCAGGCCGGCGAGCACCTCGGCAATGTGGTGGTCCAGCTCGTAGCCGCCGGCATCCTGAAAGCGGGTGGAGACCTGCCCGTACTCCGCCAGGACGGCGGCGAGGTCACTCTCGCTGCCATCCGCGGCCATGGCGGCTTCGAGCTGGCGCATACGCGCTTCCAGCTCGCGGATGTGGCCGACCGCGGCGCGCACGAGATCGTCGATGGTGCGGCCAGCGTCCAGCGGGACGGACTGGGCGAGATAGCCGACGCTGATGTTCGGCGTGAGGCTCACGCTTCCAGCGTCGGCAGTCTCCTCGCCGACGAGGATGCGCAACAGCGTGGACTTGCCGGCGCCGTTGGCGCCGACGACGCCCACGCGCTCGCCCGCGTTGAGGACGAACGAGACGCCGTCGAGCACCGTGATGGGTCCGAACGAGCGGGAGAGATCGCGTACCGCGAGCAGCATACAGTCACCTCGGTGGTACCCAGCGCGAGCGACGAGGCAGCAACGATGCGGGGTCGCTCGTCAAGACGCCAGGAACTGGCAGACACAGTCGTCGAGCCAGCCGAGGATGTGCGGAGCGCCAGCGCGCGGATGGCCGCCGGATGGGGGCACGGCCCAGCAGGGGAGCGTACGGGACAGGGGAGTTGCTGGCGGGAGGGCCGGTCGCTGCGCGAGGCGGGGCACAACCCGGCTGGGTTGTGGGCAGTGAACCGGCAAAGTCGGAGGGTTGGAGGAAGTGGCAGCGTGGCGCCTGGCGTGAACGGAGAGGTGGCTCTGTGCCACATTGCCATGCACGGAATGCACGGGATGCACCGGTGCGGCGCTGGTCAGCCTGGGCGCGTGCCGCTCAGGATGCGGAGTGGTGACGTACTCGTCGTCTGCCGGTTAGCGAGCAACCTTCATTTCGCACCTCCGTCCTGATGATATCCTGCGGGCGGCGAGGACGCAAGGGGTCGCGCTCGGCCACCAGCTCGCGCACGCAGGGCTGGATGGTCGTCAGTGTAGCGTCCAGTTGGCCAGTGCGTTCCTGGCCGATAGTCAGAGCCACTGTCTACCAGCCTACACTCGCCCTCCTGTTGTGAGCTCAACGTATTTCTATGGTAGAGTGTCGTTTGTGGATCTGCGGCTCGCACACACATCGAGGTAGACATCGTGACGGCATCACCGAGGCTCGCGGCCCGCGTACTCGACCGTTTCTTCGCACGGCTGCGGAGGTTGCCCGCGGCACGCAACGAGTACGTCGTCGAGCGCGGTCTACGGACGCCGACCCGGGACGGTTTCGTGCTGGTGAGTGACCACTACGCCCCGGTGGGCTCCGACTCTGGCGGC
This sequence comes from uncultured Ktedonobacterales bacterium, assembly GCA_964416775.1. GTDB lineage: Bacteria > Chloroflexota > Ktedonobacteria > Ktedonobacterales > JADMIN01 > CAYQFU01. The sequence continues at coordinate 7,497 of CAYQFU010000032.1, forward strand.
GGAACGATCCTCATCCGCACGCCGTACGGTCGGGGCATGCCGGTCGACATGCTCTGGGGCCGGACCTTCGCCGCGCGGGGTTACCACGTCATCGTGCAGAGCTGCCGGGGAACGGTGGACTCTACCGACACGTTTCAGCCCATGGTGCGGGAAGCCGAGGACGCCCAGGACACCATCGTCTGGCTGCGTGACCAGCCGTGGTTCAACGGAGCGCTGGCGACGATGGGGATGTCCTATTTGACCTTCACCCAGTGGGCCCTGCTGGCGGACCCACCGCCGGAGCTGCGGGCCAGTGTGATGATCGCGGGACCGCACGACTTCAGCCGGGCCATGTGGGAGAACGGTTCGTTCGCGCTGGAAACGTTCCTGGGCTGGAGTGCCACCAACAGCGTCCCATTCGAGAAGAGGCCGAGCTTGTTCCGGCAGCTCGCGGGGATCCGGCAAACGGCGAACCAGCAGAAAGCCGCGTTCGCGGGCCTGCCCATGGCACGCGCGGCGGAGTCCATCCTGCACGGACGTGCGCCGTGGTACCGGGAATGGCTGGAACACGAAGACCTGGCCGATCCCTACTGGCGTCGTTACAACTTTACCGATGCCGTGCAGCGGGTTCAGACGCCGACACTGCTCGTCGGTGGCTGGCAGGACATATTCGTCGGGCAGACCATTGAGGAGTATCAGGCCCTCCGCGCCAGGGGGATCGACGTCGCCTTGACGATCGGCCCATGGACCCACGTCGGCCATGTTTTCCCGGGATCATCCGTCATCGACAACGAAGCCCTGACCTGGCTGGACATGCACCTGGGCAAGCGAGGACCGGGCCGGCGCACCCAGCCGGTCCGCACCTTTGTCACCGGCAGCGACACCTGGCATGCCTCGTCGACATGGCCGCCGAGCTGCACCGAGACCACCTGGTATCCCAACGACGACGGCCTGCTGGGAACGACGGCCTCCGCAGCCGGCCAGTCGACATTCCGTTTCGACCCGAGCGACCCGACACCCGCGGTGGGTGGCCGCAGGCTCACCGGCGCCGGCGTACGCAACAACAGGGACCTGGAGACACGGTCGGACGTCCTGACCTTCACCACCCCGGAACTGGCCGCCGATCTCGACTTCGAGGGATTCCCCGTTGTCGATGTGTCCGTGAGCGTGGACAACCCGTACGCCGACCTCTTCATCCGCATCTGCGACGTCGACACCAGGGGCCGCTCACACAACATCACCGATACCCTGGTCCGACTGGACTCCACCGTGGCCGCCGGCGAGGTCCAGCACATCACCGCACGACTGTCGCCCTGCGCTCACCGGTTGATGAAGGGGCACCGTCTCAGGCTGCAACTCTCCGGTGGCGCCCACCCACAGTACGCCCGAAACCTTGGCACTGGGGAGCCCCTATCCACCGGGACTGATCTGAAAGCGGCCGTCCACACCATCAAGCATGACACCACACGGCTGACACTTCCCGTCACCTCGCCAACGACCACCCAGCCGTCATAGCCTGAGCTTCCGCTCGTCGCCAATCGGGGCGAGCTGCCCGCGCAGCGTGGGCGCAGTGACGAGGGTATCTTGGCCGGAAGAGGAGGGCGATCCCTGCCATCTCCACCCGCTTCACGAGGAGAGCGCACGCATGACCTACACCTGCCCCCAGTGTGGGGCGATCTACAGTGCCGACGAGACGTGCGAGGACCGGTTCAATGCCGGCCAGGCGCGGGAGTTTACGGACCCCGCGTTCTTCGCCGTCCATTACTTGTCCATCCCCTGCTTCATGCTCCAGCACAATCGGTACTCGCGCCACGGCTGGATCGCGACGCGGCAGGTGCTCGCGCGCTTCCTGAGCGGGCTGACGCCCGAGGAGGCTCGCCGCCAGTACCGCCAGGCCGTCGCCAGTGGAAACCGGACCTACAGTTTCACCAAGGGCCCGAAGCTGGCTGGCGTCGAGTCGATCGCCTGGACGCGCACCATCGCGGACGTCCGGCTCGACACGGCCGAGCACTATTGCGACGACGTGCGGGCCTGGGCCGAGCGTGTCGTGCGCGACTCGCAGGACGTGCGGCGGACGGCCGCCGCTGAGGCTGAGGGGTAGAGGGTGGATCAACCTGCGCTTCGTGCTATGTCTTAACGATCTGACGGGACGCGCCGTCCTTTTCCGGGTCCGGCTTCGAGGCAGATCGTCTGTACTCGTCCGGGCGGCGTCACGTGTTACACGTGTTATAGTCGAGGGGGTGCGCCGCGCACCGGGGGCATGCGACGTCGTAGACGCGTCGCAGCGCACAGAAGGAGGGCATCATGCCGCGTGATCTGCCGCTGAGCAACGGACGGCTCCTGGTTGATTTCGACCACGCGTACAATCTGCGCGATCTGTACTGGCCGCACATCGGTATGCGCAACCACACCGACGGGCACGTCAACCACGCGGGCGTCTGGGTGGACGGGGCCTTTAGCTGGTTCGACGCGGACGGTTGGCAGCGCTCCATGCTCTACGAGAGCGAGTCGCTGGTGACGCGCGTGACACTGCAGCACGATGGATTGGGGCTGACACTGGTCTTCAATGATGTGGTGGATTTCGACCGCGACCTGTTCATCCGCCGGGTGGAGGTCACGAATCGCGCGGACCACCCGCGGGAAGTACGGCTATTCTTCCACCACGACTGGCATGTGGGCGAGAGTGAGGGGGCAAACACGGTCTGCTACCGGCCGGAGGTAAAGGCTCTGGTTGCCTACCGCGACGAGTGCAGTATCCTGGTGAACGGCCTGGTCGGGGATACGAGCGCGGGCACGGGGAGTGACCAACGCCAGGCGGACGTGGGCATTCACACCTGGGCCACGGGATACAAAGAATTCAACGGGCAGCAGGGCACGTGGAAGGATGCGGAGGACGGGGAATTGGGAGGCAATCCGATCGCCCAGGGGTCGGTGGATAGCTGTGTGGGCTTCCATCTCGGCCAGATCGAAGCGGGCGCCTCGAAGCTGTGCTATCACTGGCTGGCCGTTGGCGATTCGTTCCCGAGCGTGCGGCATCTCAACGACATGGTGGTGGCGCGCGGCCCGCAGAGCTTCATCGACCGCACGCACGACTACTGGCATCTGTGGGTCAACAAGCAGCCACAGGACCTGGGCGACCTGCCCGAGCCGATCGTGGACCTCTACAAGCGGAGCCTGCTGGTCCTGCGCACGCAGATTGACGAGGACGGCGCGATCATCGCGTCCACCGACGATGACATCTGGTCCTGGGCGCGGGACAGCTACAACTACATGTGGCCGCGGGATGGGGCGCTGGTGGCCAACGCGCTGAGTCACTCGAGGTACGGCGAGATCACGCGAGCGTTCTTCAAGTTCTGCGCGCGCGTCATCACGCGGGAGGGGTATCTGCTGCACAAGTTCACGCCGGCAGGGGCGCTGGGGAGCAGCTGGCAGCCGTGGATCGGGCAGGACGGCCAGCCGGAGCTGCCCATCCAGGAGGACGAGACCGCGCTGGTGATCTACAGTCTGTGGCAGCACTACAACTTGTTCCACGACGTGGAGTTCGTTCGTCCGCTCTACCGGCCGCTAGTGAAGGCGGCGGCGGACTTCCTGGTTGGCTTCCGCGAGCCGCACACGCGGCTGCCCGCCCCGTCGTGGGATCTGTGGGAGGAGCGCAGGGGCATCCACGCCTACACAGTGGCAGCAGTGTATGCGGGGCTGCGCGCGGCGGCCAACTTCGCGGACGCCTTTGGCGAGGACGACCTGGCGCGCGTATACGGCGAAGCGGCCGAGGAGATCAAGGACGCCACACGCAAGTACCTGTGGAATGAGGCTGAGGGGCGCTTCGTGCGCCGCGTGACGGTGGGGGCGGATGGCAGCGTGGAACAGGACATGACGCTCGACTCCGCCATCTCGGGGCTCTATCAGTTCGGCATGTTCGACGCCAATTGCGACGAAATCCGGCGCACGATGGACGCCATCCAGGCGCGGCTGAGTGTCAAGACGCCGGTGGGTGGGTTCGCGCGCTACGAGAACGACTATTATCACAAGGTCAGCGACGACATCCAGAACGTGCCAGGGAATCCGTGGTTTATCTGCTCGTGCTGGATCGCCGAGTACCTGATCGCGCGGGCGGAGACGATGGACCAGCTGCACGCGGCGATTCCGCAGCTGGAGTGGGTGTGCCAGCGGGCGCTGCCCAGCGGGGTGTTGGCGGAGCAAATCAACCCGTACACCGATGAGCCGCTCTCCGTCTCGCCGCTGACCTGGAGTCACTCGGAATTCGTGTCGGCGGTGCGGTGGTACGCGGGCAAGCATCGGCGCTTCGAGGTGGCCGACGTGCAGGCGAAGGCGCATACCCGACCGGAAGTGGCGGCGGCGGCGCTGGACGAGCAGAAGGGACACGCATGAGCCTGAAGTTGTTGCTCTTCGACCTGGATGAAACCATCGCTCCCGACGAAGAGGTGAACCAGACGCTCTTCAGGGAGATCGCGGCGCAAGTGGAGCGCACGCATCATGTGCCCCGCGAGCGCCTGGTGGAGGCGGTGATGCGCGCCGCGGAGACGCACTGGGAGCGCGGCGAGGCTGCAGCGTACTGCCGGCGTATCGGGATCAGCGAGCACGAAGGGCTGTGGGGACCGTTTGGCGCGAGCGCCGACCCAATGCTCGCGGCGCTGCATGCGTTCGCGCCCAGCTATCGCCTGGGGGTGTGGCGCGAGGCGCTGGCGGCGTGTGGCGTCCACGAGACAGTGGTCGCGGCCGGGCTCGCGCGCCGCTTCATGGACGTGCGCCGGAGCCGCCAGGCGGCGTATCCCTGGTCGCGCGACGTGCTGGACCAACTGCGCGGGCGCTACTGGCTGGGCATGATCACCAACGGAGCGCCCGATCTGCAGCGGCTGAAGCTCGACGGCACCGGCCTGCGCGCGTACTTCGATCCGCTGGTCGTCTCGGGCGACCTGGGGGTGGGCAAGCCGGAGGCGGCGATCTTCGCCACCGCGCTCGATCGGGCTGGCGTCGCGCCGGAAGAAGCCGTGATGATCGGCGACAGCTGGTATCGCGACGTGCTGGGGGCGATAGGCGCCGGGATGCGCGCCGTGTGGATCAACCCAGTGGGAGCGCCCGCACTGGAGCTGCCACTGGGCGCGCCTGGCGTGCTGGTCGCGGAAGACCTGCGCGCGCTGCCTGGGCTCATCGGCGAGCTGGACTGGCGCACGACCGATTAGGGCAGGTCATAGTACGCGGTGAGCCAGCTATCGGGGAGATCGGCCTGCACCCAGATGCGCCGCGCGCCGCCACCCGACGCGGTGATGGTGACGAAGTGGAGGCCGTTGAACGTCATCTGGGACGCGACCTGGTGCCAGGCGCCGTCGCCCGCCTTCCAGGAGTAGAAGACGAAGCCTGCGGAGTATGCGCTCCTTGCCGAACTGAACGCCATCATGACTGATCCATCGGCGAGCGTACCCCAGATTTGGGCATCGGTAAACCAGCCCTGTGGGATGCCCTGGTTGGGCGCCGCTGCCCACGTGCGGCCGCCGTCCGCGCTGGCGGCGATGCTCGTCGCCCCAACGCCGGCCTTGCTGAACAGATCCAGGTAGACGATCGGCTGAGTCGCTCCCGGCAGGGTTGTCACGCGCATGCCTGTGAAGTTCGGGAATGAGAGACTGTGTACGAGCGCCCAATGCGCGCCCGCGTCGTCGCTGCGCCAGAGCTTGAAGTCGGGTGGGGGCAGCATGCCAACGGGCACGCGGAAGCGGTCGGCACGGTCGGTGACGGCGAAGAGGCTGTTGCCGGTTGGGGCGGGCGTGTAATCGGCGATGCCGACGGTGGAGGGGAGCGCCGTGTCGGCGAGCCGCCAGGTGGCGCCGCCATCTGTGCTGGTGACAAGCCGGCCGGTCCCCTGCGTCTCGTCGCCGGCTCCGCCGGACTGTGGCCCGGCCAGCGCATAGAGTCGTGTGCCCTGTGCACGCAACGGTGACTCAGATTGCCAGTCGGCGTCGGCCATGATGCCCAGCACGCCGGAGACGGGCAACGAGATCTGGCGCCAGTGGATGCCGCCGTCAGCACTGAAATACTGCACCGTGCAGGGTTGCGAGCTGCCCGTTGGGCAGGGAGTGCCGACGCCGGTACCGACTGTCAAGATCAGGTGATACGCGTCGAGCGGGCTGACCATCACCGAGAGCGAGAACTGATCGAGGCTGGACGGAGCATTCACCGGGAGCGTGAACGTGTGCCAGGTGGCCCCGCTGTCGTCGGTGCGCTGGACGCCTAGGGTTTGTGGACTGGACTTGGCGGGATCACTGAATACGCCGGCGACGTAGGCTACACGTGGATCGCTGGGTGCCAGGATGGGCAGCGGGGTCGTGGAGAGGCCGGCCACCGTGACCCAGTGGTCACCAATGGAGGATGGAGGCGTGGTGGGCGTGGTGGGCGTGGCGCCAGCGGCAGCGGTCGGGGCGACGGTCGGGGCCGCGCTGGTCGCCGTGGCGGCGCCGGCGGGGTGCGATGGGGCGCCGCGCTGGGCGCCTTGCACGGCGGAGAGGCCGCCCAACAGGGCGAGCAGGGCGCCTGCCACGAGGAAGGTGACCAACAGGCGCTTTGGCGGCGACTGCACGGGGCTGCTATAGGTAGCGGGCGGCGCCGCCAACGGTGCGACACGTGGTGAAGGCGAGTCGTCAACGAATGTGGATCGCCGGTCCTCGTCCGTATCCATGGGGCCCATCCCTCTCTGAGCGATGCCGCGCTCCTTCGTGCGCCGGCCGGCCGGCGCATGGCCGTTCCCACAACCGCTTGCCCGGGCGGCGTTGCGCCTGCCCGAATTCTGGCCTACCAGTCAGCCTAGCCGGTACGGCGCGGCATGTCTGTGGCGCGCGTCACAGTCCCCTTCAGCGGACGCACCTGGAGCGACGAGCGTCACGTGCGGGTGTGGGAGGCGGTCAGGGGGCAATGCCTCAGATCGTGGGAACAGCCACGTGAGGTTGGGTCGAGCACTGATGTGAGGGAGCCGGCTAGCGCAGCGCGTCGCCGATTAGCTCGTCCTGGGTGCGTGGGCCGATAGCGGCGATCACGAGCGGGTCAGTGGTTGGGAAGCGGCGCAGCATGGCTTGGATCTGTTCGCGGGTGACGGCGTCTATAGCCGCTTTGATTTCCTGGATGGTGGTGAGCTTGCGCTCGAACCACCACGAGCGAGCCAACGCGCCCATGCGGGCCGACGAGCTTTCGCCGCGCATGACCAGCTCACTGGTGAGCTGAATCTTGGCGCGCTTGAGCTCGTCGTCGGTGACGCCCTTGTCGCCGAGGGTGCGCAGCTCGCCAAGGATCACGTTCACCGTTTCGTGCGCCTTCTCGGGAGTGGTGCCGGCATAGATGAATTCAGCGCCGAAGGAGCGGTTAGGGGCGAATATGGAACTGACCGCGTAGACCAGACCGCGCTTCTCGCGAACCTCGCGAAAGAGGCGAGACGTCATGCTGCCGCCAAAGATCTCGCTGACGAGCTGGGCGGCATAGTAGTCCGCATCGCCGTAGGTCGGGAAGGGGAAGGCCATGCCGATGTGTTCCTGGTTGCCTTCCTGCTGCTCGACCGAGACGCCGCTGGCGGGATGGGGCTGCTCTGGCTCGGACGCGGGCGGCGCGCCGGCCCACTCGCCAAAGAGGGCGCCCACACGCTCCACCGCGGCGTCCCAATCGAAGTTGCCGGCGATGGACAAGAGGGCGCCGTCCGGACGGTAGCGCGCCTGCCAGAAGGTGCGGAGCAGGTCTGGCTGCAGAGCCTCGACGGTCTCACGCGTGCCGAGGGCGGGGCGGCCAAAGTGTGTGCCAGCATAGAAGCGTTCGCGGACCAGATCGAAGATGCGGCGCATCGGCTCGTCGTCGCGGCGGCGAATCTCCTGGAGCTGCACGCTCTTCATCTGCTCGAATTCATCGGCGGGGAAGGTGGGGTGGAGCACCACGTCGGCCAGCAGCTCCAGCGCGCGGTCCAGCCGGTTGTGGACCACCTGGGCGGAATAGCGGGCGAATTCGGTGGCGGCCTCGCCGCCTTTGCGCGCGCCGATGGCCTCGAAATCTTCGGTCAGCTGGCGCACGTCGCGGTGCTCGGTGCCCTGGAAGACCATCTCCGCGAGCAGGCTGGCCAGACCGAGCTGGTCGTCCGGCTCATCTTTGATGCCCGCGGCGACCTGGACGCCGAACGTGATGGAGGCCAGACTGGGCATGCGCTGGCCGACCATCTGCAGCCCGTTCGCGAAGGTGTGGCGATAGTAATTGGGCGCCAGCTCGCCGCCGGCCGCGTTGCTCTGCATCTGGGTGCTCATGCGCGCGTTCCTTCTCCCTGTCCGTAGGCGTATGCGATCGCTCTGCGCTAGCGTTCTCTGCGAGGCAGTATGGCACATCCGCGCCACGGGCGGCAGGGCGACGCGAAGAGCGGGTGTCGCACGCGGCAGGCCGCGGGGACGGCTCCCGGCGGCCGTCGGCTACTCTGCGCTCGCGGCGATGTCCTGCTCGTCGAGGCCGGCGTGCGCGGGGAGGGTGGCGACGACGGGGACCGGGCCGTTCGCGTGGATCGGCTCGTTGAACATGGCCTCGAAGGCTGGCCCTTCGAGCGTCTCCTCCTGAATTAGCCGCTCGCTGATCGCCACGAGCTGGTCGCGATGGCGGGTCAGGACGTCGTGTGCGCGGCTGAAGGCGCGCGCGACGATGGCATGGATCTCTTCGTCAATCTCACGGGCGGTCTGCTCGCTGTACGTGCGCTGCTCGCCAATCTCGCGGCCCAGGAAGACGAGCTCGTCTTTACGCCCCAAGGCGACTGGACCCAGCCGCTCGCTCATGCCGTACTCGGTGACCATCTTGCGCGCCATACTGGTCACGCGCTCGATGTCGTTGGAGGCGCCAGTAGTCACTTCACCGAAGATGAGGCGCTCTGCCACGTGCCCACCCAGCGCGAACGCCAGAAAATCCTCGAATTGCGGCTTGCTCCAGAGATAGCGCTCCTCCAACGGGAGCAGGCGGGTATAGCCGCCCATCGAGCCGCGGGCGATGATCGACACCTTGTGCACAGGATCGCAGTTTGGCAGCGCGCGCGCCACCACAGCATGCCCAACCTCGTGGTAGGCCGTTACCGCGCGCTCGCGCTCGCTGATGATGCGGCTCTTGCGCTCAGGGCCGGCCATGACGCGGTCAACGGCCTCCTCCAGCTCGGCCATGCCGATGGAGCGTTTCTGGCGGCGGGCGGCCAGGATGGCGCCCTCGTTCAGCAAGTTGTTGAGGTCAGCCCCGGAGAAGCCAGGCGTCTGTTTGGCCAGCGTCTCGAGGGTGACGCCGTCTTCGAGCGGCTTGCCGCGCGCGTGGACCGCGAGAATGGCGGCGCGGCCCTTGATGTCGGGTCGGTCGAGCACCACCTGGCGGTCGAAGCGACCGGGTCGCAGCAAAGCGGGATCGAGCACGTCGGGGCGGTTGGTGGCGGCCATGACGATGACGTTGGTGCTGGCGTCGAACCCGTCCATCTCGACCAGCATCTGGTTCAGCGTCTGCTCGCGCTCGTCGTGAGAGCCGCCGAGGCCAGCGCCGCGTTGCGCTTGGCCTGCTCGAACAGATCGCGCACGCGGCTGGCGCCGACGCCCACGAACATCTCGACGAACTCAGAGCCGCTGATGGAGAAGAACGGCACGCCAGCCTCTCCGGCGACGGCACGGGCGACGAGGGTCTTGCCGGTGCCCGGAGGGCCGACCAGCAGGACACCCTTGGGGATGCGCGCGCCGACGGCGGCGAATTTGTCGGGAAACGTGAGAAACTCGACGATCTCGGCCAGCTCCTGTTTGGCCTCATCTACGCCGGCGACGTCGGCGAACGTGACGGGGGACTTACTGCCAGTGAACATGCGGGCGCGGCTCTTGCCAAACGAGAGCGCCTGATTGTTGGAACCCTGGAGCTGGCGCATCATCAAGATGAATAGGCCGGCAATCAGCAGGTAGGGAAGCAGCGTGATGACGAGGCCAAGCACGTCCGCCCACACCCCAGGTGTCTCGTAGCGGACGCGAAGCACGCGCGGATTGGCGTAGGCGATGCCGTTGTCGCGTGCGAGGGCGTCGCCCAGCTGAAAGCCGCTGCCGATGGGCGTCGTCTCTCGCGTGCCGTTCCAGCGCTCGAGCACGAGGTGGTCGCTGGTGACACTCAGCGTGTCCACGTGGCTGTGCGCGATATCGGTCTTGACGTCGGCCAGCAGCGTTGAGAGGTCCACGGGGTGTGGCTGGCCGCCTTGCAGGAGATTGTACGTGAGCAGCAGCAGGGCGACGACACACAGGCCGAGCACGAGCCAGGTGCCACGCGACCAGCGAAGGTGCGGCATAGCGAGGGGTCCTCCGTGACGAGCGATATGTCAGCTCGCACTCCTGAAGCCCATGCGGAACTCGCCGGCGAGCGATAGCTGTGAATTGCTGAGATTATACCATGCAGACGATGCGGGCCAGCCTGGTGGTACGTCCGCTCCTACTCGCTGGCCGACTGCGGCTCTAGATGGTAGGGAACGTCGGTGACCACAATGTCGCGCCGGAAGAGGAGGGCGGCCTTCAGGCGCAGGGCTGATTGGTTGTGGAGGACGTTTTGCCAGAAGTGCCAGGGAACGAACTCGGGCAGGATGACCGTGACGGTCATCTCTGGATGGCGGCGGCGCAGGATGTCGATGTAGCGCAGCAGCGGTTGGGTCACAACGCGGTAGGGCGATTCGATGATGACGAGCCGGGGAAGGGCTGCGGCAGGGGCGTTGTCCGCGAGGTCTTTCTCGGTCGCGGAGGCAGTGGCGGCACCCGCCGAGACGGATGTTGCCGAAGTCATGGGCATGCCATTTGGACCGGCCGCCTCCTGGGGCGCGAAGAAGCCCGAGACCTCTACCTGGTCGTGCCACTGGTGCTGGATGGCGACGGCATCGGCGTCGTCGTAGGCGACATGGACGGCGATGACCTGCCGCGTCACCGAGCAAGCATAGGCCAGGGCCCGCAGCGTCGGATAATTCAGGGACGAGATGGGCACGACGGCGAGATGGCGAAACCTCCACGGAGGAGTAAGCGCCTCTGGCCGCGTGCGGATGAGGTCGGCGACATGGGTGTAGTGGCTGTGAATACTCATCGAGAGAATGGCCAGGCAAGGAACGAGCACGACGACGAGCCAGGCGCCCTGAAGGAACGCGGAGATGGCGACGACGAGCGCGACCGCGCCGGTGACTGCCGCACCGAGGAGGTTCCAGATGATCTTGCGGCGCCATCCCTGGGATCGGGCGCGCCACCAGTGGATGACCATCGCCGTTTGCGAGAGCGCGAAGCCGGCGAACACGACTAGCGCATAGAGCGGCAAGAGCGCGCCGACACTGCCGCGGAAGGCCAGCAGCAGCAGCGAGGCGCAGAGAGCCAGGGTCAGGATGCCGGCGGTGTTGGTGAGCCGGTCGCCGCGCACGCCGAACTGGTGCGGCGCGAAGTCGTCGCGAGCGAGGAGGAACGCGAGCCGGGGGAAGTCCGAGAAACTGGTGTTGGCCGCGAGTGCGAGGATGAGCACTGTCAACACCTGAAACAGGTAGAAGGACCAGACCCACGCGCCGCCGCCCACGAGCTTGAGCGCGAGCAATGCGAGCATCGAGTGGGTGCCGGTGGGGTCAGGCGTGAGGCCGAAACGCTGGGCCAGGAGCGTGATGCCCAGGAAGAGGACGCCAAGAATGCCCGCCACGAGAGCCAGCGTGATGGTGGCGTTGCGAGGCTCAGGCTTCGTGAAGCTGGGGACTTCGTCGGCGATGACCTCGATGCCGGCCAGGGCAACGCACCCGGAGGCAAAGGCCCGCAGGATCAAGAAGATGCCCAAGGATTGGCTGCCGGCCAGGGCCACGGGCGTGATGGTGGGATGGCCGGGGAGGATGAACGCTTTCACGAGGCCCGTGCCGATGAGGACCAGTGTCGCGGCGATGAAGAGGTAGGTGGGGGCCGCGAACCAACCGCCTGACTCGTCGACGCCGCGCAGGTTGAGGAGAGCGATGATGGCTACCAGGATGAGGCACAGGGCGACTTTCCAACCGGTCAGCACGGGGAGGACTGAGACGAGGGCCAGCGCGGCCGCCGACACCGAGACGGCCACGGTGAGCGTGTAGTCGATCAGCAGCGCGGCGGCCGCCAGCAATCCCGGCCAGGCGCCCAGATTCGCGCGGACCACGAGGTACGAGCCGCCCCACCCCGGGTAGGCGTGCATGATTTGCCGGTAGGAGAGCACTACCAAGCCCAGCAGCAGGAAGATGGCCAGGGCGATGGGTATGCTGGCGCCCAGGCCGCGTGATCCCGCGACGATCAGTACGCCGAGCATGGCCTCTGTGGCATAGACAACCGACGAGAGCGCGTTCGCGGAGAGCGTGCCGAGCGCGTACCGCTTTTTCAGGCGTCCAGCTACTTGCGCGGGCGTGATGAGCGGCTCGCCCAGGAGCAGGCGCTTGGCCCGCCACAGCAGCGCGCCCAGCGCCGTCCGCGGCTGGGTGACGTAGGGTGTGGCTTCCAGTACGTTCTCGCGGCCGCGACGCGCCTTGAACTCGCGCCCAGCATGCCAGATGCGCACGTAGCGCGATCCGGTGCGGGGGTCTCCGACGACTTCGCGCTCGTGGACGCCCGGCGCGCCCATGAAGCGCGCTGGATCGAGCCGTCCGCGAGGGGCGCCATTGGGGGCCGCGGGGGAGCCGCCAGGGTGCTGCCCCGCATCGTCGCTCGACGTGCCATTCCTGGACTGACCAGACACGCTCGCCAGCTCATCTCCAGCGCCGGCCGAGCCATCTGGTCTCTGCGATGACTCTTCGCCCTCCGTCTGTCCCATGGTGTGTCCTGGCCTCTCTCGTCTCCCCCAGGTTGGGCACGTGGAACCCGACCGATCTGGCCCGTCTGTGTCTGACTGCGCTGCGTCGCACTGTAGCACGACTCGTGGCGCGCCGCAATGCTCTTGCCCAGCCGTATGGATGGACGAGTGAAGCGTGGCGACGGGCGCGGCGGTGGGCCCCTCACTCCACCCCCCTTCCTCGCTGCGGCAGGAGTGCTACTGATGGGTGCGGCGGCAGCTAAGCGTGTGGGGCGCGGGGGCCGGGAGAGGAGAGCATGCGCTTGGCCGGTGGGCGAGGAGGGGACACTCATGCGCGCACAGCCAGTAATTCACTCCGCGGGTGAGAACCAGGAAAGCGGGCACCCTTGACTGGCGGCGCAGCAATCAGTATACTTTGAACAATCGAAAAAAGTTGATCACTCAAATCTCGCAAATGGGACGGGACACATGGATGAGATTCCTGCGGTCTATAACCTCGAAACGGTCGAACAGGTGCGCGCGCTGGCCGACGAGCTGCGCCTGCGGATCACCGAGCTGCTGACACGGCAGGCCATGACCGTCACCCAGGTCGGGGCCGCGCTCAAGGTGTCGCCGGCGAAGATTCACTATCACGTGCGCGAGTTGGAGCGGGTGGGCTTGCTGAAGCTTGTGGAGACGCGAGAGAAGGGGGGCATCCTCGAAAAATACTACCGAGCGGTGGCATGGTCGCTCAACATCCCGGGAACGCTGCTTACGCACCTGTCGCCTGATGAGACCATCGCTCAAATGAGTGAGTTCTTACAAATCATCACTCAGGGGTACACGCGCGTCATGCTGCACGCGGCGCGGACTCAGCAGTTCGAGGGCGAGGACGCGCCCGCGCTCAGCCTGGGCGCCGCGCAGGTCTGGATGACCAATGAGGAGCTCAAGCGCGTGCTAGGCCAGATCCATGAGTTGCTCGAGCCGTACAGGGCAGCCCGCGGCGTGGCGGGTGAGCGCGAAGTGACCTTCGCGCACGTCGTCTACGAGGCGACGCTCTCCGACTCGGGGAGCACGCCGTCCACGGCGGCAAGCCCAGGGGCGGACGAGCGGTCGGCGACGTCCGAGGCGCCGGAGCGGCACAGACGGGCGGGCAGGCGCAAGGAGGTATAGGCCGGGTCGCAAGCAGCACGCATCCATCCAGGGCAAAGGCGTATGGACCGCTGGTTTCCATCACGCACCGGACTCCCACGCGCTCGCGGAGCATGCAGTTTCAGAACACGGAGGAGCACTATGGACAACGACACAGCGACCCCGTCATCCTCGCGCAAGAAGCCCGACCTCCTGATCAATCGCAACTTCGCCTTGCTCTTCAGCGGACAGACGATTTCCGGCATCGGCGACTTTGTCTTCAACACCACGTTGGTCCTGTGGATCGCCGTGGAGCTGGCCAAGGATCAGCCATGGGCGCCTCTGGCGGTGAGCGGCGTGCTGCTGGCTGCCGCGCTGCCGGTGTTTCTGATCGGCCCGTTGGCGGGCGTGTTTGTGGACCGATGGGACAAGCGGCGGACCATGCTGCGCATGAACATCATTCAGGCGGTGATGGTGGCGGCGCTGTTGCCCGCGTCTGGGATCACCTCGCTGCCGCTTCTGCCAGGCGGGCGACTGCCAACTTATTGGACGTTGGGGGCCATCTATGTGGTGGTCTTTCTGGTGAACGCGGCGAACCAATTCTCGAACCCGGCGGCAATCGCGCTGATCGGCGACATCGTGACTGAGCCGGAGCGGCCGCGGGCGATGGGGTTGATGCAGGCGATGATGGCGCTGGCGACGATCATCGGGCCGCCGCTGGCGGCGCCGCTGCTCTTCGCGTCGGGCGTGCAGTGGGCGTTGATCATCGACGCGCTGTCGTTCCTGGTCGCGTTCGTCGCGTTGCTCGCGGTGCGGGCGCCCAGCGCAGCAGTGAGCGTGGCGCCGGGCCAGCGCGGTAGCTTCATGCGCGAGTTTGGCGCCGGGCTCGCGTTCTTCTTCCGCAATCGCATCCTGGTCACGCTGCTGATCGCGGCGAGTCTTGTCATGATGGGTGGAGGCGCGCTGAACTCGTTGGACGTGTTCTTCGTCACGCAGAATCTGCATACCGCGCCGAGCCTGTACGGATTCGTCGGCGCTGACTTCGCGGTGGGCGTGTTGATTGGCGCCGTCATGGCCAGCGCGTTCGCCCAGCGGGTGGGGCTGACGCGAGTAATCTGGCTTGCGATGCTCGGAATGGGCATATCGGTGGTGGTATGGTCGCGCATGACGCTGTTCGTGCCGGCTTTGATCACGCTCTTCATCGCGGGTATCACGCAATCCTGGCTGAATGTGGCCGCGGGACCGCTCATGCTGAACGTGACACCGCGCGAGCTGGTGGGGCGCGTGACGGCGCTGCTGCAACCGCTGATCACGCTGGCTTCTCTGGTCTCGATCGCCCTGGCCGGTTATCTAGCCAGTAGCGTGCTGCAAGGATTCCATGCGATGGTGCTTGGTATGGCGTTCGGCCCGGTGGACACGATCTTCCTGGCAGCGGGGGTGCTGGCGGTGCTGGGCGGCCTCTACGCGATGGTGATGCTGCGCGATGAGAAGGCTTCGGCGCAACCTGAGACCGCGGCGCAACCCGAGACCGCGGCGCCTACGCAGGAGGCCATGGCGCCGATAGGCGAGTGAGATACCTGACCGTCCCGATCGAGCGTCAGAAGCGATGCTCGCTCAATGGCTCGTACGGAGCGGTGCGGTAGGCGCGGTAGATGACGCCCGGCGCGCCCGAAAGCGCATCGAGGAGCTTGGCGTGCCGCGGGGGAGAGGTGACCAGCCGCCGCGCCTCGACCGGGTCGAACCACCCCGCCTCGGACGTCTCGGCGCTGGGGCGGGGATCGCCGGCAAGGTGCTCGCAGAGAAAGGTGAGCATGCCCTTCTCAGGCGCGGCGACGTTGGAATAGACGCTTTCCAGCCGGCCCACATGCACCGCGCAGCCGCTCTCTTCGGCGATCTCGCGTCGCAGCGCCGTGAGCAGGTCCTCGCCGTGCTCCACCTGCCCACCGAGCGGCCCCCAGCCGCGCCGCTCGGTCTTCACGAGCAAGACGCGTCCGGCAGCATCGCTGACGACGCCCATGACGGCGACGATGTGCCGCGGATACTCGTGCATGTTGAACCTCCATGAATCGCTATGCATCTGGACTACGCGTTGTGGATCACCACGACCATCACGCTGCCCTCGACCTACAGCGGAGGGTGGTGGACCATCCATTATGCGGTGCCCAACGGCTCGCCAGCGGACACGGTGGCAATCAAGTTCAGCCTGGTGGGTAGTCCAGTCCATCTCGTGAAGCTGGGGTGAGCAAATGCTTCGCCCATAGCCCATTAGTCATTCCTGGCCATGCGGTCCCGGCAAACCTCATCCACGTGCGTTGTTCCCGTATGAGGGGGCACGCGGATGTGATCGCCAGACGCCCCTGAACGGCTTAACCGTTGAGCCGCTTCACAGTGATGTACGATGGAGTGTTCACCTCTGAGCTGAGCCGGAATGGGCAAATCGTGCTACCCGCAGGGACTTTTTCCCGCGTGCGGCGGCTTGGTCATGTACTATCAGATGAGGACGCGTCCAGCCAAGCGGCCGTTTTTACCCGGTTGGCAGCGGCGGGGTGAGGTGGTGATGAGGCAGTTGGCTCGTGGGCAGGATCGTCATCGCAGGCGACGGATGGCGGGGCAGTCGTTGGTCGAGTTCGCGCTCATCACCCCTGTCTTCTTTCTCGTGTTCTTCAGCATCATCGAGTTTGCGCTGATCACCGCCTCGATTGGCAGCTTCAACTTCGCGACGCGCGAAGGTGCCCGGGTGGGCTCGGTTCTGGGGCGTACCGACCCCAACGTGGACGCGAAGATCATTGCCGCGGTGACCGCCCATGTGAGTGGCGTGGTGATGGCCAAGGCGACCGAGATCGACATCTACCGGGCCAACCCACTCGCCGACCCGAGCAATCCGTGCCTGGATACTAATTCGAACCCCGTTCCCATCGGCAGCGCATCATGCTCGAGCGATGTCTACGCCATGCCCGCCGCGACCCCGCCGGTTTGTAGTCAGTGCAACTGGCCGGTGGATACGCGCAACGATTCGCTGAGCAATGCCGATTACGTGGGGGTTCGGGTG
>CAYQFU010000032.1:24517-29235 GCA_964416775.1 uncultured Ktedonobacterales bacterium
TGACGGACGCGTCGGTCTACCCGATCAACTCCGACATCTTGCCGACGCCACCACCAACACCTACGCCATGATGGCGAGTGAGCGGTGCGATTGCTGACCGTTGGGACGGCGGCAGGCGAGCCGCAAGCGTGGGCTATCGGAAGGGTGCGGGCCTGATACTGGATGTGTCGCGCAGAGGTCATGAGAGGATCACCATGCACTATCCATCTCCACAAGACATCGAGCACGGGGTGGGTCGTCGGCGGACGCGCATGCGCTCGCGGCGGGGTCCGCTGCCAGCGCGCCGGCGGCAGCGCGGCCAGAGCATGATCATCTTCGCGCTGTCGGTCACCGTGCTGATGGGGCTGGCGGGCCTCTCGATCGACGCGTTGCGCGTGTACGATCTGTACGCCCGGGCCCAGCGGGCGGCCGAGGCCGGCGCTCTGGCGGGCGTCATCTATATGCCCAACAACTATTCGACAGCGGCGACCGGTATAGACGGGAACTCGGCGATCACGCGCGCGCTCCAGGAGGTGCAGAAGAACGGTCTGGGGCAGACGGCGACCGCCAACGGCGCATGCGACGGCGTGCAAACCAGCCTGGAAGTGATGACGTGCACGATGTCTAAGGTCAGCTCTACGGCCTTAGAGGTGACGGTCACCGAGCCCATCAGCGTCTTCTTTCTCTCCGCGGTGGGCGTGCAGTCGTTCAGTATTAGCGCCACCGCTGGCGCGGATTACCTGCCTTCCTACGTGCTCGGCTACGACCCTAGCAGCACCACGAGCAACGTGTGGGGCGACGGCGGCACGGCGCAGCCGAAATACTTTATGCCCGTGATCAATGGCCCCGCCGAGTTCCAGGAGATGGGCGATCCGTACGTGTACTGCCAGGAGGGGCCGAGCCAGGGCCCGCCCGCTGACTCGGACTACAACGCCGGCCCGCTATACCCCCTCTCCAGTAGCGGTACCACCAACACAGTCGCCGGATTCAATACCAACCATAGGCAGTATGCCACCTCCCAGTGCGGCACCGGCAGCGGCGGCAACAGCGATCAGCAGCCGCCTGACTTCACGGGTGAGGCCACCAAGAACACGGCGCACCCTGGCGCGTACAACTTCGCCATCACCAACACGACGCCGAACGCTACTGTGTGGATCTACAATCCCGGCTTCGATCCGACGACGAACAGCTCCTGCAATGGCAGCCAGACGCAGGACGTGTTTCTCCAGGATCTGTCCTGCACGAACTACTACCAGAAGTACGGACCGCTGACGTTCAACAACAACTTCGACGACCCGCGCTTCTATTACAACGTCAGCTACTCGCTATACCGGGTCAACAACCAGAACATCCGGTCCGCGGACACGCTAATCAACGGAGGAGTGGGACCCACCCAGACGGGGTACTCTGTTCCTACCTACCGGCCCTACGACCACTTCAGTAGCGACGCCTCGCTTCACGGCTGCTCAGGCGTCTACGATCTCTCCGAGCCGAGCTCGTATGCTCTAAGTGGTTCGCTAGCGGGTGGATGCACGAGCGACCCGTATGCATATACGTGGCAGCAGATCGGCACCCTGAGCAGCACCGACTGTCAGCTATTGTGTCGACTGGCCGTAGAGACGACGTCTTACTCGCCCGACCATAACCCGAATCCGCCGTGCGCGGCATTCACGTGCGGCTGGGGGCGCCACGTCTACAGCGTCGCCGTATGCGCGCCCGGCAGCGTACCCAGCGGCAACAGCTGCACCTTCGGCGGCAGCATCACCCCCTGGAACAACATGGACGTCTACCTCAACTTCCCGGGGAAGACGAGCGTGTCCGTGCCGATGGCCTACATTCCAGCTAGCTACGCAGGGCGCACCATCACGATCAGTGTCTTCAACTCAGGGGTCTCGCATGGCAAAGACAACAACGTGTTCTTCGCCATCGTGCCGCCCGACTGCACAACAGTGACCTATGCATCTGTTTCTGGTACCGCGTGGTACCGGACCAGCACCACCGTAGGGACGCCGCCTGACGCCAACTGTCCCTCGCAGCCCACGTGGACGTGGGTCCAGTCGGCCGCACGCACAGGGTCCGCGCAGAACCCTGGCGACGACATCTATCACGGGTTATGGGTCAACGCGCAGGTGACGCTCTCCGCGAGCTACAAGGGTGGCCCATGGTACTTCGACCAGCAGATCGCCCAAGGAGCCAAGGACTTCGGCCAAATGGCCATCTCCTTTGAGGTGAACGGCGGGAGTCCCGTGCATCTGATCCTATGACGCAGGCTACTCGCTTGCCCGGATGCCGGCACTGGCGGCGACGCCGGCATCCACGCCGGCGCTCAGCATCTCCTGGAGCTCGTTCCAGGCGTAAGCCAGGGGCGTGTTGACGAATCCGGCATCGCCGGGAAGCGCCTGGACGATGGGATCGAACGGCAGCGCCGTCCATTTGTCGCGACCCACACGGCGGACCAGATCGCGGCGCGCGGCGAACGCCAGGTAGCCGGCAGCCAGCCGGCGTGCGCTGCTGAGTCGGAGCAAGCGGTGATCCACATGGCGCCCCTCGACGACGAGCGCGGCGGCCTGCGCGCGGATGTTGCGGGCCAGGTCGTCGCGCGTGAAGGTCGCGTAGCCAGTCTGGCTGGCGCGGACGAGGAAGCCGCTGGCGAGCATGGTGCAGGTGAAGCGGGCGCCCCGCAGCCACCCACGGCGCAAGCGGGCGTCCAGCTCGTCCTGAGGCAGGGCTGGGGCAGCGTCGATCGCGGGCGCGAGGTCCACAAACATGTGGGGACGCCGCGCCGTCATATAGTCGTAGGTCACGGCGATGGGCATGACGCGGGTATCGGGCGGCGCGAGGCGCAATAGCCGGTGGAATCCGGCCGAGATCGAGCTCAGGCGGCCGTCGGGCGAGAATTTGCCCTCGGGGGAGGAGTAGAGCGACCCACCGGCCCAGAGCCAATCGGCGACGCCCTGGAGGTATCGCTTCACGCGGGCCACGACACGGCGCTCGGCGAGGCGGCGCGCGGGACCTACGAGCATCTCGGGTCCGTGGTAGGGTACGAGCGCGCGGTGATAGCGCCAGGCGAGCAGCCGAGAGAGCGGCCGGTCCGTGATGCGCGCCACCGGCTCGTGGCTGGCCACCGCCAATGCGCGCAGGAACTCGGGCGCGAGCACATCGCCCGCGCGGGCGTCGCCCACCGCTGCCATCGCCTCATGGATCCACTCTTCGGCCGGGCGTAGGTGGATATCCTCGGTGGGGTGAATGCCCAGGCCCACCAGCACGGGGCGCACGGCGAGCGGGCGCAGCACAAAAGCGAGCCACTGGGGACGCTTCACGACGCGAGCGAGGAAGCCGGGAGTGAAGGCGTCGGCGCGCATGGCGAAGTGGACGTCGCGCGCGATACCGCGCAGCCCACGATGCAGCACCAGCCGCGAGACGGGTGCCATGGCGTCGAGGTCGCGCTTGTGCGTGATGGCGAGATAAGTGCGAGGCGCTCCGGTGTCGTGCTCGAGCCCACGTATCTCGACGGTCCAGCTCAGCCGCGTGGCCACGTACAGGATGATGCCCACGGCGATGCGCAGCGACGTCGTCAACGCGAGTGTGATGTATTTCAATGCCGTCACCCCGCCAACTCACCCGCCGAGCGCCAGGCACCTCCGGGATGCAGTGTAAACCAAACGCACGTTTGGCGCTAGCGTACGGTTGAGCATACGGGCGAGGGCGTCATGCAGGCAGGGTAGCGCCGGGTCGTCAGAACAGGGAGAGCTGCTGCGGCGGCTGGTCGTCCTCTTTGGCAGCCTCCTGGCTTTGCGCCGTGTTGCCGAGCTTGCCCTGCGCGGCGAGCTGGCGTGCCAGGGCGATGGCCGCTGGCAGAGCGGTCTTGAAGTCTTCGATCGCCGCGCGCCTCACGGCATCCGTGCGCAGCGCCGCGGCCGGATGATACATGGGGACGACGACACGCCCATCGACGACCTTGTACTGACCGTGGATGCGACTGATCTTGGCATCGGGGAAGAAGCGCGCCATGGAGTAGCGGCCGAGGGTCACGATGACTTTGGGATCGATGGCGGCAATCTGGCGCGTAAGGTAACCAGAACAGGCGGCGATCTCTTCGGGCAGCGGGTCGCGGTTGTCGGGAGGGCGATGCTTAACGACGTTGGTGATGAAGACCTGAGCGCGGTCGAGCCCGGCCTCATGGAGCAGCTCGTTGAGGAAGACGCCAGCGGGACCGACGAAGGGGAGGCCTTGCCGATCTTCGTTGAGGCCAGGCCCCTCACCGATCAGCATGACTTCCGCGTGGGGATTGCCGGCGCCCGGCACGGCATTCCTGGTGCCCTTGTAGAGGTCGCACCGGGTGCACACACGGACCTCGGCCGCGATCTGTTCCAGTATCTCCTCGGCGGACATTGGCTTCCCTCCTCAATCGCAAGTGGGATGGCATCTCAAGAGCGAGCGACGGCTCCAGGCGCACAGTGCCGTCTCGTCCATACGCCGTGACAATGTGGGCGGGAGCGGCGAGGGCCTGCGCATCCTCCTTGAGCAAGATAGCACAAGAGCGGAAGAGCTTGCGCTCCTCCGCTCCTGGGATCCTGGCGGTGTCGCCCGGCACGATGCGCATGGGGATGACCCGCATGGGGTCATTACCAGCGCCGCTCGCCCTGACCACCCGCGGGCCGGCCGAAGCCGCCACGCCCGCCGTTCTGGCGCGGGCCGCCGCCGGGGCCGCCCGGACCAGGGGGCAGGCGGCCAGGCCC
>CAYQFU010000032.1:29335-32598 GCA_964416775.1 uncultured Ktedonobacterales bacterium
GCCGCCACCGCCGCCGCCGCCACCCTGGCGCGGGCCGCCGCCATAGCTGCCCCCACCGCCGAAGCCGGAGCGCTGCGGAGGACGATCGGAATAGCCGCCGCGAGGGCCGCCTCGGCCTCCCATGCCGCCTCCTCCTCCGCGCGGGCCGCGTGGGCCGCGCTCGGCCTCCAGCTCCTCCGGGCTGGGCATCTCGCCGCTGAGCGCAGCGCGCCGCGAGAGATTGATGCGCCCCTGCGCGTCCACCTCGATCACCATGACGGTGATTTCGTCGCCCGTGGAGACGACATCCTCCGGACGATTGACATGGTAATCCGCGAGCTGAGACGTGCGGACGAGACCTTCCTTGCCGGGCAGAATCTCGACGAAAGCGCCGAAGTCTACCAGCCGGCGGACGACGCCGTTGTAGATCTTGCCGACCTCCACCTCCTCGGTGAGGGCGCGCACGGCGTCCATCGCGCGCTGCATGCCCTCCTGGGTGACGGCGGAGATGTGGATGGTGCCGTCGTCCTCGATGTCAATCTTGGCGCCGGACTCATCCTGAATGCGCCGGACGACCTTGCCGCCCGGGCCAATGATGGCGCCGATCTTGTCCGGATTGATCTTGATGGACTGGATGCGCGGCGCGTAGGGAGACAGCTCGGCGCGCGGCTCGGGCAGGGCGTCGAGCATCTTCTCCATGATGAACATGCGGCCTTCGCGCGCCTGCTCCATAGCCTTGGCCATGATCTCCGGGGTAATGCCCTTGACCTTGATGTCCATCTGCAAGGCCGTCACGCCGTCCGCTGTGCCCGCCACCTTGAAGTCCATGTCACCCAGCGCGTCTTCGACGCCCTGAATGTCGGTGAGCACCGCGTACTTGCCCGTGGTCTCGCCATCGCCGGTGATGAGGCCCATGGCCACACCCGCCACCGGGGCCTTGATCGGCACGCCCGCGTCCATCAGTGACAGGGTGCTGCCGCACACGGAGCCCATCGACGTGGAGCCATTCGAGCTGAGCACCTCGGAGACGACGCGAATCGTGTACGGGAACTCGTCCGCCTCGGGGATCACCGGCAGCAGCGCGCGCTCCGCCAGCGCGCCGTGGCCGATCTCGCGCCGGCCCGGCCCACGCATCGGGCGTGTCTCGCCGACGCTGAAGGGCGGGAAGTTGTAGTGGTGCAGGTAGCGGCGGCTCTCTTCGAGGCCGAGACCGTCGAGCCGCTGCTCCTCGCCAGGCGAGCCCAGCGTGACGATGCTGAGCACTTGCGTCTGGCCGCGAGTGAAGAGCCCCGAGCCGTGCGTGCGGGGCAAGAGTCCCACCTCGCAGGTGATGGGGCGAATGTCGGTGAGCGTGCGGCCATCGGGCCGGACGCCGCGATCGAGGATCTGCGTGCGGACGTACTGCTTGAGCTCTTTCTCGAACGCCAGGGCGATTTCCTTGAGGCGATCGGGATATTTCGGCGCGAGCTCGGCGAGCAACTCCGCCTGGACGGCGTCGAGCTTGGCCTCGCGCTGCGACTTGTCAGAATCGTTGGCGGCGACCTCGAAGCGCGAGCGCACGAAGGCGGCCACGTCCGCGCTCAGCTCTTGATCGGGGACCGGCGGCGTGAACTCCTGCTTGGGCTTGCCCGCCGTCTGCACCAGCTTTTCCTGCATCTTGATGAGGCCCTGGATGGCATCGTGGCCCGCGCGGACGGCGGCGATCATGGTCTCTTCGGGCAGCTCCTTGGCGCCCGCTTCGACCATCATGACGGCATCGGCGGTGGCGGCGACGACCAGGTCGAGCTTGCTGTCCACGAGCTGAGACTCGGTCGGATTGATGACGATCTGATCGTCAATGTAGCCCACGCGCACGGCACCTACCGGCCCCATGAAGGGGATCGGCGAAATGGAGAGCGCGGCGGAGGCGGCGGTGATGCCGATGACGTCTGGGTCGTTCTCCAGGTCGGCGGAGAGCACGGTGATGACGACCTGTACGTCGTTGCGATAGCCCTTGGGGAAGAGCGGGCGAATGGGGCGATCGGCGAGGCGCGAGGCCAGGATCGAGTGTTCGGTCGGGCGTCCCTCACGCTTGATGAACCCGCCAGGGATCTTGCCGGCGGCGTAGAGCCGCTCCTCGACGTCGACGGTCAGAGGGAAGAAATCAACGCCCTCACGGGGCTTGCTGCTGGCAGTGGCGGTGGCCAGCACTACTGTGTCGCCGTAACGCAGGAGCACGGCCCCGCCGGCTTGCTGCGCGACTCGGCCGGTCTCGATACTCATGACCCGGCCGCCGATGACGGTCTCAAACCGATGAATCATATTTCCTCCGGGCGCTCACTGGCGCCCCGGCTCTGGACTTCAGGAGAGTGGTCGCGCGTCACAGAGGACCACGGCATCGACGAGTAAAGGCGTGCCGTGCCGCGTCGGTTGATGCCGGGATGCGCTGTAGTCCCGCCGACGGCCCACATCCTGGGGATGTTCTCTCCTCCCGCAATATTCGTGCGAGACAGCCTGATGCGTGTGACCGCTGGACGCGGTTCCTTGTGCCACCGTTCGGCGAATCTGGTCGTCGTCCGGATGTCTCGGCGCCACCCCACCACACTCCGGGCTGGGGTCCAGGCGCTGCGCCCGGCGGCACGCTTACGTTCCTCTTCTTCTCTTCCAACAACTACTGTAGCGGGTCTGGCGGCCACCGGCCGCTGGTCTGGGGTACTCCGTCTTCTCTGCCCAACGTCACCTGTACCCCGTGCTCAAGTCGGTTATGCTGTGCCCGCACGAATGAGGTGCGATCCTTCGTGGGGCGAAGGAGCCGCCACACGATGCCCAGCACGCGGCGCTGAGACCAACGATGACTGACCCAGCGAGCCGCCGGCACCGTACCTACCGGCGCAGACCCAGGCGCGCGATGAGCTCGCGATAGCGCTCCGGGCTGGTCCTGTTGAGATACTTGAGCATGCGGCGCCGCTGGCCCACCAGCTTGAGCAGGCCTTGGCGCGAGTGGAGGTCGTGCTTGTGCTCGTTCAGATGGACGGTCAGATCCTGGATGCGCCGTGTGAGCAGGGCCACCTGCACCTCGGGCGACCCGGTGTCCGTGTCGTGGACGTGATAGTCCTCAATGATCTGGGACTTCTCCTCGGTCGGTAACGCCATTGTTCGGTTTCACCTCCCCCCGCAGGGGTGATACGCATGTGTGCGTGGTCGAGTGGAAAGCAGCAGCCAGTCAATACTCGCCGCATGGCAAAGTCACTCCACCAGTATAGCATAGCCGCACGGCGTGAACAACGACGACAGAGGAAGGCTGC
>CAYQFU010000033.1:0-23566 GCA_964416775.1 uncultured Ktedonobacterales bacterium
TCGAGCTGGACACGGTAGGGCTCGGCATCACCCCGACGGTCGAGAAGTACTCCGTGGCCATCGATACGCTGGTGGAGAGTCTGCGCGAGCACGAGCGCGAAATTCGCGGCGTCTCGCGCGTCACACAGGCCTTCCGCCGCCAATACTACGAGATCGTCAAGCGCACGCTGCGCGAGCATCGGCAGGTCATTCCCTGCATGGCGGGAGTCGCCTCGGCGCAGATCGCGCCCAACGGCGACGTGTGGACCTGCTGCATTCGCGCCGAGTCCATGGGCAACCTGCGGGAGTATGACTACGACTTTGCCAAGGTGTGGCGAACGGCCAAGGCGAACGAGCTGCGCCGCAGCATCAAGGCCGGCGAGTGCTACTGCCCGCTGGCCAACGCCTCCTACACCAACATGCTGACGCACACGCCCACGCTGACGAAGGTGGCGGCCAAGGTGGCGCTGCCGATGGCGAAGGACCTAGTGGCTGCCCGCTTGGCGCGTCCGAAGCGTCAGCCTGAGGCGGCCGCTACACCAGTCCAGTGGCGTGCCGCGACCACGGAGTCCCAAGTCGCGGCGGAGCGAGAGGTAGTCATGACGGGCATAAGAGACGACGCGGGCAGCGCAATGGGCGATTCCTAGCGCGAAGGAGGGTTAAAGTCGGCACAGGGCGGTGCCGCTGAGTGAGTGTTCAAGCGTTCAAGTACTCGCTTGCGTTCTTCCCACGCTGCACGTAGCCTGCACTCGCGCTACGAGAGCGACAATGATCTACGTGGAACCCTACCCACCAGACAGGAGCGACACAGTTGAAGATTCTCGTCACTGGAGCGACCGGTTTTTTGGGATCCAACCTGGTTCCTGCCCTTAAGGAGCGGGGTCACTCGGTCCGAGCGCTGGTTCTCCCGTCCGAAAACGCAACCCCGCTTGAGGAACATGGTGTCGCGATCTATCGTGGCAACGTCCTCCAGCCCGAGACCCTCGCCGAGCCAGTGCGTGGGGTGGATGCCGTGTTCCACCTGGTGGCTCTAATGGCCACCTGGGCCCCATTGCGCACACATTACGCCGTCCATGTCACTGGCGCCGCAAACGTCTGTGCGGCGGTCCAGGCGGCAGGTGTGCCCCGCCTCATCCACGTCAGCTCTGCGATCACCTATACACCTGGAATGCCGCAGCCAATCCGCGAGGATTACCCTCAGGAGCCAGTCCATGAGCCCCACGCCGTGACCAAGGCACAAGGTGACAAGCTGGTGCAACGCCTCATTGCCGAGGAGCACCTGCCGGCAGTAATCATCCGGCCTGAGGCCATGTTTGGCCCTGGCGACCGCATCAACTTCCCACGGATCGCCGATCGCTTACAATCCGGCAAGGGCATTATCATTGGCTCTGGCCGCAACGCCGTGCCCTTCGTCTTTGTGTCCGACGTGGTACAGGGTCTCCTTTTGGCTCTCGACCACGAGCGTGCGGTGGGCCAAGCGTACAACATCACCAACGACGAGACCATGACCCAGGAAGAGTTCCTGTGTGCCATAGCCGACGAGGTGGGAGCACCACGGCCGCGCCTCCATGTGCCCTACCGGCCGCTCTTTGCTGCTGCCTACGTTGCCGAGCACATCGCCACGCTTACCGGCTACAGGAGTGAGCCCCTGGTCACCCGCCATGGTGTGCAGATGTTCGGGTCCGACAATCACCTGTCCATCGACAAGGCGCGCCGCGAGCTCGGCTATGCGCCGCAAGTCCCCCTGCGCGAGGGAATCCGGCTTACTGCCGCCTGGTATCGGCAGAAGAACGCCCTGGCACCCTCGATCCGCCAGCCAGTCGCGATGAAGGAGGCTTCCTGAGATGGCGATTCTACCGCGAACCCTACGGGACAAAGCTGCGGCACCCACTACGGTGGAGCGCGCGCGGCCGGTCCTGCCAGACAACCGGACGCTGGCGGGGAAGGTTGCGATTGTTACGGGCGCCACCTCGGGTATTGGCGCCGCGACCGCACAGGAACTGGCCCGACGTGGAGCGCGAGTCGTGCTAGCCGCCCGGCGTGCACATGAGCTGGAACTGGCAGCTGACGCGCTCACGGCGGCAGGTGGCGAGGCGCTCGCCGTCCCAACAGACATCGCGGACGCCGCGCAGGTGACGCGACTGGTGGAGCGCACGATAGAGACGTTTGGGCAGATCGACGTGCTGGTGAACAATGCTGGCATTGGTTGGATGAAGCTTCTGGTGAACAGCTCGCTTGATGATATCAGACGTGTGGTCGATATCAATCTGCTCGGAGCTATGTTGCTGACGCGCGCGGCGCTGCCGTACATGCTCGAGCGGGGCCAGGGGACGATCATCACGATCTCCTCTGTCTGTGGGCGTGTCGCCGTCGAGCCACTCTACTCGGCAACCAAGTACGGAATACGTGGCTTCACCCTGGCATTACGCCGCCAGCTCGTTGGGAGTGACATCGCGGTCTCCCTGGTTGACCCGGGGAATATCCGCACTCCGATGACGGCCGACATCCAGGAACCGATGACGGAGCCGCAGGTGGTTGCCAACGCCATAGCCAAGCTCATTCTCCATCCACAGCGTGAGGTGGTCGTCCCCCCCAAACACTACGCCGTGATCTTGTTGGAAGAATACTTCCCTGGAATCGCGGACTTTGCCTACAGGTGGCGCCACCGTCATGGATTGCGCCAAAAGTGATCAGCTGCAAGCATCAGCTGATATCTGCAACCCGCAGGGGTACCAGCACGCGGCACACGAGGGGATCAGCAGCGCTCAGGAAGGTAGCGGGCAGATATGAAGATTCTCGTCACTGGGGGTGGCGGCTTCGTGGGGCATCACCTCATCCCGGCATTGCAGGAACGTGGTCATACCGTACGCGTGCTCGTCCTTCCAAACGAGGACAGCACCTGGCTTGCCGCGCGCGACGTCGCCGTCTATGTCGGCGACGTACGCCAGCCACGTACGCTCGCAGCGCCCATGGGCGACGTTGACGCCGTTCTGCACATGGCGGCTATGCAGGCGGTTTGGCGGCCGATGGAGGACTATCATGCGGTGAATGTCGTTGGCACCGAGAACGTATGCCGCGCGGCCCTGGCCGCGGGCGTGCGCCGTCTTGTGCATATCAGCTCCTGGCTGGTATACGGCGTCAATCTCAGGGAGCCTGCCCATGAAGATTCGCCGCTGGCACCACTCCGGGAACCGTACTCGTTGAGCAAGCTACTCGGCGAGAACGTGGTGAAGCGGCTAATTGCTGATGAGCATCTTCCCGCCGTGATTATTCGACCGGATACCATTTTCGGACCACACGACTACGTCCACATTGGGCGGATGGCCGATCGCCTTCTCACGGGCAAGGATATTCTCGTCGGATCCGGTCGCAACATCTTGCCCTTTGTGTACGTGACTGACGTCGTGCAGGGCCTCGTTCTGGCCCTCGAGCACGAGCGCGCCACCGGGCAGGTGTACAACATCGCCAATGATCAGCCGCTCACGCAACGGGAATTCTTGCGTGCCCTCGGCGAAGCCATCGGAGCGAAGCCACCGCGCATCCAGGTTCCCTACCACGCGCTCTATACCACCGCGTACGCTGCCGAACAGGTTGCCAAGCTCACGCATGCGCGCAAGCCCCTTATCACGCGACTTGGCGTCACGCTGTTCGGCGCCAACAATCCCCACTCCATGGCCAAGGCGCACAGCGAGCTAGGTTTCACGCCGAAAGTCAGCATACTCGATGGGGTGCAGCTTGCCAGCGCCTGGTATCGGCAGTACCGGCAGGAACAGGTCTCCGCGAGCGCACGTGTGTCTGTTGCCGCCCCATGAGTACCGCGAGCCGCTCCTAATTGAGGAGACGCTTGTTGTGCTGCATCCTTGCCACGCTCAAGCTCCTGGGCATGGGCTGAACTGAAAGGATGTTGCAATGGTCCGGAGCCGGATGGTGGAGCAGTAGGGGGAGGCCGGTGTGCGGGTCCATGATCACGTGGCGCTTTCGACTGCTGGCGCCGTGCTGACGTTTCCCTGGCTTCGTGGTGCAGTGGTAACACCCTGGGCAGCCAGCATCCTCATCGACATTGATCACTACCTGTGGTTTTGCCTGAGCCAGCGTCGCCTGAATCCTGTGGCGGCCCTGCGCTTGTACTCTCAGGCACAGCCGCCGCTGCATGGCGGCACACGGCTCCTGCATAACCCCGTGCTCTTGCTGCTGCTGCTGGCGCTCAGCCTGCGCTGGCGCACTGCTGGTCTGCTCCTGTTGGGGATGGCATCTCACGTCAGCCTGGACGCCTATCACGAGGCCCGCATGGGCTATGCCAAGCGGGCCGCACTATACCGCGACCGCTACACGTGCCAGGGATGCGGCGTGCGGCGACCAGATGTCGTTGCCCATCTCTGGCGCCAGCCGCCGCTCCTGCCATCGTATCGCACTGAGCATCTCATAAGTGTCTGCCACGAGTGCCACGAGCTGGCGCACGCCCAGGGTATCCACTTCATCCGCGCGTGTGCTCATGCTCACGAGTCATCGCCTGCGTCAGGGCCGCGTCTGCCGACACATGGAGGTACACCACATGGCTCAAGAGGTTGATCTGCCCGCAGCGGTTCGCGAGGATGATCCCCCAGCCTCGGCCGCGCCGGCATGGCGTCTCCGATTGGGCCGCTCCCACGTTTTGCATCCAAGTGCCTCGATCGTGCAGATGGCGGTCGGCGTGATAGCCGCGGGCATCCTGCTTGTGGCGTTTGCTCGGTTTTTCAATCTGTCCTCTGCGTTCCAGCGCCTGGAGCATCTCAGTGTCGCGCTGGTGATGCTCAGCGGCGTCGTCTTTCTAAGCGCCTACGTGGTACGGGCCCTGCGTCTGCGCTGCTTACTGGCGCCGAATCCGGTAACTGTCCCGCAGGCAGTTGGCATCTACCAGGTAGCTATTTTTCTGAACTGGTTGCTGCCTGTCCGAGGCGGCGAACTGGTCATCAGCCTGCTGCTGCGCCGGTTGCACCGCACGCCCATCAGCCAATCACTGCCTGCGGTGGCCATGGATAAGGCCATGGACCTTCTCCCGGCAGCTGGCCTGCTCGCGCTCCTCCCGTTTCTGCCTTTCCCCCTGAGTCGTCCGCTGTGGATATTGCTCCTGTTGGTGCTGGTCGTCCTGGCGTGTGGGGCGCTGTTTGTAGGACTCGCGGCCTGGCAGCGGCCGATGGCGCTGGCGCTCTTGTCGGGACTGATGGGGAGATTCCCAGCGTCCGTGCGGCGGCGAGTCGAGCCGTTCATACTGCGGTTCGTCGAGGCCCTGCTAGGGTTGGTAGCGCGCCCACGCGTGCTGCTGAAAGCTGGCATGTACACCGTCGTGGCCGTGTTCCTGGACGCGCTCTTTGCCTGGCTCGCTTTCCAGGCGGTGGGAGCCGTCGTTGCGTTTCCTGTCGTCCTGTACGGGTTCACGTTCTTCAATTTAGGGTTCATCCTGCCCAGCCCTCCAGGGCAGATTGGCAGCAATGAGGTGATCGGTCTGCTCGTGTTCTCAGGCCTGTTCCATATCAATAGCTCGGCAGTGGCGGCGATGTTCCTGTTCTCGCATCCGTGGACGGGGATTTTGATGACGACCTTTGGCCTGATCTCCCTGAGCGCGGTGGGCCTCACCCTACGCTCAACGCTTGCCATGGCCCGGTCGCCTGCAGGTCCCGACACAGGCTCGTAATAGTGCCAGGCGGTTCTGCCCAGGCCGAACGGGGGGCGAGTGCGATGTGGGACCGCTGCTCGATGCCGCGATACGTCTTGGAGTAGCGCGCGTCGCGCATAGCAAGGAGCATGACATCATGGAGGCACTCATCACCGGAGCGAATGGCTTCTTGGGGCACCATCTCGTCATGGCGCTGCAAGAGCGTGGCGATACTCTGCGGACGCTCGTCCTGCCGGGCGAAGAAACAAGCTGGCTCCAAGAGCGAGGTGTCGCAATCTACCGCGGTGATATCCGCCAGCCAGAGACTCTCGAATCCCCCCTGCGGGGCGTGGACACGGTGTTTCACCTTGCCGCCATGATCGGTGTGTGGGCGCCAATGCAAGACTATTACGACGTTAACGTGACTGGCACCAAGCACATCTGCCAGGCGGCGCTGAAGGCGGGTGTCCGCCGTATGGTCCATGTTAGTTCGACAATGGTCTATGGCCTGGGTATCAGGCGGCTGGTGACCGAAGACTTCCCCCTGGCGCCGTTCCCTGAGCCCTATGCCATGACCAAGGCGGCTGGCGAGCGGGTAGTGTGGCGCTTGATCGGCGAGGACCATCTGCCCGCCGTCATTACTCGCCTGGGTACGGTCTTCGGACCAGGCGACCGCTTGCACTTTGGGCGTATGGCAGAGCGCCTCCGCCTGGGTAAAGGCCTGGTGATCGGAAACGGGCGCAATGCCCTCTCCTTCTGCTACATGACAGACGTAGTGCAAGGGCTGCTGCTCGCGGCAGATCACGAGCATGCGGCAGGGCAGGCTTACAATGTCACCAACGATCAGTTGATGACGCAGGAAGAGCTGTTGCGGGCCATCGCTGAGGAGATCGGCGCTAAGGGGCCGCTAATCCATGTACCGTATTATCCGCTCTACGCTGCCGCCTGGGCAGCCGAGCAAGTATCGGCGGCGCTGCGCTCGCACAAGCAGCCCATTGTGACCCGGCTGGGCGTCAAACTCTTCGGCACGGAGAACCGGCACTCCATCGCAAAGGCACGCAAGGAGCTAGGGTTCGCGCCCCAGATCAGCCTCCGTGAGGGGGTGCGGCTGGCAGCAGCCTGGTATCAGCACCAGATCGCATCTGCGCCTGTTGACACCCCGATGGCTGCCGCGTGACAGCGCGTGCCAGCTGGCTGGCCGAACGTCTGGAACGGCGGAAACAGTGGATACGGCATGGAGCGCGTATGGTAGTGGCTCGGGTTCAGAAGTCGGTGCTGTGGTAGTTCATCGAGGCAAGCCAACCGAGGTTGCACCGGCGAGGTCTCGTCGAGTCAGATCCCGGGCAGTTCTAACACAGCTACGTCCGCTAGTGGTGGCCAAGCATGCCACAAGCGGACGAGGCGATTGAGGTACCGCCATGTCCGACCCTAATTCATTCATTTCCGCGCTCGCCACCATAGCCATCGCGATAGCTTCCCTGATGGCGGCCTACAGTGTGGCCCGGGTTTGGCGCGTTTGGACAACCAGTTCATCGTGCATAACGTTGTTGCCCCGTACACTGGCACCAGCCCCGCACGACGTGTCCGCAGGGCGTCGAGCTGTCCCAGCAGCGGCTCTAGCGATCGTGAGCGTAGGCGCCATTCTGCGTCTCATCGGCATCACACATCAGAGCCTCTGGCTCGACGAGGCCTTCAGCGCGTACCTCGCCGCGCATCGCTTCCCAGAGATCCTTGCGTTCGTCTCCGGGTCAGATGCGCACCCACCCCTGTACTATCTCCTGCTGCACGTTTGGCTGATCTTTGGTCCATCCGTGCTGGCGCTGCGCCTGTTGTCGGCAATCGCCAGTATCGCATCGCTCCTTCCGATGTATTGGCTCGGTCGCCGTGTGGCCAATCAGCGCGTTGCATTGCTCGCGACCACCCTCATGACCTTCTCCGCATTTCAGGTCTGGTATGCACAAGAAGTGCGTATGTATGCGCTGACCACGCTGGCCATCACCCTGGCCATGTATGCCTTCGTCCGCGCTTGGCAAGAGGCGGAGTTTGGTTTTTGGGTCCTGTTCACGAGCAGTATGCTCGTCGCATTCTACCTGGACTACAGCGCGCTCTACGTCTATAGCGCGCTGGTCATCTGGTTCGCTCTGGTGGGCTGGCGGAACGTGCGCATGCGCAGGTCGTTTGTGCTAAGCGGGCTGGTGCTTATCCTGGGCTATTTGCCCTGGCTGCCCGTGTTGTGGCAGCAACTGTTCGTGGGCGGCGGCGTTCTAGCTTGGATCGGTGGCGCCAATGGGAGCGGGCTCATGGGCGTCTTGGCCGACCTGTTCTTCAACCGCTCAAACTTGCTGCAGCCAGATGCAGGACCCAGCGCCATGCTCGCGAACACCTTGAGTCTGGTGCTGTTGGCGGCCGCCCTCTGGCTGCCGCGCCGTGCCTCCGTGTACCCCTTCCTGGCCATCTGGCTGTGCTGGCCGCTGTTGCTTGGGATCATTGCGGGCTGGTTGAACCATCCCATTCTGATTGCCCGTACGATGATGGTCGTGCAACCCGCTCTATTCCTGCTTCTGGCTCTGGCTGCGGAAGTGTACTGGCCGCGCCGGAGGACGAGCAGGCTCCCCTGGTCGCGCCTGATGGCGCTCGGGCTTTGCATCGGCATCTTCCTCACAACGAACACGGTTGCACAAGCGGCCGGCTGGAGGACCACCCTCAAAGAAGACTGGCGCGGGGCGGCGCGGCTGGTGGCCACCAACCAACAGCCTGGTGATCTTGTGCTATTCAACGCCTATTTCACACAGATGCCGTTTGATTACTACTTCCATCAGGATAGTGGGCCGCCAACCGCAGTGAACGAGCGCGGCTTTCAGACTGACGAGGCGCTGCTGTTCGCCAACCTTATACCGCCTGGCAGCAGCCTGCGCTCTGCCGCGGACGTGTCCGGTTACGCCCATGTCTGGCTCATTTTGAGCCACAGTGGCACGCCTGACGATGCCTTCCTTCCCCGGCTGTCCAGCCACTATGTGGCCGTGCGTCAGTGGCGCTATCCCGGTATCATCGTGCAGTTGTTCCAGGAGCGATAGCGCCCTCACCGATGTTTCCGCACCCTAAGCCTCGCGATCCAACCGGCCCATTGTTCCAGAGCACGCTGACGCTCAAGCAGCTAGACGTTCTGAACATCCTCGACACAGCCACTTGCCTGAGTCAATACGATATACGTTCGCTGCTGCGTCGGGCCGCTATGCTGGTGTGCCGTCACGACGTAGACGCGGATCTCGCCGCCCGCTGGGCGTGGCCGGGCTCCTACGTAGTCCAGTGTGAGTGTCAGGCCCTGGCGCGCTTCGCCGGCTCGCTGCGTATCGGCCTGGCTGCGCATCTCGTCGAGCGGTACCTCAGCCTGCATTACCGGGCAGAGCTGGTGCCACCCCAGTTGCCCATCGCCCTGAACCACCGACTGCATGAATAGGTCGGCGGGCCTCGGCTGCGCGAGTAGTGCATTTGGCGCGCTTGCCTGCAGCCGGCCGCTGCCTAGCAAGAGCAAGAAAGCGAGCGCTTCCAGCACCGCGACGAGGCCTGGCAGCACGACCCACCGGCGGCGCCAGCCGCCATGCAGCATCTGTTCTGGTGGAGTTATGCGGGGTATAGCCGACATCGGTGCTTCCTCCTGATCTGAGTGCGTCCACGACTTGAGATCAGTCCTAGTGCGTATGGCGCTGTCTGGCCGTCCCCCATCCTTTCTGGAATCATGGCGTCTCGCTGACTCTTCATCCCCACGCTGCTGTGTGTGATCCACACGAGCCTTTTGTCTCTATGGCCCTGCTGTCTCGATTACTGGCGAGCAGGCGCTGTGCTGTCGAGATCGCTACCCGCCGCTGGAGGAAGCGCCAACGGATGGCGGTCCTGGGCTGCCTTTCTTAGGTGGAGCAGGCGGTTGGTTCACTTCCTGAATCAGCGTAGGTGTGCTGGTATCCGTCTGCCCTCTATGCTGCACTTCATAGATCGTCACCCAGTAGAGACGGTTCTGGAAGGTCTTGATAGGGACCGCGTGCTGCAAGCCGGCCTGCACGAGCGTCAACCGGGAAGCCTTAGCGTCGGAGATCAGCTCGCTATCGGCGATGATGTAGTCAATGTTGTTCCAATCATCGTGAAGGAGCTTGGTGTGGATTGCCGGATCTGTGTCCACTTGCCAGTACATGTCGACGTGGGCGAACGGCGCACCGTAGCCCGCCCCTAGCCCACCCTGCACGTGCATATCGAGCCAGTTGTAATGGTCCGCGATGATCTCCGCGGATCGAGGCAGATGCTCGCTCGCCCATTGGAGGGCAGCCACTTGCGGTTGCGTCTCGTTGGCCGTGAGGTTCTTCCGATTCATGCTGAGTCGCAGATCATGCGGCAGGAACAGTGCTATACAGATGAGGATCATCGCCGGCGTGATCCACCGTGTCAGGGCGCGATTGGCCCACCAGGGGACCTGTAGCACGAGAGCGATGACCAGATATGCGAACACCGCTATGTTCAGCGCCAGGAGGGGAAGAAGGGGTATCACGTAGAACCCAAACGTCACTCCGCCTCGGGCCAGGAATACCAGGTAGATCAGCGGCAGCAGCGCGAGCACCCGTAGTACCGGTCTACGCCAGCCGAGCACCAGGTTACCAGCAACCGAAATGAGTCCTCCCACCATGAACAGCGCATCACCCTCTAGCCAGCCACGCCACTGCGCCCCGAAAGAACCTTGTGAGCTGCCTCTCCCGACCTGCCCCAGCAGCGTGGTGAGCATGCTGACGTGTGGGGTGTTTCCCCCCAGCAGCGTGCCAGTGGGGAACAGCTCATTCTTCAGCTCGGCGTACAGCACATAGGTAGAACCCAGCGCCAACGTGACATAGCCGAACATGATGAGTGCATACCGCCGCTGGAATCGCGAAACCTGCAGCCACGTTCCGTACAGAAATACTGGGAAGAGGACTACCATCGTTTCCTTCGAGAGGATCCCGATGCCGAAGGTAAAGGCGCTCCCCGCGAGGTACCGCAGCCGGCCCGCACTGGATATCTGGAGATAGAAGGCTGCCAGAACCCAAAGAATCGCGAAGTTATCCAGTAAGATCAGGCGTTGGTAGTACAGACTTAATGGGCAGAACGAGAAGAGCGTGGTAGCCAGCAATGCCGCCCAGGCGCTCCCCGTGAGCCGGCGGCAGATGAGATAGACGCAGAGAGCTGAGCAGGCGTAAATCACAAGCATGAGGACACGACCGGTGTTAATGGCCGTGCCGAATGTGAAAAAGCCACCAGTCAACTCACACCAGGCGGCGATGAGGATCCATCCCAGGGGAGGGTGCCCGTAGCCATACGTATAGGGATAGAGCATGCCATGCGTGATCGCCCACGCGGATGACATGTATGTGCCTTCGTCTCCAGTGTAGCGCGGGTAGTTGAATAGGTTCCAGGCGTGCGCCAGCACACCAGCTGAGATGGCCAAGAGAACGCCTGCCAGCTCCCAGAGCGCGGTGGGCGGCAGTACATACCGCTTCGCCACAGCCGAGTGCCAGTTCAGTACCCGACGCCGCCAACTGGACGTCACTGGATCGGTAGCTGTTGTCACCTGACTTACGGTCATGCTACTTCCTGTGCCTCCTGTGCCTCCTTGTGAATCGCCAGGTGCTCCGCCTTCCTGTGAATTCCTGTGTGCGCGGTCTTCTCCCAGTCCGTCCGCTTCCCAAGTTGGCGCGCAATGGCTCGGAGGGCAGAGGCCGCCAGCAGCCACTGATAGGGAAAGAAGCCAACTGCGGTAGCGGTGAGCGCAAGCCAGTTGATTTGTCGATTGTGCACACGAATGAACTCTAGAAGACCGGCAGTATCAACGCACGCCTGTAGACCGAAGATGTAGAGGGGCAAGAAGGTCAGCATTGCCACCAACACGGGCAGCTTTACCAAGATGATCATCATGAGCGAGATAGGCAGCATCAGGGCAAACATCGCTTGAATGAATGGGATGGTCAGGATGTATGCCGCGAGGATGCGCTGTGCGAAGGTTGGCAGACGCTTCCACTCTGCCTTCAGCAGCACCTGGAAGAAGCCCTGATGCCAGCGCGTCCGCTGCTTCACGAGCGCCTTGACGGTATCGGGCGTCTCCTCACGCGTCACGAGCCGATCGTCACAGAGAACACGGATGCGTGCGCCTATCACGCTCAGGCGGATACCGAGGTCCGCGTCTTCGGTCAGGCATCTCTCATCCCAGCCTCCCAGTTGCTCTAAAATGATCCGCTTCACGAAGACGGTGTTGCCGCCGAGCGGTACCATACGCGACCAGCTGAAGTAATGGAGTGCCGATTTGAACCAGAAGTAGTACTCGAGCACATTCAGCGCGCTGAACCAGTGCGTATCGTAATTCATCAGGTACACGCCGCCCTGCACGACATCGACACCCTCGTTCACCATTACGGTGTTCACCATTTGAAAGATATTCTCATGTGGCTCATCCTCAGCATCGAAAATTGTGACGACGTCGTTGGTGGCTGCCTGCAGTCCCTTGTTGAGCCCGTGCGGCTTGTTGATCGGCCGGTCCGCGAACACGAGCAGCCGCACGTTCTCTGTGCCGGGCTCGGTCAGCTTCTCACGCACCTTGGCGATCGTGCCCACGTCGCCTGACTCGCAGATCACCAGGATTTGCAGCAACTCGCGCGGATACTTCGCCCGGCACACCTTCTCAATCGTATCGGCGATGACGGCCTCTTCATGGCGAGCCGGCAGCAAGACGGTGAAGGACGTTTTTGGGTCCGCGAACTCGTTTGGACTTTGATTGAATCGCGCGCGGTCAGGCTCCCCCCAGAGGAAAAGCCGCATACAGACGTTGAATAGGCATTGCGCGGCCATCAACGCGATGATGACCACATATACGCTTAGACCAATGGCGCTGATCATCGTCATTCCTTACGGCTCACACGAGCAGTCGCGGCACTGGTCTGTGCCGCCGCCCATCCCCCAATTGACGCCTCAACTGTTCCGCAGATCGACCGCATCCAGGAAGAGTGGGCCGGTGTATGGCGCGGCGCCATTCGCGCTGACGACCATGATTCCCAGCTCATGTATAGGTACTGGCGTACCAGGCGGTATCTGGAACGTGACCGCGGTCCACTGTCCGGCATACAGCGTTGGGAAGGGCCCATTGTGCCATGCCCACGACTTGTCCAGAACATAGACGGTCGCGAGGAGCGATGGTGCTCCGGCTGGTACGTAGACATGCGCGACGACCCACGTGTTCGGCTTGGTACCTGCTGGCTGCGTCGTGTAGACAAACGCTCGATGGGTGGCGGTGAGGTTCGCCACCTGAACTTCCAGCGCCCCTCGGCCCGCGAACACGTGCGTGTCATTGGAGACCGCGGAGGTTGCCGCCTCTCGCACTGTCCAGCCCTGCGCGTCGAGCTCGAAGTTGTAGGTCGCTGTATCGATGGCAGAGCCCTGATCTTGAGAGCGCAGTCCTGGTATCGGCACAGGGACCGCCCCGACGATCAGGGCGAAATCCAGTAGGCTGACCGCCAGCGCAAGCACGCTCACCACCATCACTAACCGCAGAGGCCAGCCGGGGCTGGGCCGCCTTGTAGCAACGGCGCTACTATCCGGCGATGCATCCTCAGTGGGCGGCTCGCCAGCAATCCGCTGAATGAAGGGTACCGTGCTGCGGTGCAATCCCGAAGGGCGCTTTCCAGGAATGGTCTGCATATCTTGACCTCTTCCGCGCGATGGAGGCAACACTGCCCTCTGCTAGTCTAGTGACCCAACCTCAATGACCCCGGGCTGACCTGTGGCCAGCATCTGGGGCGTCGGACCATATAGGAAGGTCCGACTGCCAGCATTCCTGTGCAACACGGCGCAGACAACGGCATACGGGGGAACATCTATCCGCGTGCTATGCCACATGCTGAACAGATGCGCCGGATCGACGGAGATTGCCGCGTTCTCCGATGACTCATTGATGAGCATCAGCGTGATGGTGTCGTGGGCCGTATTCGTTGCCGCATAGACGGCCACTGGGCCGGATGTGTCGTCTACCCGGACCGCATTCGCCGCCATGTGGGTATAGAGCTGCATCACGCGCGTCAGTGGCGTCACTCCACCGTCCTGGCTGAGGAGCATATGCGGCTCATCTATGCTGCGTGCGGCGAAGAAGTCGACATAGGTGACGTGTTCTTCCAGCAACGTGCCCAGCGTATCGGCCCACCAAAGTGCCGTGGCAAGCGGACTCGCGAGCCTGCCACCAAGCACGCTCGTATTGATCTCGGTGATCGCGATCGGCACCTCTGTGCCCATGATGTGCAGAATCTGGTCGTGCAGCAGTGGCAGCGCATAGCGCCACTCGTCTACTGAGGCAAACAAGAGACTGGTGGATTCAATGTTGGTGCTGGCTCCGAACGGGTAGCGGTGGATCGACACACCATCCAGCAGCTGCCAATTATTGTGCGCGTGCTCGAAGGCAGCCACGCCGCGCAGAAAGCCTGTCAGCCATGGCGTGCCAGTGCTATCGACAGGAGCGGACGTCGGACCTGTGTACTGGCTGATCTCTGGACCAACGATCTTGATACTCGGATCCGCCGTCTTCATCACCGTGGCGAAGGCAATGAAGTCATGGACATAGTCGGCAACTGTATAGTTTGGACCTCGCAGGTCTGGCTCGTTACCGATGGCCCAATAATGAACCGGGACGTAGGGTGCACCAGGGAAGTTCTTGCGATTGGGGTCCTGTAAATTATTGCAATACCTGACCAGCGCCGCCGCCTGTTCCGGTGTGCTGCCGGCCAACCGGACCACGATGAGTGGGGCGGCATGCGTTTGCTGCGCCAGGCTCAGGAAGGCATTGATTTGCGCGTAAGAGAGGGTATGTTCCTCGCCCCAGGTCCCGCCGGGAAAGCGCAGCATGGTGACACCCGCGCCCGTGAGGCCAGTCACCGTACTGGCGTCATAGGGCATGAAGCCATAGGCACCATCGAGCGCCTGTGTGCCCTCCCGGGGAAAGACATTCATCCCGAAAACGTACGGGCTGCGTGGCTTGCTGGAGCCGAGATCAATCGTTACAGGCTGCTGGTTCTCTATATGGACGGCCAGCGTATCGCCCATTCCGGCATTTGCGCTATACACGCGCGTAGCAAGAGCAGCAGAGGCGATGACCGCCACAGCTATCAGGGGGCGCCATACCCGCTGCCAGAGCGACTTCCGCGGACGCGCGTATATGCCATAGCCGATGTGCGACGCCGCGATATGCTGTGTGCTCTCACCGAGCAACACTTGATCGGGCTGCTTTGACTCTTCGATCTGCATGTCATCTATACTCTCTACCCGCCAATCGCTGTATGTCCGGTGTCGGCATTGGTAAGCCACCATTGCCAACAAACCGTAGCACTCCCTGCGACGGAAACCGGTTTTGATCTGCGTTGCGACGGCGTACCGGCCGCTATGGCTGGTGTGCATTTGGAAACGGATGCGGACCAATCTCGGCAGATTGGGTTGTGAGAGCACCGTGGTAGCCGCCGCTGATGCACGCCTGCTCACGTCTGGCTATCACTAAGGGCAGCGGCGTGAGCGCCAGAGTCGTCGGAGAGTGCTACCTCCCGGAGGGTCACATCTCTAAACACCTTCACGGCGCATAGCACTGATTTTCCACTGGCCTCGATATCGTCACCGTACCTGTCAGCAGTACTGTGGAGGAAGACGCCGACAATGCGTAACGCAACCTGCCAGAAGCCCAAGAGCAATCACTACCAATAGAAGAGACTTTCAGACAGGCGGTGATGAGGAGCAGTGTGGAACAGGGCTCGGCCGATGCCACCAAACACGCTACGCGCCACTCGATCCATCACATCGAGTTGTAGCGCATGTGCCACGCCTTGGAAGATGGCGCAAGCTGACCTGAGGTCTGGCATCGCGATGTGATACTGTACACCTCCTCTACACACGCATGTGCCTCCGTGTCAGGAGCGGGAAGGAGCGGGACGAGATGGATACAGTGAAGCCTCCACCGTCAGGACCGATACCAGATGCAGCGGACGACGCTAAGACGAGTGCGATGCCTCAACGTGGATCACCGCGTTGGATTCAGGGCTCACCAACCGCCGCGCCATCTCTGCCAGGTCGCCTGCGGAACGAGTTCATCGCCGCGAAGCCTCCGCCTGACGTGGAACACATGCGCGCCAGGATGGCTGCGGAAGCAGAACACTGGGAATGGTGGGGTGCGGCTCGGGACGGCGCACGCATCGTGATGACAGTGCCCCAGAAGTATGCGTTGCTGTTGCTCATGGTGGCGGGCCCGCTCCTTTTGTTTCTGCGACCACGCGGGATGCTAATTACCTGCATTGCATGCGTCACCGCTCTTTACTTCGTGACAGGCACGTACAAGATCTGGCTCCTGATACGCGGCGAGCAGGAGGACACCGGCGAGACTGCGAATCCTCAGGAGGCGATGGGAGACGATCTCCCGATATTCACCGTCCTCGTGCCCCTGCATCGCGAGGGCAGGATCCTTCCCGTGCTAGTGGAGCGGCTAAAGTTGATTGATTATCCGCCAGACCGCCTGCAGATTCTGCTCCTCATCGAGATGGACGACGAAGAGACTCAGTGCGCCGCGCGCGATTGCCAACTGCCCCCCCACATCAGGCCGCTGATCATGCCGCCCGGCCAACCACGCACGAAGCCGCGTGCGCTCAATGTCGGTCTGCATGAGGCACGAGGTGAGTATATCGTCATTTACGATGCTGAGGACCGGCCTGAGCGTGACCAGTTGCGCAAGGCGGTTGCCGCATTCCGCGCGTTGCCCGAAGATGTCGTCTGTGTGCAAGGGCGCCTCAACTTCTACAATCGGTATCAGTCGCTCATCACACGGCTGTTCGCTGTCGACTACGCCGTCTGGTACGATCAGCTCCTGTCAGGACTTGCCCGCAGCGGGCTCCTGCGGTCGGGCGCGTTCGTTCCCCTGGGTGGTACCTCCAACCATTTTCGCGTCAACATACTCCGCCAGGTTGGCGGCTGGGATCCGTTCAATGTGACTGAAGATTGTGACCTGGGTGCGCGCCTCGGCCGTACAGGTCTGCGGGTAGCCATGCTCGATTCGACCACCTGGGAAGAAGCGGTCCCCCGCGTCAAGCCGTGGATCAAGCAGCGTTCCCGCTGGGTCAAGGGGTACCTGCAAACCTACCTGGTGCACATGCGCCATCCCTTGCGGCTCTGGCGGCAACTCGGGCTGTTAGGGTTCATCGATTTCCAGATGCTCGTGGGAGGCAGCTCGCTGGTCTTGTTGCTCAACCCGCTCATGTGGGCACTCATGGCCACCTATATAGCAGGTGCCGGCACACCCGTAGACACCTTCATCGAAACGCTCTTTCCGCCGCTCTTGTATTACCCTGCCCTGCTGAGCCTGACCGTAGGCAACTTCATCTTCTTTTACTGCAATGCCTATGTCTGCGTGCGCCACGATTACATCGACCTGACGCGCTACGCTTTGCTCGCGCCGCTGTACTGGATGCTGATGAGCTTCGGCGCCTGGGCCGGGCTTATTAGCTTGGTGCGTAACCCCTTCTACTGGGCCAAGACCGAGCATGGAGTCAGCTTGTCGCCGGCAGAACGTGCTGCGGCTCTTACTGGCAGTCGTCTATAGCCTGGCGAACAGCATGGCGCTTGACGGGACCTGGTGCCTCGACGCGTAGAGGAAGCACCATGAGTGAGAGCACCATCAACTTGAGCTCGCCGCTGGCTGGTGAGCGATCCTCACCACACCGCACGCATAATTCTGGCGCTCACCATACGGGGCCCAGTCTCATCGCCGTATTCTTGCTCATCGCCGGGACCCAATTTGCCTTTGGCATGTGGATGGACAGCCAGGGTTTCGTGTATGGCGATGCGTACAGCAGAGCTATCGGTGCTCTGCTCGCCCTGTACGGCTCAGACCCGCATTTAGCAGTCCTGGGCTTCGTGTGGATGCCACTACCCAGCCTGCTCGATTTGCCGTGGGTCGCCCTTTACCCGCTCTGGCCAGGGGTTGTCTCCAGTGGATTTGCCTCAACCTTGACCACGGCTCTGGCCGGTGGGGCGACTGCGGTGCTGCTCCTCGAGACCTCGAGACGACTGGGAATCTCCACCAAGCTGGGCTGGGCCTACACGCTCCTGGTGGCGGCCAATCCAATGCTGTTCTTGTACGCGGGTAGCGGGCTCAGCGAAGGAGTCGCAGCTCCATTCCTCATCGGAGCAGTATGCTTGGTGACGTTGTTGTGGCACTCTGGGGAGCGGCGCTACATCACTTTTGCCGGACTGACGCTGGGTTTGGGTGTCGCGTCGCTCTACGAGGCTATCCCCTATGGCGCCGCACTGTCTGCGGCTCTGGTCCTGTGGGCGCTTTGGCACTCACCGCGGACCACTGCGTCAACGTTCCGCCGACGGTGGCAGTTCGCGGAGGGGCTGGGGATCCTCCTGATCGCGCCGAGCATCTATGTCATATTGCTGTGGGTTGGGGCAAATGCCCTCATCATGAAAAATCCGCTCTACTTCGCAACCAGCCAGTATGCAAACTACGCCAAAAATTGGGCGACGGGAGGCGCCGGACGGGCATTCTCACAGGCATTCTTGGTGGCAGGTGATCTCTTCGGAACAGTCGAGTACGTAGCGGTGCGGACAGCGCCCTTCCTGATCCCAGGGATCGCTCTGATGGTCGTCCGAGTGCTAGGCAAGCGGTTCTGGCGCATCGACACGCTCGCGCTGGTACTGTTGCTATTCATTGTGCCACTCGGACTGATCGCACCTCTTGTCTATCTGGGGGACTCATTCGGCTGGCTACGTTTTTTCATGTATCCGCTGTTTGTGGCCGCCGGGTGGGGTCTGTACGAGACGGCTCTGAGCCGGCACCACCCAGCGGCAATAGCGTCGATCCTGGGTGGCTGGATCGTCGCTGCTCCCCTCATTGTCTCAACGATGGCGAATCCCAAGCTGGGGCAGGAAGAACATTGGGAGGTGGCATCGCTGCTGACCGGGAGCATCGCTGGCCAGACCGTTCGTGTCGATCAGCAGGGGAAGACAGCGGGCTTCCCCAACGTGGTGGAGGAGTCCGCGCCAGTCGCCCGCTATCTGGAGAGCGACATTTTCCCCATGAGGCAGCTCGTCGCGTTGGATGCCGTGCAGGGATTGCCGATCGCGGCACAGATCCGACTCGAGGATCTCCAACACTTGCTCATTCTCAACCCGGACCGCAGATTCAAGCGCATGATCGCGAACCCCGTAAGGTATCACGTCTCATACTTTCTGGTTCCGAATCCCACGAAAGTGCCAGAGGATGCCATCAATCGCGCTTACCCCGGACTGTGGGCTGGGACAGACCCGAGATTCGTGTTGGTGAAGAGCTTTCCCAGCACCGTACTGCAATGGCGGCTGTGTAAGGCCGAGATACCTGTGCAGCGCTCATCCACAAAGCAGGCGAATAATTCACAGCCGGTTGAGGTGAACAGTGCGCCGGCCCCAGGAAACGCGGCGTGGTCTCATCTACGATGAGATGCGTGCCAAGCGATCAAGCGATCCGCCATTTGCCCGGATTGACGTGTGACGCTCCGGCGATCAAGGATCATGACACAAGGGTCATGAGAGAGGCAGCAGTGATGAGATTGGCGAGGCGGGGACGTGAGATGCACCAGTGGCGTATGCGACTACGGGCCAACGTTGATATGCGGCTGCGGGCGAGCGTCCATCCACGTGCTTCATCGCGGCCCGCGATTGCGCCGTCAAGCTATGTGACGGGCGGCGCAGTGCCGCGGGTGGATACAGTCACGTCGACGACCCACATGCTGTCTGTCCCGGGCGCCACGACGAAGTGGCAGGTCAGGCCACAGCCCATGCGGATACGGGTGCCTGATCCAGTGACTCGGCTCTACACCTGGCTGGCGGTGCGCGCAACCGATGAGTGGCTGATCGTATTTCTGGCCACCCTGCTCAGCGTGGGTGCCTACGCCTGGTACGCCTCCCGCGCGCTTACAGTCGGATATGGTGACGCAGTCAGCCGCATGATGATCGCCCGACGCGTGGTAGCGGGTCGCACTCCCGGGCTAGCGCAGCTAGGCAGCACCTGGCTGCCGCTCCACACCATGTTGATGCTACCTCTGATCTGGAACGATACCCTCTTCCATGAGGGGTTCGCCGGGTCGTTCCCTTCAATGGTGGCGTATGTCGTCGCATCGGCGTACATGTTCCGACTGGGTCGCTTCCTTCTTGCCTCGCGTGGGGCTGCATGGGTTGCCGCCTTTGCATTCATGTTCAATCCAAGCGTGGTATACATGCAGAGCACGGCGATGAGCGAAGTACCGCTGCTCTGCACTGCAACAGTGGCTGTTTACTATATGCTG
This sequence comes from uncultured Ktedonobacterales bacterium, assembly GCA_964416775.1. Classification (GTDB taxonomy): domain Bacteria; phylum Chloroflexota; class Ktedonobacteria; order Ktedonobacterales; family JADMIN01; genus CAYQFU01. The sequence goes on from CAYQFU010000033.1 coordinate 19,963, forward strand.
CGCTGGGCGAAGTCCTACCATGCTAATGACCTTGTCAAATCCGCAGCGGCGGTTGCCGTGGGCACCGGCATTCGCTACGACGGCTGGGCGCTCGCTGCCGCATTCGCTCTGGTTGTCGTCTACCTTGCCTGGCGACGCCGAGGCTATGCGGGAGCGGAGGCCTGGGGCATCCTCTACGGCGTGCTGGCGTTCTCAGGCTGCGCTGCGTGGGTCATCTACAACGCGGTCATCTTCCATGACCCGATGCTGTTCTTCTTCTTTGGGGACTCCACGCATACTTTCCATCATCCCATTTCATATCACAGGCCCTGGCTGTCATTTCAGATGTATGGATATTCAGCTGCTGCCATAGCTGGGTGGGTGACCACGTTGCTCGCCGTCCTCGGCCTGGCTGTCTTTGCGTTCCGCTATCGCCTGCGAGCGAGCACGTTGCCCGCTTATGCTCTCCTGATCCCGTTCGCGTACCATTGGCTCATCTTCTATATGGGAATGGACACCATTTTCATGCCTGAGTTGGGGTTTGGCGTTTACTGGAATGTCCGGTTCGGATTAGAGTTGATCCCTGCTGTTGCTGTCTTTGCGGCATGCCTGGCCAGTCAGCGACGTTACCTGCTCGTCATTGTGGTCAGTGTAATTACCGTATTTGGCATGGTCGATTCCACTGTCGAGACCCCATTCGCCCTGCGCGAGGCAGTATCCCCTCAGTCGGCCACGGTGATCCCCCGCATGCGCGCGGAAGCACAATGGTTGCTCACACAATATCACAGCGGTAATGTGCTGATCAGTTACGTCCCTGATGCACCGATGGCGTACTTTATGATGCGGGGCATTCCTGACCGGGAGGTCATCACAGATGCAAATGGATGGCAGTTTACCTCAGCATTGGCACACCCTCAGGATTCAGTCACGTGGATTGTGCTCGAGGAAGATCAAAATGCGCAGGATCCGATCTGGGTAGGACTCCACAATCGCAAAGATTGGCAGCAATACTTCGTCTTGCGCAAGGTGGTTGGTCCGGGAAAGTATTTCTGGCGGACAGAGTTCTATGAGCGCATCGGCAATGGAAGCACAGGAATTGCTTGGCAAGACGGCAGCTCGCAAATGCAGGGTCCGCGACAGATACCACGGAGCCAACCAGCTGCTCGCCAAGCACGGGCTCCATAATCGGTCGAGTCGGCCCTCGACGGTAGTCCGATAAACGTTCAAGGGCTGTTGCTGCCGAGTGTAACCCTCGATCCAGATACCTGTTCAGATCAGCTCTGATGCCAGAAACGCCTCGACTGCACAATTCATCAAGCACTCGGGACTTCGAAACCTCAGTACGGTCCGGAGCATACACGTGAATTGGGGATCGTTCCACAGGGCGTCAAGATATCGTTTGAGCAGTGAAGTCAACCGGACTCGTCATATTGGTTTGCGCAAAATGCGAGCGCACCATCGAATACTTTGGGCTACAGTTCTTGTGGCCATCCTCCTTCTAGCGCCGCTCATCTTCGTCGTTGCACAGAGAGGACACAATGATATTACGCCGCAGTGTGCTTCAACCCGGTTCATATCAGCATTTGGGTCTACTTTGTGTGCCGATGGTCGTCCCACACGTCTCAGCGGGTATAACTGGCATTGGATTGGAACAGGATGCGAAGCACCGACAGACGAGCAGATCGAACAGGTTTTCTCTCAGATCCAGATAGCTTCGAGGGCAAATATCGTCCGAACGGCATTCTTTCAATCAGGGAGCACTGGTGGGTCCTATACAGACTTCGATCGGTACATTGCGGCCGCCAAGAGGCACAAGCTCTACATTCTTCCGATACTGGTAAATCAATGGACGAGTTGCGAACCCTCACGTGCGGCAAAAGCTATCGCTTGGTACCGGATCGGGTACACTCAGACCGATGACGGCTACCCTCTCTCATATCGTGACTACGTCAGGCGATTGGTCGCCCATTATGCCGACGAGCCAACGATCGCTTTCTGGCAGCTCGTCAATGAGCCAGATGCTGGAGGGGCAGGATGTGGAGCCCAGGCCGCTCAGGCTCTTCGAACCTTCGCTGATGACATGGTGTCAGTTATCCAGTCGGTTGATCCACATCATCTGGTAGATCTGGGAGCGCCAGGGGGCTGCGCGGGAGATAATCCGACCGACTACCAAACGATAGTCGCGGGCTCCGTAGAGGTTGCTGATGTATGGCATGACTACCATCGGGTCACAATACCGGGGCCCTCCTCGCTGCGGCAGCGTATACCAGTGCTTCAGAGGCTTCATAAGCCCTTCTTTGTTGGGGAGTCGGGCATCTGCGCAGACGTCACCTCAAGCGGCAAATGCTCTGGTATCGTATCGGCCGCATCCCTTGCACAGCGCGCCTCATTGTTTGACGCGAAGCTCTGCGCTGGACTCCGCGCTGGGCTATCAGGCTACATTATTTGGAGCAAGGGATCACGGAGTGTTCAGGACGACGTAGGAGCTGGGGACCCTACGGAAAATGTATTAGCACAGTATGCGCCACGAGCGGCTCCAACAGCATCGACTAATCGACTGCCAGATGTGCCGATGCAGTGTTAACTGGCTGTGGCTTCCGATCTACCGTTACATCTGCACCACTGGCGAGCCGTGCAGCCGGGTCGTAAGCACCCAACGGAACGCCTCCAGGAAGATCGCGCGCGACATCTTCGACTGCCCCACTCGCCGGTCGACGAAGACGATCGGCACTTCGCGGATGCGGTAGCCGCTGCGCCATAACGCGTAGGCCATCTCCACCTGGAAGGCGTAACCTTGCGCGCGGACCTGATCCAGTTGCAGCCTGGCCAACGCCCTCGTCCGATAACAGCGATACCCGCTGGTGCAATCGTGGACCGGGATCCCCAGCATCGCGCGCGCGAAGTGGTTGCCTCCACCGCTGATGACCTTGCGCAGGGCCGACCAATCGGGCGTCCCGCCTCCCGCGATGTAACGCGAGCCAATCACCAGGTCGGCCGCCTCCGGGCCTTCGACGGCCCGCATGAATTGGGGCAGGTATCTGGGGTCATGGGAAAAGTCGGCATCCATTTCGAACACCAGGTCGTACCCGTGCTCCAGAGCATACTGGAAGCCGCGGAGGTAGGCCGTCCCCAGCCCCAGCTTCCCCGAGCGATGCAGCGCCCTCACCTGTGGCAGGCGGGCATGGATGTCGTCGGCGAGCTGGCCAGTGCCATCGGGCGAGTTGTCGTCGATGATCAGCACATCTGCCTCGGGAGCGTAGCGCAGCGTCTCATCGACGAACCGCTCGAGATTGCCGCGCTCGTTGTACGTCGGCACCACGATCAGGGTTTTCATGCGGAACCCTCCTCTAGCTGGTGGTGCAAAGCCCATAAGTCCGCCGCGCTTCTGCCGCCCATAACGGTATCACTGCTTGAGTCGGAATCAGGTGTAAATGGACGTTGTGAGGGCGTTCTGGATGCCGCGACAGGTGCACATGTCCTCACGCGTCACGCCTGGCGCTCGCAGAGGGCAGCGCCGCGAGGAGGACAGGGGTGCCCGCCAGGAGCGTCAGCGAGCGTCATCTCTTGGAGAGTCATAGAGAGTCATAGAGAGTCATAGAGAGTCATAGAGAGTCATAGAGAGTCA
>CAYQFU010000033.1:23666-32385 GCA_964416775.1 uncultured Ktedonobacterales bacterium
AGTCATAGAGAGTCATAGAGAGTCATAGAGAGTCATAGAGAGTCATAGAGAGTCATAGAGAGTCACGACTCTGAACGCCTTTGGGACGTGCAGTACTGATCTTCCACCACCCTCGACATCATTCCGGCACCTTGCGACGGTATTGTGGCTGCAGACACCGTCCACGCCTGCCTCATCCTGCCAGGCACGGGCCATCCTCAGTAGCAGTGGGAGCGGAGGCCTTCCGAAGAGCGCTAACCCGGAGAGGAGCAACGCAGTGCAGGGAGTGCTCACGGCGGCTATCACGTACGCCACGAACCACCTCATTAGCGCGATTCCCTCGTACACCGTCCGCCATGCCTGGTATCGTCACGTGCTGGGGTGGTATCTCGGCCCGAATGCGGCCATTCTCATGGGGCAGCATGTCTGTATCAAGAGTCTGCAAAGGGATGGAAGGAGAGTCAGCATCGGCGCGGGCACCGTGATCGATCACGACTGCCTGCTCTCCACCACTGGGGGCCTGCTCATCGGGGAAAACGTCTGGATCTCGGCCGGCGTCTGGCTGGTCACGGGCAGCCACGAGATAGACGATCCTGGGTTTGCTGAGATCTATCACCCCATCGTGATCGACGACCACGCCTGGATTGGCCCGCGCGCGCTGGTCCTTGGCGGGGTCACGATCGGTAGGGGAGCGGTGGTCCAGGCGGGAGCGCTCGTCACGCAGGACGTTCTGCCCCGCTGTATGGTCGGCGGGGTGCCGGCTAAGCCGATTGGCACGCGGAACCTGCCGAAGCCGGCCTACACACTGAATTACCACCCGCTCTTCGGGTAGTAGTGAGTCCTGCTGGCCTCAACTGGTGGACAGCTCGATAGAGGAGATAGGCTGGAATGAGAGCGTGCCAGGGAGAGCCAACGACGGAGAGCCAACGACCGACTATCAGGCGACGTGTTGGCTCTCCTCCAGCTCATATGCTGATCGCCAGGCCTCCTCGCGCCAGCTGGAGCGGCTCCAACTGGACGATGCGCTCATTCGCCACTCCCTGAGGAACGGGATGCGACACGATCTTGTGGCTCAGGTTGTCGTGCTGATATCGGGGGTGTCGAAGACGCTGGTCCTGTTCGTCGGCGGCAGCCACATCTGCTCCGGTGGTGCAGCCCAGTCCGCCAGTACCACCCGGTCGTGGATGAGCCCCCCTGCCGCCTCGCCGTGTTCCTCAGGGTCATTCGTCTCGGGTGGCTCGACGACCGCTCGTGAGGTCCACTCCAAGGGGTCCACGTCGTGCTGATCCGGTTGGCGTACGAGCATGTACCCGGATCCGGCCACCGTGACAATGTGGCGCGGGTTGCTGGCATCACGCTCGATCTTTTCCCGTAGGTGGCGGATATGGGCCTTGATGAGCGTCGTGTCGGCTTGCTCGCCATAGCCCCAGACGTGCGCCACGATCTGGCCCAACGTGCAGACGTCGTTCGCATTGACCGCTAGCAGATGCAGCAGCTTACTTTCGGTCGGCGTGAGTCGCGCCAGCTTGCCATGGACGCTCACCTCATTGCGCGCGGCGTCCACCTGGAGCGGTCCCACCGTCAAGATCGAGGTGGGGTGCCGCAGTAAGGTGTTGCGCACCCGCCGGCTGAGTGCATGGATGTGCGCCAGCAGCTGGGCGGGAAGAAACGGCTTGACCAGGTAGGCATCAGCGCCCGATTCCAGGCTCCGGACCTGGGCACTCGCGTCCGAGGCGCTGGCCATCGCCAGCACCAGTGCGTCATGGACGTCGCGCAACTCGCGGCACAGTCCCATGACATCTCCCCCCTTTAGCCCGGTGTCCACGATGACCAGATCGGGCTCCTGCTCGATCCATTCAGACTTGATGCGCTCGGCGCTGAGTGCATATTTGACCTGATATCCGCGTGTGCGCAGCCAACTGGTCAGCATCTCGACCAGGTCAGCGTCGCTGTCAGCGACCAAGAGCTTCATGACACGGCCTCCCCAGATGAGTTCGGCACACGAGCCTCACGAAAGGATGATGAGTCCGTCAGATGAGTCGATCACACGAGCGCCACGCAACGACACGAGCTTGGCCTTGCGAGGATGATGGTGCAAGTGTTCTCCAAGCACCCACACACTCAATGGACTAACCGTGCAATAGGTCTGAGCGCCTTGCGAAGAGAAGAAATGTAAGTGAGTGAACCAACATTTCTTTCACAGTGTACATTCATGACCTCGCTTCTCCATCACAACATCCACCGGATGAGTGATCGAACGAAGAGCCGTGTTGCTTGAAAAGAGTAGTCTGCGCTCGTCATCTCCCGCTGGATTGATTTTGGGTGTCTGTACCGATGGGCGCGCGGGCGACTGCCATACGAGCATATATGCTCGCATGCTTGGGCGCGGGAGAGGGGCAGGTGGTGAGCAGGCGCCGAGTGGCCAATGGCTCCTTGTCCGGCGGTGCAGCCAGGCGTCTGGACGCTATCAAGGGCTCGAAAGGGACGAGGCCCAACCGATGGCGGTTTGCACAGGAAGACGACTACGTGCAGTCCAGCCAGCACGCTCTGATCAGCGGCTCAGGCATCAGTCTGTTTGCGCACGCTTGCTGCTTGAGCCAGAGCACCATGTGGCACTCCCTCTAGTCAGGTCGATGTTGCTCTCGGAGGAGGGGGCAGCGTGAATGGTCCTCGTATGGGGACCGGTAGACCAAGCGTGGAGAGATGGCACGTCAGCACGCCGCGGACTACATGAGGAGGGGGTCTACACTACGCGGAGGACGGGAAACCGTTGGTTCGTGGGACATGCGGAGATCGCTGTCTATCTACCGCAGTAGTCAAAGCAACGGGACGAGAGAACGAGGATTCCGGTGCGAGTAGGAGTGTACGCTAAGGTGACATTCTTGTCAAGTGATGTTGGCCCAGGTTTCGTGCAAATTCTACGCGATGTTTGCCCAACTTTCCGATAGTGGTCCAGGAATGTGGGGTGATCGCACTAATGATTCATAGCGTTTGGCAGATTTGAAATGTAGCGCGGAGAGAATGCGACTGCAAGTGATCTGCAGTGCATTGTCTGAGTGGGCCACCACCGATCACTCTGTCGGTGGCGCCATCCGTTGCCAGGGCTGTCGTCCTGGCGGCTGGAGCGATACGGCGTCTGGCGTTCGTCGCGATGGAGTACAGGCTCGGCGCCTCACGCCGATGGCAGATCAGGTTCCAGGCAGAGCCGGTAACGAGCCGCCGAAATCTACCAGCGCGACGACTTCGCCCAACGCCGCACTTTCCATACCACGCCAGCCGCGGGCGACACGGCTGGGGGAGAGACCCTGGACTTTTGTGGCCGTCGGTCTCTATACGCAGGTTTGCCCGTCCGCTGGCTTACTTCGCTGCCGGGCGGCACGCCCGCCGAACGCCCGGCGCAGGTTCACCCGCCGGCATTCCTGGCCAGGAGATCGGCGATGGTGGCAGGCGTCACCTGGGTGAGGCTGTCCACCACTAGATCGGCGGCTTCCAGGCCGGGCGCGTCGGGTTGGCCGGCGCGGCGGACGGCGATGCAGCGCATGCCGGCGGCGTGGGCGGCGGCGACACCCGCGGGGGCATCCTCGATGACGACGCAGCGGCGTGGAGGCATGCCCAGGGCGCGGGCAGCTTCGAGGAAGATGTCTGGGGCAGGCTTGCCGCGGGCGACGTTCTCCCCAGAGACGACGGCATCGATATACGGACCAAGACCAAGCAGGTCCACGATGAGGCGCAAGTTCTCGGGCGGCGCGGAGGAGCCGATCGCCTGGCGATAGCCTGCCGCGTGCAGGGCGATGACCAGCTCGCGCGCGCCGGGCAGGGGCCTGGCTTGTGCGCGCAAGAGGTCGCGGTAGTACGCCTCTTTGCGGTCGGCCAGGGCTTTGATTTGCTCGGGAGTGAGGTGGGAGCCGAAGAAGCGCGGGATGATGTCGGCGTTGCGCATGCCGAAGGTCGCCCAGAAGTCGGCGTCGGTGAAGTGAACGCCCTCCTCCTCGGCCAGCCGGTGCCATGCCTGGCGGTGCTGCTCGGCGCTATCAATCAGAACGCCGTCTACGTCCCAGATGACCGCGCCCGGTCCTTCCTGCCCACCTTCGCTCGCACTCATCATACCGGGTCGGCTCCTCTCACTCACATTCCCTCCGCGGCCTCGCCCCGCACGCGGCCTCCAGGCAGGCTATCACGCGCGGCGGGCCAGACGCCAGCGCGCAAGCATCGCGTACATACGACATAACGAGGTCGCCGTGGCAGGCCGCTCGATCTCTGCGCAATTTGCAAAACGCCTCCAGCATTACCGTCGCGCGGTTCGGGTTGTAGAGCGAGCGAGCAAGAGAGTATACTGCTGTGCATTGCGAAGCCGGCTTGCCAGGGCGAGCGGGAGCGCAGATCATAATCCCGCGCAGCGCTGGACGCGATGCGAAGCGGTCGGACAGATGTCGTATGTGGCTGATCGGTGCCGCGTCATACAGGCTCTTCGCTATGCGCCCGGCTGAACTGGACGGCACGCACCATGTACGTTACGTGTGACCGGGTGACAGCTGTGGTGATGGCAGAGTGAAGGCGAAAGGGCGGAGGCATGCCGCAGTGGGACCGGCATTGGTTGCTTGGAATTTTGGGCAGCCTCGTGTTGCTGGCGGCGAGCGTGACACTGAGCCTCTGGTATCTCGCGTCGCTCTTTGCCCTGCCTCAACAGTTCGGGCTGCCCCCGCTCAACGGTCTTGGCGAGCAGGGTGGTACTGTCATCTGGGTTGGCGGCATTGGCGGTCTCACGCTGTTCTTCAGCTCGCAGGGGGCACGCCGGCGCGGACGCGCGCGCCAGTCGGCGCTTGGTGGTGGTCCGAGTGGGATTCCGCTCGCCACCGTCGCTGCTGATCCCGCATGTACGCCCGACGCGACTCATCTGCCGCTCGCGCTCCCCTGGCGCCGCAGGCCGCGAGGACGCGAATGGGCCGCCGCATCACTCATGACACTGATCGCCGGCTCCTTCTTCGGTTTCCTGTTCGCGCTCCCCGCGCTGCTCGGCATCGGCTTGCAGACACTCGGCGAGTATATGGCCCGCCACTCGATTGCCGATCTCATCGCGACGGTGCTCCTCCTGGCATTCGACATCTGTCTGGCCGTGGCGGGGCTGGTTGCCCTCGTCGTGGCGCTCACCTCGCGACTCGGCCCCGAGTATGGCGTGGTGGCGGATGACGAAGGCATCCGCGCGCTGCATCTCAAAGGCCCGGGTCCGCGATTGCGTTGGAGTGATGTGCGACTGGTCGAAGTGGCGCAGTGCTCCAGCAACAAGGATGCGCGCATCTTCACGGTCTACGGCCCGCGAGCAAGCGTGTATTGGTGGGACTTCAAGAAGCCGCCGCGCAAGCGCAGGCGTCCGGAGATCAGCCGAGAGGAGTTCGAGGGGCGCCAGCAGGCCTTGCTCGCGCTGCTCGCCTCTCGCACTGGCCTGCAGCCGCGCACGTTCTCGACGCAGCTGGTATGCGACGACGAGCTGGCAGCGCGGCCATTGCCCACCCATCGCTATCGTGTGCTGGCGTACGGCATCGGCTACGGCCTGGCAGGTGTGCTGCTCCTGCTCGCCGCCGCCGTGCTCGTGCTGCCGCTGACCCATAATCCCCTGCTCGACGGGTATGCCGCCTTGACGAGCGCGCTTGCTGGTATCACACTCGTGGTCATCGTCACACAGGCGCTTAGGCCAGCGCGGACTTCATCCCCACAGCACGGCGAGCGCTACACGTTACCTATCGTCCCGCGGCTCGCGGCGGATCCAATGGACGTCACATACCGGCGCCCATTCACCGGGCGGCTCCAGGACGCCGCCATCGGCCTCGTGCTCCTGTGCGATGCCGTCCCCGCGGTGCTCGCGCAAGTCAACCTGCCCGCGGTCCCGCCACTGGCCTTCGCGACGCACGTTGTCGCCCTCCTGCTGTTCCTGGTCGCTTTCATTGGTCTTTTCGCGCTCTTCAACGCCATCGGCGGTAGACGCACAACTCTCACGGCAAGCGCTGGCGGCCTGAGTGAGCGCGCGGGGCGCACGACGACGCTGCTTTCCTGGGGCGCCATTGTGTCGCTACGCCTGGAGCTGGAAAAGGGCGCCCCCGACTCCTTTACGGCGCTCGGTCGCGACGGTGAGACGATTTCCTGGCCGGCACGCGGCGTCATCTGGCAAGCCGGACACCCGGGACTGCCGTCGATCACGCCTGAGGAGCTGGCTGCGATTGTGGTGCAGCAGAGCGGCGTGCATCTCACGGTCAAAGACGCATGACATTGTCGTCTGATGTAACCACAGACAGATTCATTATTGTGCGGCCTGACGATCATCACGCTGCACCCTCTGCGTCTCCGTTCACAATATGTCGGCGCTTCCTGTGCCAAGCGGAACACGCGCCGCATGTGGCAAACTATCAGCTATGATGAGACCTTCACTCTGCCACCTGGTTGCCCGGCGGGCCTGGCCGCTCAGACGTTCCTCCTTTGCCGTCCTCGCCTTGTGCGGCGCGGTGGCGCTTTCCGCCTGCGCGCCGAGCGGCGCTTCGCACGCGTCCGTCACGGCGACGCCTCAGCCTACCGCAATCGTTGCCACGCCGGGCAACGCTGCTGTCTGCGCCGCGGTCTCCGCGGCCGACTTCGCGCGTGTGGATGGCCATGCCGCCACACAGGTGACGACCGGCGTGACGCCAGACGGGCTGACCGGTCTGCGGGAGGTCTTTTGCCTGTACCTGGACACCACCGATCCCCAGCAGACATTTGCCCGCGGCACGATCAACGTCGAGATCGCGAGCGATGCACAGTCCGCCGGCCGGATTTACCAGTTGGTCAGGCAGTCGTTCACCAACGTCGCCGACGTGCCTGGCGTAGGCGACGCCGCGTTCTCTGGCACGCCTGGCGGAGCGGGAAGCGGCGCGGGTGCGGGCACGGGCGCGGGCACGGGCCTGGTGGTGCGTCGCGGAGCTATGCTCCTGTACCTCAGCGTGGGCGGCGACGCATCGTCCAGACTACGGATTACCCGGCAGCTAGCGCTCCTGGTGCTGGCTCGGGTCACGACCGCATCTGGCTGAGCTGATGCCCTGATGTGGCGCGCGCCCTCGCTCTATCCAGATCTGGCGAACCGGGCGGCGACATCCTGACACGCCAGGGGAAGGTGATGGCTGGCATTTACAGAAATGGGCCAGGACCGGGCCGGCGAGGGTGGGCAAGACCCGCCTGAGCCGTAGCGGCGTCCGGTGGACGCCCGGTCCGACTGACCCGTAGCGGCGTCCGGTGGACGCCCAGCGCGGCGGGCCCCCAATATTGGGTTGAACCGTGAAGACGAAGGCGTGCGAGTTTGGGCAAGGAAAGGTGCACAGATGAGCAATACGGACACGAATACCAACGTCTATTCCCCCACGTGGTTCGCGACGTTTCTCGCGCCGTACGCGCCAGCGCAGACGGAGAGGGAGCTGGCGTTCCTGACGCGCCAGCTGCCGTTGCCGGACTATCGAACGGTGCTGGATCTCTGCTGCGGCAGCGGCCGGCATGCCATCCCGCTGGCGGCACGCGGCTACGTCGTCACGGGTGTGGACCGCGACGAGAGCGCGGTGGCGCAGGCGCGGCGCCAGGCGGGCGACAGCGTCACCTTTGTCCGCGGCGACATGCGGGAACTGGAGACAGCGGCGCCAGGGACATTCGACGCAGCGATCTGCATGTGGCAGAGCTTCGGCTACTTCGATTCCGCCACCAACATGGACGTCCTGCGCCAGATGCGCGACAGGCTGCGGCCCGGCGGCCGGCTAATTCTGGACGTCTACCACCGCACGTTCTTCGAGGAGCACCAGGAGGACCGGCGCTTCGAGCTGGGTGGCCGTGCGATTGTGGAGCGCAAGCGCATGACCGGCCACCGCCTCACCGTGACGCTGGACTATGGTCCTGACCTGGCGCCGGATGTCTTCGACTGGCAGCTCTACACGCCGGAGGATCTGGTGGCGCTGGCCGCGACTATGGGGCTGCGGCCGGTGGTGGTGTGTGCCGAACACGACGAGGCGCGGCCGGCGACGCCTGCCAGCGCGCGCATGCAGCTGGTATTCGCGCGGGATTGACCGCGTTTGCCTCGATCAGCATGGGCTGGTAGGCTGAGGGCTGTGGGGCGTGCTGACATGGAGCGGCGCCTGAGGAGCGATAATGCGCGCTGGTGCTGACACCGCCGAGTGGTATGAGCTGCGATTCGTGGATGTTGGCGGCTGCCGGCTTGCGCTGCGCGACGCGGGGCAGGGAGAGCCAGTGGTCGTACTCGAAATGGGACTGGGAGCGGGCGGAGCTTTCTACGACGATATCGCTCGGGCTGTGTCGGCATTTACGCGCGTCGTGTGGTATGACCGCGCTGGATTGGGCCAGAGCGATCTGGCGCCCACGCCCAGGACGATCGCCGATCTCACCCGCGACCTGCAGGCGCTGCTCCGGGCGGCGCGAATTCCTGGCCCGTACGTCCTGGTCGGCCACTCTTTGGGCGGGCTGACCGTACGGTTCTACCAGCATCGCCATCCCAGAGAGGTCGCGGCGCTCGTCCTGATCGACTCGGCGCATGAGGAGCAGCGCGAGCGGTTGGCGGCCACGCTGCCGCCCGCGGCGCCCGGCGAGCACGCCGCCATTGCCGAAACGCGGCACAGTTTGCGGGTGAATTGGGCAGACCCCGCCATGTATTCCGAGGGGATCGACAACATCGCCAACAGCAGCCTCATGCGTGGCTGTGGCGACCTCGGCGACCTACCCC
>CAYQFU010000034.1:0-2291 GCA_964416775.1 uncultured Ktedonobacterales bacterium
CCTCGACCACATTGCCGCTAATCAAGGTGGAGTTGCGCCAGGCCGAGGCCGTTGTCAGAGTGGTGGACACCACGTACTTTGGCATGGCGTTCATGGCATCGCCAAACGGGTCCCCGGCGGGCATGGGTTCAAATGCCCCGCCGTGGATCTGCCAGGTTTTGCGCCCCAGCAGCAGCGCGTCACTTTGGCTCATGGCCTGAAAGAAGTGGGCGCCAATGTCGTCGTGCCAGAACGGCCATGTCCACCCGCCGTGGGTGAAGCCGCCCTCGGTATCTTCTTCCGCGCCACCCGGCGCTTGGATGACGTTGTCCAACGACACAAACTCGGCTACAACGATGTTGCGCATGATCACCTCCCTATCGAACAACACCTCGAGGCATTCGACAGTATAACTCACCGTACGCAGAGAGGAGTTGGGGAGACGACGCCCTCTAAACCTTCCCGCTTGGCTGCGTAAGGTGCGTGAGAGGTCTCCGACCAGGACATTCGCATCGCGGACGTGTGGACCGAGGCGCGGGAATCGCGCGCAATAACGGGAACGCTCGGGCGCAGCTGGAGGCCACTGCATCGTGGTGGCACGCGGGTGCGCCCGAGCGGTATGCTGTCGGCGACGCTCCGGCGAAAGCGGCGCGCGGCTGTGCATGACTGAGCCGGGCAGACGGCGAGGGGGCGCGTGAGCGAGGCGGAGGACTTCTTCGAAGTCGAGATCAGCGACCTGCGGAGCACGCGCGGCGGGCGCAGGCGCGTGGTGAGGTGGGCGGCGACGCATCCCGCGCTGGAGTGGCGCGCGGTGCCGCGGGCACGCGCCGTCCGGCTGGCGATGCTGGTTCTGTGCGCGCTGCTGGTGGTGGCGAACGTCGGGCCGAGCCTGCCTGATTCCCTGTTGCCAGCGGCGCCACCAGTGTCGCGGGCGGCTGGACTAGGGCAAGGGTTCGCGGATGCGTCGGGGGTGTGGGCGGGACTGCTGGCGCGACCGCTGAAGCTGCAGGCGGTGCCGGCGGGGGCGGCGTGTCCGGCGACGCCGGGCCGGGCGTTCACGGGAGGCGTTGGTCCGGGGTTGGGCAGCGGGCCTGCGTATGCCGTCGGGCCGGGGAGCGGCGCGGGTGAGCTGCGCTACTTGCCGCCGATCACGTTCGGTATGCGGGGTCGGGGGTGGGGCGGGCAGCGGGTGGCGTGGTACGTCGAGCCGGAGTATCAGGGGCCGGTGGTCATCCGCGGCCACCAGCTCGACGGTCCCAATGCCGTGGGCTTCATGGGCGGACTCGACGAACAAACGGGCACGACGGACCTGTCGAGCGCGCCGATACTGCGCCAGCTGAGAGTGGTGGCGGACAGCAGCTATGGGGCGCCATGGACTGGATGGGTGACGTACACGCGCGTGCGCGCGCCAGGTTGCTACGCCTACCAGGTGGACGGGCTCAGCTTCAGCGAGGTAATCGTCTTCCGGGCCGTGCCATAGCGATGGCACGCGAGAGCTGGGTAGAGCGCTGTGTGCGCATCCAGCGGGCGCTGCCACATCATCCTGTGCGGGCGAGCCGAATTGCCGGTAGCGGGCATGCCGCCCGCACAGGCCGTTACGGACGGTTGGCGTATTGCTCGAGATGGCGCTCGCAGAGCTACGTGCACTCATCGGAGCAGAGATAGCGTGCGTCTCCTGCCTGGCTGCGACACAGGTGGTTGGCGGTGACTCGCAGCTCTCGCGCTCGGCTGATGCCACCTGGCGGAGCCTTGGAGGGCGTGGATGGGTAGTGCCGTGAATGTGATGCGCTCGCGATCCGTTCACGAGGTGATGGTGAGCAAGAGAGAGTTGCCGAGAGGCGGCGCGTGCCATATCATGTGCACAATTCCCCACTAGCCATGGGCCGTCACGCGTGTGTTCGCGATCCTGCGCGGCCAGGACCGCCGGGCGGAAAGGATGCGAACGGTGTCGCAGAACGAGGATCAGGTTCCCAACCACCACCTCCGACACGAGCGCGAGGTGAGGAACTGGTCGCAGGAGGAGCTGGCCGAGAAGATCGGCACCAACTTCATCAATGTGAGTCGCTGGGAGCGGGGCGTTACCATCCCCGGCCCGTACTATCGAGGGCGGCTAAGCGAGATCTTCGGCAAGAGCGCGGAGGAGCTGGGCATCGCGGGCCGCAGGCGTGGGCGCAACCGGGCGGAGAGCGATGGCGACGAGCCCTATCCGCACTGGTTCTTTCACAATCCCAGTGCGCAGCTCCGCATGCCAGAGGCTGAGGCGAACGAGGCGAACGAGGCGAACGAGGCGAACGAGGCGGATGCGCTGGCGT
>CAYQFU010000034.1:2391-4738 GCA_964416775.1 uncultured Ktedonobacterales bacterium
GAGGCGAACGAGGCGAACGAGGCGAACGAGGCGAACGAGGCGGATGCGCTGGCGTGGGGGCGGGAAGTCTTCGCGCTGACCGGTCGGGATGCGCTGCGGCGCCAACTGGTGGAGCGGCTGCATGTTGGCGGCGCGCGAACGGCGCTCTCAGGGTTACCGGGGGTGGGCAAGACGGCGCTGGCGCTGGCGGTGGTGCATGATTCGGAGGTGCGGCGGCGCTTTCCCGACGGCATTCTCTGGGCGGGCCTGGGACCCGAGCCGAACGTGCTGGGGCTGCTGGGAGCCTGGGGCGCGGCGCTGGGATTGGCGCCGCAGGAGCTGGCGCGGCTGAGCCGCGAGGAGGACCGGGCGCGGGCGATTCGCAGCGTCGTGGCAAACCGGCGCATGCTGTTGGTGGTGGACGACGTCTGGGAGGCCGAGGACGGACTGTGTTTCCTGGTGGGTGGACCCAACTGCGCCTTTCTCGCGACGACGCGGTTCCCGGCGGTGGCCGTTCACGTGGCGCGTGACGAATTTGTGGTGGTGCCGGAGCTGAGCGAGGAGGAAGGCGTCGCGCTGCTGGAGCATCTGGCGCCGGCGGTGGCGGGCACCGTGCCAGACGACGTGCGGGATCTGGTGCGCTCGGTGGACGGACTGCCGCTGGCGCTGACGCTGATGGGGAAGTATCTGCGGGCGCAAGCGTACGGCGGCCAGCCACGGAGGGTGCACCAGGCGGTGGAGCGGTTGCGGCACACGACGGACCGGCTGCGTCTGACGCTCCCCGTGGCGCCCGGCGAGCGCCCACCAAGCCTGCGATCGAGCGCGCACCTCTCGCTGGAGTCCGTGATTGCCGTGAGCGATAACCTGCTCGACGACGCCGCGCGTGAGGCGCTGCGGGCGCTGGCGGTCTTCCCGCCAAAGCCCAACAGCTTCGCGGAAGACGCGGCACTGGTGGTGTCCATGGCGAGCGAGGAGACACTGGATGCCCTGACCGACGCAGGTCTGCTGGAAGGGAGCGGACCAGGTCGCTACACGCTGCATCGCACGGTAGCGGACTACGCGCGCCATGCGCTGACGGATGAGAAGCCGTACGAGCGGCTGGTGCGCTACTTCATTCCGTTCGTGGAAGAGCATACGAACGATTACGCGGCGCTGGACCTGGAGTGCCGGAACGTGCTGCGGGCGCTGGACGTGGCGGCGGGACGTGGCTTCGAGCGTGAAGTGGTGCATGGAGCGGTGGCGCTGGCGCCGTTTCTGGCGTCGCGCGGACTCTACGACGATGCCGAGACGCATTTGCGGCGGGCGGAGCGCATCGTGCGGGCGGCGGGCGATGGGGCGGGTCTGACGCGAGTGGCCATGCATCTGGGGCGCGTGGCCCAGTTGCAGGGCGACGCGGCGCGCGCGAACGCGCTCTACGCCGAGGGGCTGGACGCGGCGCGACGCATCGGCGACCGAGAGGGGGCGTGCGCGCTGCTGACGTACTGGGGCGAGGCGATGGTGATGGCGGACGACGACGCGCGGGCGGAGGTCTACGTCCGCGAGGGTCTGGCGCTGGCGCGAGAGCTGGGACAGTGGCAGCGCATGGGGGTGTTGCTCCGTTTGCTGGGCGAGATCGCGGACTCGCACGGCGACTATGCGCAGGGGGAGGCGTTCTCGCTGGAGGGTCTGAAGGCGGCGCGGGAGGCCGGCGATTGGGAGACGGTATGCGCGCTGCTGCAGAACCTGGGGGTGAAGGCGGAACGCTATGGCCAATACGCGCGGGCCGAAGAATTGTACGCCGAGGGGTTGAAGGTGGCGGGCGAGCGGGGCTACCGCCAGCGTACCAGCGCGCTGCTGATGAACGCGGGGATGTTGGCGCTGCGGCGCAAGCGGTATCCGGAGGCGGATGCGCTGCACCAGGAGAGCCTGGTCCAGGCCCGCGTGATCAGTGACCGCAAGCGCATCAGCGCGGTGCTGCAGAATATGGGACTGATCGCCGCGGCGCAGGGACGCTTTGGCGAGGCGGAGGAGCGCCTGCGCGAGAGCCTGGAAATGGCGCGGGCGCTGCGGCACCGTTGGCTTGTCAGCGAGACGCTGTGCGCCTGGGGCGAGGTGCTGTTGCAGCAGCGGCGGGAGGACGAGGCGCAGCCGCGGTTCGAGGAGGCGCTGGCCATCGCGGATGAGCTGCAGGGGGCGGAGCTGCGCGCTCAGGCGCTCTATGGTTTGGCGCGGATCGGGCAGGCGCGTGGTGATCTGGTATGCGCGCGCAGGCTGGGTGAGGAGAGCCTGCGCACGTACGAGAACATGGGCCACGAGAGGGGACGCGAGGTTGCGCAATGGGTTGCCGGCCTCGGGCCGGCATAAGGCACGGCCAGGGAATCAGGCGATG
>CAYQFU010000034.1:4838-12159 GCA_964416775.1 uncultured Ktedonobacterales bacterium
TCAGGCGATGGCGGCCAGCGCGTCGTCCCATTCGTCCAGGGGCATGGTGTAGCGAATTCTGGCGCGGACAACGCTGACAATACCAAAGATCTGCCGCAGCACGCGGGCGATGCGTTCCTCGACGGTTTGTCTGGCCGCTTCGAGGCCCTCGGGGAGCGGGGAGATCATGCTGTCAGCCGCGCGCAGGGTGAGCTGGATGCGATAGCCAGACCGCCCGCGCAGGGAGCGGCACACGACGGAGACATTATCGACGTGGATGGGAGAGAAGAGTGGGAGGAGAGCGACGGTGGTGCTGGCCTCGACCATGCAGACGGCGTCCGGGAGCAGGTCTTTGACGGTTTCGGCGAAGCGATCTGGGCACCAGACGATCGCGCTAATCTCGAACATGTGCGCCTCCTGCTGTGGAGCGTTCTCCCCCTTCATAAGGGGAATACGCGTGTTGCGCTCGCTGGGCGAAGTATGAGGTAGGAGGCGTCACGAGCGGAATATCAAATGCTTATCATTTTGCTTATCATGTTGGTGTTCCTAAACCCCTCCCCGCCCCCCTTCTCATCGCGATGAGAAGGGGGAACATGGAGGTGCGGAGGGGGTCTACAGGTCGGTGAGGGGGCGCGCCGTACGCAATCCGCGGTCGAGCGTTGCCGCCAGCGCCAGCAGAACCAGCGCGACTTCAAAGCAGAGAATCGTCCCCAGCACGCCGAGCCGCTGCAAGAGCAGACCGGTGAGCGCGATACTGAGCGCCTCGCAGCCGAAGAAGACGAGGCGAAAGGCCCCATTCACGCGACCGCGCAAGGCGTCCGGGACGAGCGCCAGCCGGTAACTGATCTGCGCCACGTCATAGATCTCGTCGACCACCCAGAAGGCGGCCAGGATGGCTCCCAGCGCCAGGAGCGAGGGGGCGACGGCGTACAGCAGCCAGAGCATAGCGAAGAGCCAGAACGCGCCGACCATGATGTGGCCCAGGCGCAGGCGTTTGTGCGCCTGCGAGCCAAGCAGCGCGCCCAGCATGCCTCCGAGGCCGCCAATGCCAAACATCAGCCCGATGGCAAGGGGGGCGGCTCTCTGGTGCTCGGCGATGACCAACACGAGCAGCGTCATGCCGCCATAGGAGAAGATGAGCCCGCCGTGGAGCAGGACCAGCGAGCGCGCCACCGGCTCGCGCCAGAGCCAGCTCAGCCCTTCCCAGATCTCGGCGCGCAACCTCTGCGGCTGGCGCGGACGCTCTGCTTGAAAGGGCAGGTGAATCCAGAAGAGCGACAGCACAGAGCCAGCGTAGGAGATGGTGTCCGCCAGAAAGGGCAGCGCGCGGGCGAGGCCGAAAAGCGCGCCACCCAGCGACGGGCCAACGAGCGTGACGACGCCCCCAGTCACTTCATTTTGCGCCGTGGCGGCGGGCAACTGAGCTTTGGCCACTACACGCGGCAGCGCCGCCGATTCGGCCAGGCCAAAGAAAACGTACAAGGTGCCTTCGACGAGCGAAACGACATAGAGCTGCGCCATAGTGAGATGGCCAAGCGCCAGCGCGAGCGGGATGCTGCCTAGGGCCAGCGTCCGCCCGGCGTCGCAGAGGATCATGGTGCGTTTGCGGTCCCAGCGATCGACGAGCGCCCCGGCGGGCAGGCCCAGGAACAGATAGGCCAGCGCGCGCAGCGCCCCGGCCAATCCGGCTTGCGCGGGCGAATGCGTGATGCTCAGGATGAGCAGCGGGAGGGCCAGCTGCGATGCCTCGCTGCCCACCGAGGAGACGGCCTGACCGCTCCACAGGAGCAGATAATCGCGATTGCGCCAGAGCGGCGTCGGGTGCGAGGTCGTCTCGATCTCCGGTGTGTGCTTCTCGTTGGTTGGCATGGACATCCACTTTCATCTGATGGATGGCATGCGGCGAGCGCATGCGATCAGCATGAGTCATGCGGAAGAGCACATGAGCGGATGCCAGGCGCACGATGCGGGGTCGGCGCGAGAGGAGGGACCTGGCGGGCGGGAGGAATGGCGCCTGCCCAATTTGCACATCACAACAGCGCTCGGCACCGGCGCAAACGGCCGGCGAGCGATCGGGCATCAAGCGGCGCCATGTTCCGCCGCGTAAGCATCAGCGCCTGGCTTACGCGGCCGAAACAGGAAGGGCCGTGCCTGCCCCGGGAGCGTGATAGGCCAGGAGGAACAGAGGATATTCCTCCTGGATGGCTTGCCTGCGGGTGGTATGCATGCCCCGCATGCTAGCACCAGCGCCAGCGCATGGCAAGCGTCGCTCAGAAGCCAGGTGGGTTCGCGCTCACAGGGGCGGCGAGGGCGGAGAGCGGGGTGGTATGGTGGGAAGAGAGTGTTGACGTCGAGCGCTGATGGCAGGAGGGTCGCGGGTGTCTTCGGATGTGGGCCGGTTGACCGGAAATGATGCGTGGGAGGTGGCGGAGGGCGAGGCGGCGGCGACGGGGACGGAGCCGGCGGCGCGGGACGCGCTGGCGTACCCAGGGCGTGTGGCAATTCTGGGCGGGGGCCAGCTGGCGCGCATGACGGCGGAAGCGGCGGCGCGACTGGGGCTGGAGGTGGCGATCCTGGAGCGGGAGCCTGGCAGTCCGGCGGCGCGCATGGCGGCGCGGGCGCTGGTGGGGGCATGGGACGACCGGGAGGCGCTGCTGGCGCTGGCTGAAGACGCGCTGGTGGTGACGCTGGAAAATGAGTTCGTGGATGCGGAGGGGCTGGCCTGGCTGGCGAAGCAGGGGGTGGCGATATTCCCAACGGCGCGCACGCTGGCTCTCATTCAGGACAAGCTGGAGCAGAAGCGCTTCATGGCGGCGGCGGGAGTGCTGGTGCCGGCGTTTCGGGCGGTGGAGGGGGCGGAGGATGTGGAGCGCGCGGGGCAGGAGTGGAGCTGGCCCGTGGTGCTGAAGGCCAGGCGCAATGGCTACGATGGCTATGGCAACGCGACGCTGCGTGGGCCAGAGGAGATCGTGCCGGCTCTGGAGCGGCTGGGCTGGCCTGAGCGGGGGCTGCTGGTGGAGCGGTGGGTGCCGTTCGAGCGCGAGCTGGCGGTGATGGTGGCGCGCGGCCAAGGGGGCGAGTGCGCGGTGTATCCGGTGGTGGAGACGGTGCAGCGCAACCACATCTGCCACGTGGTGCGGGCGCCGGCATCGGTGGCAGGCGAGGTGGCGGCGCGGGCCGCATCGGTGGCGCGGCACGCGGTGGAGGCGATCGGGGGCATCGGGGTCTTCGGGGTGGAGCTGTTCCTGACAGCGGAGGGCGACGTGATCTACAACGAGATCGCGCCACGGCCGCACAATTCGGGGCATTATACGATCGAGGGCTGCCACACGTCGCAGTTCGAGAACCACTTGCGGGCGGTGCTGGGGCTGCCGCTGGGGGATACGTCGCTGGTGGCGCCGGCGGCGGTGATGGTGAATCTGCTGGGCATGCGGACGGGACCAGCGCGCGCGGAAGGGCTGGCGACGGCGCTAGCGGTGCCGGGAGCACACATCCACGTGTATGGCAAAACGGCATCGCGCGTGGGGCGCAAGATGGGGCACGTGACGGCGCTGGGGGACACGCTGGCGCAGGCGGAGGAGCGAGCGCGACGGGCAGCGGAAGCGATCGTGCTGTGAGGCCCCCACCCCTAGCCCCTCCCCCGCCGCAGCGGGGGAGGGGGAGCGGGCGGCAGTGTCGTCGAGCGGAGCTAGATGCCGGCGAGGAAGTCGAAGACGAGGCGGGTGAACTCGTCGGGGCGCTCCATGTTGGGCACGTGGGCTGTGTTGGGAATGACCGCCTTGCGCGCGCCGGGGATGCCGGAGGCAAGCGCGTCCACCCTCTGTTGGACGTAATTGGCGTCCTGGTCGCCGACGATGACGAGGGTGGGGACCTGCATCTCGGAGAGCCGGCCGGCGGCAGGGGGCTCAAGGCCGCGCGAGGTGGCGCGCGTGTGCTCGTCCCAGCGGGAGAAGATGAGGCCGTTCATCTCGCGCACGCGCTCGCGCACAGCGGGGTTCACCTGCTCGGGGGAGCGGCCGGGGCCGTCTACCCAGAGGTGCACTTCGAGGTCGTTGGCGCGGGCGAAATCGCCAGCTTCGGCGGCGGCATCCGCCTCGGTGAAGATGGCCACTTCCTCAGGGGGTGCGGTGCTGAGGTCGAACTGAAAGCCGCTGAGGCCGGAGCCGACAGGAATGAGAGCGGAGACCATGTCTGGATGGGCAAGGGTGAAGTCCACGACCATGGCGCCGCCCATGGAGACGCCGATGAGGTGGGCACGCGACACGCCCAGTGCGCGCAGCAGGCCGTAGAGGTCTTCATGGGGCGAGTACGGCTCGGGCGGCATCTCGGACTGGCCGCAGCCCCGATGATCGTAACGGATGACCTGGTAGCGCTGAGAGAATGCGTCCATCTGGTCGTCCCACATGCGGCTATCGGCGATGCCGGCGTGGGCGAGCACGAGGGGGTGGCCTTCGCCGCGCACTTCATAGTACAGCTTGGCGCCGTTGACTTCGAGCTTGCCGGTCTGGTGCATGGTCTTCCTTCTCTGAGTGTGCTACTGCGAAACGCTCACGTTCCTAATGATAACTCGCGTTGTCCAAACACCCGATCCATGAACAGCCCGCTCATCTCATGCTGCTGGGCTATGCAGGTGGCAATCTTGCTGGGCGGTCCACATGCCTGCGCCAGGTCCCCATACGGTACTCGTCTAGCCACGGCGCGTCCACAACCTCGAAGGCATGGTCGTTCCGGTTGCGCCACCGCAATATCCCCATCACTCCAGGGGGTAGGTGGCCATGGGTTCCATGGCGCCAGTTGAGATCCGCCATTCGGCACGCTGTCGTGACACCGTTGGGGTCCAAGTGCGTCCGAAATGGCTCTTCGGTATGGCCATAGAAGTGATAGAGCGGTTTGTAGGCATCCAGAATGAGCCGAATTTCTTCCATCCCTGCATGCGGCTCGATGGCGTGCAGCGGCACGTCGTGGGTCAGCAGCACATCGAGCGACAGCGCAGCCAGGCCGTAGAGCCGCTCCATCTCATATTCCTGAATGTATTTCGGCTTCTCCGCCTCCGACTCCCCGACCGGTGGACCAACCCGTCCGATGCCGAGCACGACCATGGATGCGTTGCCGGCCCGAACGGTGTAGGGGATTCCGGTTTTCAGACAGTAGATGCGCCGGTAGGCATCGATGGGAAACAGCGGATCGTCCGATTGGTGTTCCAGAGCGTCCAGCCATTCATGATCCTCATGATTGCCACGCACGAACATCAACGGGCACCGTGTGCGCTCTAGCGTGCGGGCCACGTCCTCGCGATAGATCGTGAAGTCCGTAGCGAAGCCATATTCGGTGGCATCGAGGCGCCCATGTCGACGGGTAGCGCGATCCATCCCTCCCTGGCTCGGGTAGGCACCAAGATCGCCCGCCTGGAGGATGGCATCGATATGCTCGCCGGTCTCCTGCTCCCATCGCGCGCAGAGCAGAAAGCACAGCAGGATACGCCCGTGCAGGTCGGCGAATACCGCAATATTCATCGAATCACTCTCACCGTTGCCTCAGGTCCGCGATCACGTAGACTGTCATGAGGCACTGGCATCAGACTGCCCCCAGTCGCGGTTGCTGTTATGAGCAAGTCATTCAGGACATGCGGCGTTCGACGCGGCACAGGCGGAAGCCGATGTTCGGCGCGCTGCTTATGCCGTCCTGTTGGTCAATACTTGTGGCCGCGGGGCGAGAGGCGCGGAAGGAGACGCGCAGCACCCCGGCGCAATCGGCCCACGAGCCGCCGCGAATGACCTTCTCTATGCCCGTCTCAGGACCGGAGGAGTTGACTGCTAGACTGTTGGCATAGTAGTCGGCGTCGTATCAATCGCGGGTCCACTCCCAGACGCCACCGGCCATGGCGTAGAGGCCGTGTACGATCAAGGCGCAAGGGACACGCGGAGGCGGCCCTCCCTCATGGGGATTGGGCCGCCTTCGGCGCGTGCTACAAGCCGGCGCGCGCGGCGCTACTTCGTCTTCTTGTCCTTGGCGTCCGTTTTGGGTTTCTTGAGCTGTTTGCCCTTGCCCTTGGCTTTGTCACCCATGAGTGCACCTCCCAGGTTCTGGATACGGGCGATTCCCGCCCGCATCAGGTAGACACGCACCAGCGACGGCATGCCGGATCGGGAAGTCAGCCCCCAGCATGGGTACCCGGCACCGCCACAGCGCCGCTGGGGCTTACCATATCACATCCCAGCCAGAGAGCGATAGTGCAGCGGCGCGCTGCATTTTTGCTCTTGGTGGAGGGCCAGCGCGGCGTCTCGCCGCTGGACGTCTGCGACTCGGCATGGGCGCACAACCGGGAGAGTAGAACCGGGTGGGACGGAGGTCAGTCTTCCAGATGCAGGACGGCCTTGCCGGTGAAGCGGCGCTCGTCGAGCTGTTGGGCGATTTCGCCGATGCGGGTCCAGGGTGCTTCGACGGTGATGGGCGCGCGCAGGCGCCCCTCGGCCACGAGACTCACCAGGCGGGCGAGGTCTGGCGCGGGAGGCTCGCGAGACATCTCGTAGAAGATGATGAAGCCATAGATGCTGATGCCGCCGCGTGAATAGAGGTCGCGGATGTCGAGCGTGACGCGGGGGCCAGCGGTGCTGCCGAAGATCACGCACTGGCCGCCGTGGGCCACCAAGTCCAGGGCGGTGGCGAGGGTCTGACCACCCACGGATTCGAGGATGAGGTGGTAGGGGCCGAACGAGGCGGCGCCGGAGAGGTCCTCGCCGACGACCACTTCGTGTGCGCCGGCATCGCGGGCGGCGTCCGCATGGTCGGGTTGGTGCACGGCACCCACGACGCGGGCGCCGGCCAGGCGGGCGAGCTGGCATGCGATCTGGCCGACGCCGCCAGAGGCGCCCGTGATGAGGACGGTGCGGGCGAGCAAGAGCCCGCCGCGCTCGAGCGTGCGCAGGGCCGTGAGGCCGGCGATGGGCAGCGCGGCGGCATGGGCGAAGGAGACCGGCGCGGGCAGCTCGGCCAGACGATCGGCGGGGACGGCCACTTCCTCAGCCCAGGCGCCAGAGTCGAGGACGCCGACGACGCGCGTGCCTTTGGGGGGTCCAGACTCGTCCGCGGCCTGCTGCTCCACGATGCCGGCGAAGTCCCAGCCAGGACGCCAACCCGGGTTGGCGTTGGCGGCGCGGCGCACCTCGCCGCGGTTGAGCGAGATTGCCTTGACGCGCACGAGGGCCTCATTGGGCCGCAGCGGGGGACTATCCACCACCTGCAAGGCCAGACGCCCAGGGGCGTCCGGGTCAACCACGACCGCGCGTATTCGCATGTGTTCGATCCTCCTGATCTGTCGTGCGCTGAGCAGCGCCCGAGGGGT
>CAYQFU010000034.1:12259-31655 GCA_964416775.1 uncultured Ktedonobacterales bacterium
GGGTATCCGGCGAGCCCGGCGCATTCTGGTTGTTCGGTGTGTTATGATGAGCGTGCCCTCCAGGCGGCCGAGTATCAGAACGAATATCAGAACGGGCCGCAATCGCGAAAAGCAAACGCGTACGGTGAGGTATCCTGAGCCAGCACGATTCCGCCGCTTTTGCCTTCCTGCTCGCGCGGGAAGAGAGGCGGGTGGGCAATGGTCCTGAACGACGTCAGCCAGCGGCGAGCGAAAGAGAGCAGGGCGATGTTTGATTGGTTGCGCGGACGCGGCTCGGGAAAGCGCGAAGACCAGGAGGCGGCGACGCCGCAGGCCAAGGCGGCGGCGTTCGCAGCCAAGCTGGCGCGCGTGCCGCTGTTCGTGGATTTGAGCAAGCGCGAGCTACAGCGCCTGGGGGCGGCATGCGCCGAACGCGAATATCCGGCGGGAGCCGTGCTGGTGCGGCAGGGCGACCCGGGGGCGGGGCTGTTCGTGATCGAGACGGGGCGCGTGCGGGTGATGCGCCACGAGGAGGGCCGGGCGCGAGATCTGGCGGTGATGGGGCCGGGCGAGGTGTTCGGCGAGATGGCGCTGCTGGATGAGTATCCGCGGTCGGCGACGGTGACGGCGATCGAGCCGACGCATGTGATTCTGCTGCCGGTCTTCGATTTCCGCGCGGCGCTGCACGAAGACGGAGATATCAGCATCCGGCTGTTGGCGGTAGTGTCGCGCCGGCTGCGCCGGGCCGAACAGCACCACGTGTAGGGGCCCTACCCCCAGCTGTGGGAATCCCCTCCCGCAACCCCTCCCCACCGCGGTGGGGAGGGGAGTTGTGGTGTATCGGCGCCAGGAAGTCATCTCATAGTCGGGTAAGTCATCTCATAACCGGGTAAAGCCGCGTCTACGGGGAGGATGCAGCCATCGACCGAATGGACGAGCAATGGTCTGCGCTGGAGCCGGTGCTGCTGGTGCCGCGACTGACGACTGAGGAGAGGCAATGACATACATCGCGCTCTTGCGTGGCATCAATGTGGGCGGTCACGTAGTAAAAATGGACCGCCTGCGCGAGCTCTTCATGGAGCTGGGATATACGAGCGTCCGCACATATATTCAAAGCGGCAATATCTTCTTTGAGACGGCGCAAACGGACCGCGAAGCCATGACCCAGGCGATCGAGCAACACTTGCGCGAGGCTTTGGGGTACGAAGTCCCTGTGTTCTTGCGCACCATTGCAGAGCTCGAGCAGGTCGTAGCGAGCCAGGCGTTTCAACATCTGGATGTCGGACCCGATATGCGGCTGTGTGTGGTATTCACGGCCGACATGAAACCGAACACACTTGCTTTGCCACTCCGCTCACCGAAGAATGACATAGAAATTGTGCACACGACTGATCGCGAAGCGTTTATGGTCTGGTATCTCAAGGATGGCCGGCCACCTGCTGCCCAGAGCTTCAAAGCCCTGGGAGACAGGACGACCACTCGCTTCTTTCATACCGTTGCCAAGATCCTGCAAGCGGCAAAGCAAGGCTAGAAGCCGCTCCATCACCAGTACTCGCCGTCCGTATGGTATGGTGTGAGCGCGGACGAGCGAGCCTCGGCAAACGGGGCCGCGCGAGGTGGGACAGGCGGTGCCGGTCGAGGGGACGGCGCGGCCGGAGGGGTGCACGCTCGTCATCGTGGGCGCGGATGGAACGGTGCGGGGGCGCTTTGTGTGGCGCTTCGGCGCGCTGCTGGCGGCCGATCGGGCGGGGCACGCGCTGCTGCCACAGCTGCCGCTGGCGCCTGGGGGCGAGCAATCCTAACCCCCCGGCCCCCTTCCCATCGCGACGGGAAGGGGAGTCAGAGGAAGCCTAACCCTCAGGAGCCAGCGGCGGGAGACCGTGCGCTAATCGCCGGCGATGGTGAGCTGGGCGAAGCGGATGGCGGCGGGGCCGTAGTAGTTGCCAGTGGCGAAGGGCTCGCTGGCGAGGTGGGCATCGGCCAGGGCGGCGAAGAGATTGCCGGAGACGCTGCCGCCTTTGATGGGAGTGACGCGACCGTCGGGATCGTAGCGGTAGCCCAGGCGAATCTCGGAGGCGAAGTCGCCAGTGAGGGGGTCGGGGGTGATGCCGGAAAACTCGACGATCTCGTACACAGGTCCGTCGGCGGGGGCGCGCAGCTCGGCGAGGGAGTGGGTGCCCAGGCCCAGCACCAGGTTGGCGAATTCGCCGGTGGCGGGGATGCCAAGGTATTCGGCATAGCGCTGGGTGGCCCAGTGGGCGCGCAGAACGCCATCCTCGACGAGGGTGACGCGGGAGGCGGGGACGCCGTCGGCGTCGAAGGGAGCGGTGCGGGTGAAGAACGGTCGGGTGGCGTCGCTCATGAGGGTGATGCGGTCGCCGCGCGCCGGCTCAGGGGTGATGGGCGCGCCGATCTGGAAGCGGCTGAGGCCCTGGAATTTGGCCTCCGCGGACGTGTGGACGATGAGGGGCGAAAAGATGTCGGCGAGCTGCTTACGCAGGGCGAGTCCGCTAACGACCACAGGGCCCTTGAACGTGCGCGGGGTGGTGGCGCGCAGGGTATCGCGAGCGAAGCGAGCCTGGGCGGCGATCATCTGGGGGATGGCGAGGTCGGCGAGGCGGCGGCGCTCGAATTCGCCATGGACCTCGGCCTCGTGCTCGCCGTCGCGGGCGATGAGGATGAAGTCGAGAAAGACGAGCGTGCCAGCGCTGACGGCGTCGAGGCCGCGACTGTTGCGCATGGTGGTCTGCGACTGAGTGACGTAGAACTCGGCGCTGGCCAGGCGGACGCCAGCCTCGTGGGCGACGGCGGCCTCGAGCTGAGCGCGGGCGGCTTCCAGGGCCTGGTCGAGGGAGAGGCCGTTGACGAGGGTGGGGTCCACGGTGTGGACGGCAGGGAAGGCATTGGGGGGCATAGTGGGCAGGTAGTACGGGGAATTGTCGGTGAGGCCAGCCATGAAGACGCCCTCGGCGAGGCGCGCGGCCAGACGCGAAGGATCGGCGGCGTCGGCGGCGAGCAGCGTGATGGTGGACCAGCCACGCACCGGTTGGGGCGGAGCGGCATCCGCAGCGGCGGCAGCTGTGGCGGGTGCGCCGTGGGGGGCGTGGTCGTTGAGAATGCGGAGCACGGCGCGCTCGTTGGTGACGGTGCGGCGCGATTCCACGCGATCGCCAATGATATACAGCTGGGCTTCTCGGGCGTGGATGACCTGCGCCTGCCACTCATCTACGCCGGGCGTGCCCGCCAGGGAGGCGCCCAGGGCGGCGACGTCGAGGGCAGGCGCGGCGCCGGGGGGCGTCGCGTGTGTGGGGTGGGACGGCTGAGGAGTTCCGGAGGGCATGTAGTCGCCGCTGGCCATCAGCTGAGCCTCGCTTTCATGCGCAGGTGCGGTCCGCCGGAGGCGACCACCACGAATTCCTTGTAGCCTTTGCCGCACCCGCCGATGTCCAGGTCGAAGTCATTGCCGACGGCGCTGATACTCTGCAGCAGGTCTGGCAGGTAGCCAGAGATGCCGATGGGGGAGAAGAGGCGGCCAGTGGGGCGGCCGTGGACGATCTCCTCGCCGTAATGGATGGTCACCTGGATGCCCCAGCCCATCGGGTCCTCGACGCCGCTCTCGAACTGGCGCAGGTAGATGCCGTGATCGAGGCTGGCGATCATCTCGGCGGGATCGGTCGAGCCGGGGCCGAAGAAGGTGTTGCTCATGCGCGCGTAGACTTTGCGGGTGAAGTCCTGGCGGCGGCCGTTGGCGGTGTGGACGCCGGGAGTGAGGGTGGCCGAGGCGAGGTCGCTGATGGGCTGGACGAAGATGCCGTCGCGCAGAATTTGGGTGCGCGTGGCGAGCTGTCCTTCGTCGTCGAAGAAGTAGGAGCCGGCGCTGCCTGTAATGGAGGGGTCGTCGAAGAGGTCCACGCCGGGGGCGGCGACGCGCTTGCCAAGGTACTGCGCGGCGCGTGCGCGGCCCTTGGGGAAGAGGTCCATCTCCACGCCGTGGCCAAAGCTCTCATGTGCGATCACGCCGGAAGCACTGGGGTCGGCGACGACGTCGTATTCGCCGGGCTCGATCTTGCCGGCTTCGAGCAGGCGCAGGGCGATGTCGCCCGCGGCATGCAGCTCGTCGTCGCTCAGCTCGGCCAGCTCATAGCCGCCGGCGCCGCCGTTGCGGGCGAAGTGGAAGCGGGTCTGGGTGCCGTCGGAGACGACGATGGCGGCGGCGAGCATGACGCGCACGAGGCGCTGGGTGAGGTGGCTGCCGCGGCCGATGTAGGTGCGCTCGTCGATGCTCTCGTTGTAGCGGACTTGCGCGCGCACGACGCGGGGGTCGAGCGCCTGTGCGCGGGCCTGCAGGTCGGTGACGCGGGCGAGCTTGTCGGCGAGGGGAATGGTGGTGGGGTCCACACGCACTTCGGTAGCGAACTGTTGGCGGCCGGCGGCGCTAGTGGAGGCGAGAGGCGGCCCGCCCGCGCGCGGAGTGATGGCGGAGGCCCACTGGTGAACGGCCCGAGCGAGCTGGTCGGGATCGAGGTCGCTGGTGGCGAGCTCGGCGAAGGCGGCACCGTCGTAGATGGTGAAGACGACACCGCGACTGGGGTTTTCTTCGCTGGCGCTCTGCTCGCGCCCGTTGGAGCCGACGCGTACGCCGGAGGTGCCGGCGAGGAGGGCGGCGGCGTAGGGGAAGCGGCGCTCGAGGTCGGCGACGAGGGCGCCCAGGGTTTCCTCCAGTGATTGGGCCATTCCGGCTCATTCCTTTCGCGTTCGGGTCCTAACGTCCCGGCCCCGAAGAGTCCTAACCCCCTGCTCCCTTCCCATTGCGACGGGATTGGGGAGTGAGTGGTGCGGGGGTCGTGGCATGCACTCGATCAGCATATCAGATCGGGCTGGGGTGGTGCGAGGAATCCTAACCTCCCGACTCCTTTCCTATCCCATTGCAGTGGCATGGGAAAGGGCAGTGGGCGCGGGTGGGTGGGAGAGTTGATGGGGACGGAGATGCACGGAGATGCACGGAGATGCACGGAGATGCACGGAGGAGGACAGCACAGGCATGAATCAATTACAGGTGCCAGTGATAGGACTTGGGGATAGCGAAGGGCGTTGTGATGATGACTCGGTCAGGTATACTGGCAGCTAAAGCTGGCGCTACTTGGGCGCGGCTCCGCATGCGGCAAGGAGACGCTACATGAGAACGGGTTATCCCTTACGCTTTTACGCCAATCCAGTGAAACTGCTTCTCTATCTCCTGATTGCCCTGGGCTTCACCGCAGGTGGGCTCTGGATGCTGCAGGATCCCACAATGCGTGCGAACGTGGTCAAGACGGCGGTGGCCTATGTGGCTGTTGTCTTCTTTGGTCTTGGCACAGTTGTCCTTCTGATCGTGTTCCTGGTCTATGTCGTCGTGCGGCGTCCGGTGCTACAGATCGATGCGCAGGGATGGAGCTATACTGCTCCGCTCACAATGGGGGGACAGACCGTCAATTGGCAGGACATCGCACACATTGGTATTTACCGACAGGAGATGCAGAGCAGGCTCTCCCGTGTCGTCATGTTCTATCTCGTCGCCCATGCCAAGGACCCGAACAAGCTGCCACGTCCCCGAGTGCGTGCGTTTAGCGCACGCTTCTACCCATCCTTGTGGGGTGCGGCGATAGCGGTCCCCCTCAACACCATATTTGTGCGCACGACATCCGCGAAGGCCGAGCAGCTCCTGGGGCGTATTCTCACTGCGTGCGCCTACGAGATCCAGCTCTACGGAGTACAGGTGTCCAATCAGATTCACGATCTGTGATGCCAGCTCACAGTGAACCGATGTGGGCACGCCGGGCGGGCGTTGGTACGTTTGGTGACAGGCACGACGAGGCGCGGTCCGCGGGGAGGCGTACCGCGCTCGATTAGTTAAGCTCCGCGTGCTCGGGCATCTACTGGGGCAGTATCAGTAGATGAAGGAGACGCCGGGCGCGACATGCACGTAACGGAAGCTGACGCGGCCCCAGCCGCCGCCGTTCCAGGACATGTTCATCTCGGAGATCATGAACCAGCCGCCAGTGTACACGGCTTCGACATGGCCGACGTGTCCGCCTGAGCCGGCGCCGAACACGCCGGGCTGGAAGACGACAGTGGCGCCCACAGCGGGGCTATAGCCAACACGCAGGCCGTGCGAGGGGGCGTTGTAGGTCCACTGCCAGGCATTGCCCAGGGCGATCAGGTGCTCGCTCGGCCGGCGATACTGGGCGTACCACGTACAGTAGCCGTAGTAGCGGGCGTTGGGGTCGCCGGCATAGTCGGGCAGGGCGTAGGCGGGATGCCCCGGCGGTGGGGTCCACAGGCCGAAGGGGCCGGTGTCTCCGTAGCTGCTCCCCGTGGACACGATGGTGGTGGCGTGGGCGCTGTACGCGGTATGGACAGTATGAGCAGCTTTGCGCACCTTGACGGCTGGCGGCCGGGGGGTGGGTTTGGCCCGGACGGGGGGAGGGAAATCGTGCGGCCACGTCAGGGCGACGTCGGAGAGGTCGCCGATGGGATCTACGGGGACCCAGGAGGGGTCGCCGGAGACGAGGTTGCCGCTGTTGTCCAGGTACCAGCGCGTGGTGCAGTGCCGGATGAACCGAGAGGGAGTGGTCCAGATGCGGCAGAGCCAGGGACGGTCGAGGGTGAGCCAGGTTTGCGTGGGATCCTCGGCGTGCGCGGGGCTGGGGTTGGCGGCGCCTCCGGTGGAGAGCGCCACGCCGCCCAGCAGGGCGAGCGAGAGCAGTGCCTGACTCGGCTTCCTCACGACAAGTGTCTGCGCCAAAGAGCTAACCTCCACAAGGCAATGCGGGAGGTGGCTTCCTTCACCTCGCCGCTGCCGTCCCGTGCCGCCCGATCCCTGGGCGGAGGCGTTGTCTCGCGCTGCGCGCCACGATGGGTGACTGCCCCGCGCGCGAGATACGCCGTGCGTGCGCGAATGGTGTGTCCATCCGCACGCACCTCGCCAACTATAACGTTAGAACGCGTGTCCTTCATGGAAGTTCCTCACCGCCTGGTACTATAGGGCTAGAGTGGCTCGCAGCCTGGGCTGGCGGGAGCGGGCGGTCAGGAGAGCGAGGAGGGGTTACGAGGTGACACGGAGGAGGAGACGGAGCGGGTACGGTGCCAGGCGAGGAGTTGCGGCGGCAACGACGGCGTGGCGAGCGGAGGACACGCGGCGGGGATCGCGCTGGTAATCTGCTTCCTTAGCGGGATGACATCCGGTCGTTCCAATTTCGCCCACACGCATTCTGGGGCCGGGCGAACTCCCCAACCGGTGATGCGGTACGCCGTAAATCAGAGGGAAGGGAAGCGGTGGGCTGCCCAGGTTCCAGAGAGGGCCGGCGCGCGATGCCAAGTACGGAGCACCTGATCCTCACTGGCTCAGCCGCGCTAGGACGGACGAACGTCGAGGCGCTCCGGCCCCGAGGACGGGGTCACACTCTGGTGGCACGAGTGGCACGAGGGCCCGAACGTGCTGACCGACGTGGTGTGTGGCGATGGCGTGGTGTATGTGGCCAGCTGGGCAGCGGCGCTGGATGGCGACGGGCGATTTGGGCCGGCGCGGGTCGTAGCCTTACGCGCGCGTGACGGCACAGCGATTTGGCAGGTTGATCCCCCGCATATCAGGCGGCAGACGGCTGGCATGCGACTGAAGGCGTATCTGCGGGCCACGCTCCCCTGTGGACTAAACCTGGTTCGGGCGTGGCAGACGGCCAGGTCACTGGGACTGCTTGGATATATCTACCTGCGGCTGGACGGCGATGCCCTGATCGCGTGCTCTGGCGAGGTCATCTTTGGCTTCGATGGGCGTTCGGGCGCGCTGCGCTGGACCTTCGCCACGATCGACGGTAGGCATGGGCGGCTGATGGCGGCGGCCGGTGGCAAGGTCTTCGTCAACGTGGATAGCCTGGAAACGCCCGGGTTCTGCGCGCTGGATGCGCGGAGCGGAAGAATGCTCTGGCGCTGCCCCGATGTGGTGCCACTGACGGTCCTGGCTGCCGACGCGGCACATGTGGATGTAGATAGCGTCGTGCGGCCGGGGCGAAAGGCGCATGGGCGCGCGCTCGTAGCCGTGCGGGCGGCTGACGGAACCATCGAGTGGACGCTCTCTCGGGGGAACGAGCCCGAGTACGTGGCAGCGCTGGCAGTGGACGGGACGGCGTATCTGGTGCGAGGAGCGCAGCTGTGGGCGGTCCGTGGCACGGACAGCGTGGAGCTGTGGCGGGTTACGGTTGCGTCCCATGCGGCGGCCAGCAATGACCAGCGAGAGCAGATCTGGCTCCGGGTCGCCCTGACCGGGACGCGTCTGTTCTACGCGTGCGCGCACTGTGCGCCAGGCGCGCATCGGGTCACAGTGGGGGCGCTGGACGCGACCACCGGGAGGACACGCTGGCGGTGGCAAGGTCCGGAGCGGCCCGCGCCGTTGCGCAACGGGGTGCAGCTGGTCGCGGCGCCGGGGAGGGTATACCTGCGGGCGGACAAGGAGATCGTGGCGCTGGACGGCGACGACGGGCGACTGTTGTGGCACCTCCCAGCGGGCTTCGACTCGTTAACGATGGCGGCGGTCATAGTGTAGCGTTGGGCGAGGGTTAGCTGAGCGTGGTGGGGATGGAGATCGCGGCGGGCGAGGCGATGCGCTCGCGGAGCGCGCGGACGAGGCGGTCGGGGTCGTCGGCGGTGAGGTGGATGGTGGAAACGGCGGACGCGGATCCAGTGAGGCGTTGGAGGGCGATCGGCGTGCGCAGGTGCAGTGTGAGGGTAGTGGTGCCGGCGATGGCAAAGCTGGCGGTGTCGCCAGCGCGGGAGAGCATGAGGCCGTCGCGCTCTTTGGGGGCTTTGCGGCGGGCACGCTCGACGCTGGCGATGGCGGCGTAGGGGATGCGGGCTTCGGCGAGCAGGCCGTAGCGCAGCACGAGGGCGTCGGGGGTGAGTCGGTGGGGCAGGGTAACGAGGGAGGCGTAGAAGCCAATGACCCAGACGAAGGCGTAGAGGCTGGCGACGAGCAGGATGAGGCGGAGCCACGCCCAGGGAATCAGGAGCTCGTAGAGGAAGATTTCGATGGGCGTGGTGAGCAGGACGAGGACCAGGAAGGCGCCGAAGGGGGAGTCGCGGTGGTAGGGGAAGTCGTCGGGGCCGGGACGGGCGCGGCGGAACAGCCAGCGGAAGAGGCAGGCCCAGAGGCGTGGCTCCAGGGCGATGAGATGGGCGATGGGCCGGGGTAGGATGAGGGCAAGGCCGTCCTCAAGAGCCTGCCAGGGATCGAGGCCGTCGGCGCGATCGCGACGATAGCGCCGCGCCGCGGCGACCAGCCAGGTGAGGCCGAAGATGAGGATGGCGCTCTCGACGGCCGCGGCGGCGATGAGGGCGACGCGCGGGGGCAATAAGCCGGTGCGGGCCAGGATGATCGCGGCGGCGATCAGGGCCAGGGGCAGCCAGCGGACGGCACGGATGGCGATCTGGCGCATGGTGGCGACCTCCCGGGAGGGGGACGGAGTGACACGGAGTGACACGGAGGTTAGCCGGAGGGCGGCGAAGGGGACGCAGCTACATGGACGACACTGTGGGGACGAAGGGAGGCGGTGTGAGACGAGCGATGCGGCGCGGCGGTGTGACGCAGCGGAAACGCGGTGGCGGGCGACAAGTGGACGGCGAATGAATTCGCGCCTGGATGGCGTGCCGCCGCGACAAGGCGCCGGCGAATGCATTCGCACCGAAGGGCCTGCGGCCGCGAAGTCCGCCCGGAGGCGGACTGGGACGCGGGACGGGCAAGGGCGACGCTGGGGTGAGGGTGTACGGGAGACGACGAGAGTGTGGGTGAGGGTGGGCGCGGGCACGTCAGTGCGGATGAGCGGGATCAGGTGGGGGTGGGAGGCGTGGGGGCGCCGGCAACAGCGTCGGTACGGGTGTAGACGCGGACGAGGTCGAGGAAGCGGCGCTGGGCGGGAGAGAGGGCGCTGAGCATGAGGTCGGCGATGACGTTCGCGTGGGGGTCATCGGGGAGGCAGTCGTCCACGGGTGGGGCGAGGCTGGTGAGGAGGTCGCCGACGCCGGCGCGGTGGACGTCGGCGGCGAGGCGCTCGACCTCGGGCGAGTCGACAGGGACGTCGGCCAGGGCGGCGAGCCGTTCGGCGAGGTCCACGAGGCGATGGTAGACGTCAGGCTGCGCGAGGATCTGGCTGGCAGCCTCGCGCATACGCTCCTGATCCTCGGCGGGCCAGTGGAAGGATTCGACGAGACCGAAGATCTGCGCGTCCTGTTCCCAGACAGTGGGGCTGATGTCGCGTAGCGGGGCGCCGAGCCGGCTTTCAGCCCATTCGAGGACGGCGGGCGTCGCGGCGGGGTGGTCCAGTGCGTCGAGGGCGGAGGGGGCTGGCTCGGCCAGCAGGGCGCGAATGCGGTCGCGTCGGGATTCGAGGGCGCGGAGCTGCGCGGTGCAGGCATCGAGCAGGCCTTCGAGCACGGCACGCAGGGAGCGTTCCCGTTCGGGGTCGGGCGCGCCGAGCACCTGGGCGATCTGGGCGAGGGAGAGACCGAGCGCCTGGAGGCGGCGGATGCGCAGCAGGCGCTGGAGGTCGCGGGCACCGTAGAGGCGATAGCCGCCAGGGGAGCGTTCTGGCTCGGCAAGGAGGCCGACGCGGTGGTAGTGGCGGATGGTCTTCTGGGTGACCCCGAGCAGTGCGGCGACTTCGCCGATGCGCAGTGATCGGGTCATGGGGCACCTCCTCTGGCTCGCTGCTATCTACTCGCCGCTTTCCAAAGGTATAGCACCTTGCCCCAGGGGCAAGGTCAAGGGAGCGGAGGGGTGCGAGTGAGATGGTGCGTGCGATCGTTGTCCCAGGTCATCGCTTCGCCATATTGTCCTGCCAGGCGGCGGCCTTCCAGAACGCGTGGCCGGATAGCCGGCTGGCGCCGATGAGGAAGGCGACGGCGAAGACCAGGACGATGGGCAGCAAGAACACCCGCCCGGTTGTGGCGTCCACGACGGCGTCGATCAACTGGTCAAGGGCGGCGAGCACCATGATGGCGGCCAGCGCACGCCGCGCCCGCAAGGCCAGTAGGGCCACGAGCAGTATGGCCAGGGCCAAATTGCGCGACACGAGGTACCCGGCGTAGGTATAGGCCGCCTTGTTCATGTGCTCGCCCGCCCCGACGAGGGCTTCTGGGCGAACCAAGGCGAGAATTCCCCCGGCTGCCGTGAGCAGGGCTCCGAGTACGATGGTCGTCACCAGCCACCAGGGTATAGATGGCGCCATAGGGGGCGTCGGGCGGTAAGTCGGTTCCAGCGGTTTGGTCATCGCGTGCCTCCTCGATGGTTGGCGCACTACACTGCCTGGCAACGTTCAAGGGGTGGGGCCGTGGCCCCAGCCTCGTAGCGGTACGCCGGTCCGCTAATCAAGTGGCAGGGTGCGAGACCGACCGGCGTGGAGCTCGGCCTCGGCGGCTGGCGGATGTGCTGGCCTCATCTGAGGCAACGTATGTATCGCTACATGCGTAGCCTAACAGGTGTGAGGTATACTTGTCAAGAGATATGCGCGGGTCATCGGAGAGGAGGGCGCGGACATGTCGAGCACCAGCCGGACAGGGATGCGCAGCGGGCGTCACCGTAATCCGCGCGGACAGGGCGAGCGGCTGCGTGAGGAGATCCTGGACGCCGCGGACGCCTTGCTCGCAGAGTCGGGCGACGCCAGCAAGCTATCCCTGCGGGGGGTGGCCAAGGTGGTCGGCATCGCCGCAACCTCGGTGTATCTGCACTTCCCGGACATCGACGACCTCAAGCTGGCCGTGGTCGAGCGCGGCTTTGCCGAGCTCGACGCGGCGCGAGACGCGGCCAGCCATGGAATCGCCGACCCCGCCGAGGCGCTCCTGGCGCGCCTCCGGGCATACGCCCAATTCGCGCTGGACTTCCCCGGCCGCTACCGGCTCATGTTCGGTCCGGAGCTGCCCCCGACCCTTGCCTATGGTGCGGAGCGGTCCCCCGGCCAACGAGCCTTCCAATCTCTGGTCCGCAGTATCGAGCGGTGCCAGGAGGCGCGGGA
Organism: uncultured Ktedonobacterales bacterium; assembly: GCA_964416775.1. Lineage (GTDB taxonomy): Bacteria > Chloroflexota > Ktedonobacteria > Ktedonobacterales > JADMIN01 > CAYQFU01. The sequence continues at coordinate 24,277 of CAYQFU010000034.1, forward strand.
ATCCCATACTGGCGACGACCCGGTCCGCGTGGCTATCTCGCTGTGGGCCGCCGTACACGGGTTCGTGATCCTGCGTATGGACCGCCCCGATTTCCCGTGGCCACCCCTCGACGAGATGGTCAATGAAACCGTCCGACGGTTGGTTGGCATTGGCACCGCCTCACTGCCCGCGTCCGGCGAGAAGGGCGAGAAGGGCGTGAATGGCGAGACGCTCCAGACAAGCGATGGCGATTGAGCGCCAGCCACCCCTCCCCCCAAGCCGCTGTGCGCACGGTTCACCGCCGGGCCCATCTGAACCGCCACGAAGCGCAGTGAGTCGCTTCAAGGCCATGTCATGTCGCGCCACGTCATGCCATGCCATGCCATGCGGGCATAAGATGAGATGTGTTGGCGCGCGCCTTGCCGATGTGACGTGTTGGCGGACATCCGTGGTAGACCGCACCGCTCTTGACGAGCGGGGAAGCGCGTGCTAATACTATGCGGGCTATTGTCTGTCTTGACTCTGTCTTTCAGGCGCAGGGGAGCCCGCAGCCACGGCCGGGGCACTGTTTGACGGCTCAGCATTCCTCAGGAGCATGGAGTCAGGGACGAGGCGCGATGGCCGAGCGCACGAGCGGAGCAGGGCCGCTTGCTTCGGTGCGCTGGCCCGGACACGACGAGGCCCGCCGCGACCCGCCGCGGCGGGTCATTTGGCATTTGTTCAGCATGTCTGGGGCTCCGTACCCCGGCATTGTCAAAAGGTAGCAGCACCATGGCCATTCGTCCAATACTTACCCGCGAGAAACCCATCCTGCGCCGCAAGGCCGTGAAGGTGTCGCGCTACGATCAATCACTGGAGCGTCTCGTCCAGGACATGTGGGAGACGATGCACGACGCGCCGGGCGTGGGCCTGGCGGCGCCGCAGATCGGAGTGCCGTTGCGGGTGCTCGTGGCGGAGTGGGAGGACCAGCGGGTCGCGTTCGTGAATCCGGAAATCATCAAGCGGTCGGAGGAGGAGTTGCTGGGCACGGAGGGTTGCCTGAGCATTCCCGGCTATGTCGGTGACAATATCCGCCGCGCCGCCGCTGTAACGGTGAAGGGACGCGATCCGAAGGGGAAGGAGATTCGCGTGCATGCGGAGGGGTGGTACGCCCGCATCCTGCAGCACGAGATCGACCACCTGGACGGCATCCTCTTCACCGACCGGCTCGACCGGCCAGAGGACTTGCGCGAAGTGACGGAGGAAGAGGCGGAGCAGGAGGCGGAGGGGCAACCCGCGCCGGGCGAGCAAGCGCGGGTGGCGCCGCGCTCGAACGCGCCGCGGCCGCAGCCGGCGCGCCAGAAGGCGGAAGCGCGCTGAGGATGCGGAAGGCGACGGGCTGGCGGCCGGCGGCACACACCGGCATCCACGGAGGAGAGGATCGATGAGCACGACACGAGGGAAGTACCACATCTGGACGGTCGGCTGTCAGATGAACCAGGCCGACTCACAGCGGGTGGCATCCATTCTGGATGGGCTGGGCTGGCAGGAAGTGCCGTCTATGGACGCCGCCAACCTCGTCGTGCTGAATACGTGCAGCGTGCGCGAGCAGCCGGAGAAGCGCGCCCACGGCCAGCTGAGCCTGTTGAGCCACGCCAAGCGGCAGCGGAATGATCTGCTGGTGGCGATGATGGGCTGCATGATCGGCAACCAGCGCACGATTGACGATCTGAAGCGGCGGTATCCGGCGGTGGACCTGTTCTTCAAGGTGGAGCAGGCGGACATTCTGCCGCATTTCCTGGACGAGCGCTGGACGCCGCTGGTGGCGGGAGATGGCTGCGTAGACGTGGCGGACCTGGGTGCGCACGATGGGACCGCGCGCCTGGGGGCCTCGCGGGCGCTGCCGGTGCTGCCGTCGCTGCTGGAGGACGGCGCGCAGGAGGGCGGACTGCCGGCCGCGCCGGAGGAGATCCCGACGGAGGCCCTGGGCGAGCGCGTGCCGGGTGGCCCGATGGCGGTGAACTGGCGGCCGGGCGAGAAGGTGTTGCACTACCCGACGGGCACGAGCGCGGCGGCGCGCGGGCCCACGGCCTGGCTGCCGGTGGTGCTGGGGTGCAACAAGGTGTGCTCGTACTGCATCGTGCCGTCGCGGCGCGGGCGCGAGCGCAGCCGGCCGCTGGTGGAGCTGCTGAGCGAGGCGCGCGATCTCGTGGAGAGCGGCGCGCGGGAGCTGACCCTGCTGGGCCAGACGGTGGAGGCGTACGGACTGGATCTGCTGGAGCAGCATGCCGATCTGGGAGACCTGATGGAGGCGCTGAGCAAGATCGAAGGGCTGGAGCGCATCCGCTTCATGACATCGTACCCGCGCCACTTCACGGACAAGATGATTCGGCAGATGGCCGCGTTACCAAAGGTCTGCGAGCACGTCAATATTCCGGTGCAACACGGCGACGACGGTATGCTGCAGCGTATGCGGCGCGGCTACACGCTGGACGAGTACCGGGCGCTGATCCAGAAACTGCGCGCCTGGTGGCCGGGGGTCGCGCTCTCGACGGACGTGATTGTCGGGTTCTGCGGCGAGACGGAGGAGGAGTTCCAGCACACGCTGGACCTGCTCGAAGAGGTGCGCTTCGACGTGGTGCACGTGGCGGCGTACTCGCCGCGGCCGGGAACGCTGGCCAATAAATGGGTGGACGATGTGCCGCTGCAGGTCAAGAAGGAGCGCCTGCACGCCGTGGAGGTGGTGCAGGAACGTATCGCGCGGGAACTGAACGCTCCCTACGTTGGGCGGACGGAGCCCGTGCTGATCGAGGAACATCTGGTGCAGGAGGGCCGTCATTTCTGGAAGGGCCGCACCCGCACCAACAAGCTGGTTTTCTTCCCGGCCACTCGCCCGTCGCGGGGTGGCACGGCCGCCAGCGGGCGGGGGAGGGATGCGGTGGACGGGAGTGCGACGACAGTCGCGCTAGACGTCTCCGCGGCCACCGAGGTCCATGTGGGCGACGTGGTTCCGGTACGGATCGAGCGCGCCACGGCGTGGTCGCTGCAGGGCGCGCTCGCCACCGCATGAGAAGAGAACCGCCAGACCGGGCGGCCACTGAGGAGGAACGATTCGGATGTCCCAGGTAATGAGCCAGTCAGAGGAGCGCGCTCGTCTGCACCGGCAGCTCACCGAGCAAGCGATTCAACTGGCATTGCAGAGCCGCTGGGAAGAGGCGGTCGCCGTCAACCGGCAGATTCTGGCGGCGGCGCCGCGCGATGCCAGTGCGCTGAACCGGTTGGGCAAGGCGTTGAGTGAGACGGGCAACTACGCGGAGGCGCGCAAGGCATACAAAGATGCACTGGAGCTGGATCCGACCAATACCATCGCGCGCAAGAATTTGGAGCGGCTGTCGCTGTTGAGCGATGAGGCGGCGGTGGCGCGGACGGCAGAGCGCATCGATCCGCGGCTGTTCATCGAGGAGACGGGGAAGACCGGGTTCACAACGCTGGTGGATGTGGCGCCGGCGGAGGTGCGGGCGCGGCAGACGGCCGGCGATCAGGTGTACCTGCACCCGGAGGGACAGGCGCTCTACGTGCGCAACGCGGCGGGCGAAACGCTTGGCCGCGTGGAGCCGCGCCTGGCCAACCGGCTGATCAAGTTCATGGAGGGCGGCAACCGCTATTCGGCGGCCATCACCGACCTGGACGACGGCAACGTGCGCATCATCATTCGCGAGACCTTCCAGCACCCGAGCCAGCTGGGCCGGGTGAGCTTCCCGCCGCAGGTGGGCACGGAGGTGGTCCGGGCGTACATCAAGGACAGCATCCTGCGCTACGACCGGGAAGAGGAAGAGGAAGAGCTGTTGGAAGAGGAAGGCGAGTTCAACGAGGGCGACGAGTCCGCGGAGGACCTGGCCGAAAGCGAGTTCGAGGAAAGCGACAGCGGGGAGATGGAAGAGTGAACAAGACAAAGAAGGTAGCGTGGCACAAGCATTTGAAGACGGCACGACGCCAGAGGGAGAAGACGCGACTGGAGCGCGCACAGGGGCACGGCACGGTGCCAGCGCGCGGCGCCTCGGGCGTGCATCCGCGCCCGGCGGGGACGGCCCCCGCGGCACGGCAGACGGCCCCCAGGGAGTAGCGAGCCGGCGCGTGAGCGCGCCCAGCGGGCGGGAGACGATGGCGTGGGCGCGGTGACGGCACGCGAGGTGCTGGCGCTGCTGGAGCGGCGCGGCGCACGGCTGGTGGCCGGCGAGGCTGGTCTGGATCGGTTCGTCACCTGGGCCAGCGCAATGCGGGCCCGCCCGCCCGCGTTCGAGTCGCCGCTGGGGGATGAGCTGGCGCTGCTCTCGCTGGCGACGCTGCGCACGCTGCAGGCGCAGGATGACACACTCACACTGGCGCGCCTGATCCAGGACCTCGCGGAGCGAGGCGTCTCGGCCATCGCGGTGGCCGGATTGCTCCCATTCGACCATATGCCCGCCGACCGGCCACACGCGCCGGCGGCGGGCTTCGATTTGGCGGCCGCTCCAGCCGTCGCCGCCGGCCGGCCGGCCGGCGACACGACGCAGCGCCCCGCGACGGATGAAGAGCGGGAGCTGGCGGAGACGCTGGCGCTGCCGCTGGTGGCGCTGCCCGCGGGCACGCCGCTGGCCGAAATGGAACGAGAGGTGATCGCGCTGGCGGCGCGGCGCGCGCTGGCGGCGGAGCCGCGGCCGGAGGCGGATACAGCGCGGGCAGTGTACGAGGCGCTGCTGAGGGCGAGTCTGCGCGGAGGGGATGACCGGGCGCTGGGGCAGCGCATGGCGAGCCAGCTCGGGGTGGCAGTGGTCCTGGAGGACGCGACGGACGTGCGCTGGTGCGCGCTGCCGGGGGCCTTTCCACTGACGCGCGAGGCGCTGATGGCGCTGCTGCGTCGGCCGTCGGCGCGGGCGGAGGTGCGCGGGCGAGGTGGGGCGGGCGAGGCGGCGGCGGACGGAGGTGCGGGCGCGGCGAGCCAGGGAGGGACGGCGTCCGTGGTGCGGACGCTGCCGCTGGGGTCTGAGCTGGTGCGGCTGGTGGCGTCACTGGAGGTGTGGCCGCGCGATCGCGCCGAGGAGGCGCGCGGCGGTGGGCCGGGAGCGGGGGTATATCTGAGCCTGGTAACGGGAGAGGCGGCGAGCGACGTGGAGCGCCGGCGCGCGCTGGCGGCGGCGCTGGAGCAGGCGGCGCCGCTCTTCGCGTTGGCGCTGGCGCGCCGGCAGGATCTGGCGGGGGTGGAGCGGCGACTGCGGGTAGAGACACTGGATGCGCTGCTGGCGGGGACGTACTCGGATGAGGGGCAGATGCGGGCACGGGCGGCGCAGCTGGGACACGATCTAGCGGAGCCCCACGCGGCGTTGGTGGTGGAGCTGAGCGGTGGCTCGGGGGGCACGAGCGTGGCGGGGGCGGTGGGCGAGGCGCTGGCGGCGGGGCTGGATGGAGCGTGGGTGCGCGCACGCGGTGCGGAGGTGGTGGCACTGGTGCCGCTGGCGGGACCGAGGGCGGGACCTGGCGAGATGGCGGATCTGGCGGCGCGCGGAGCAGAGCTGCTGGAGCGGGCGGCGGGCGAGGTGGGGTGGACGGCGGGGATAGGAGAACCGGGAGTGGGGCCGGCGGAGGTGCGCCGGTCGTATGGGGAGGCGCGGGACGCGGCGCGGCTGGGCCGGCTGGTGCTGGGTACCGGGCGAGTGGCACGGCCGAGCGAGCTGGGCATCTACCGGCTGCTGCTGCGGTTGCGCGAGGGCGGCGAGCTGGAGGAGTTTTGCCAGCGCACACTGGGGCCGCTGATAGCCGACGTGCGGACGGGGGAGGCGCTGCTGGAGACGCTGGAGGTGTTCTTCGCGTGCAATGCGAATCTCTCGGAGGCAGCGCGAAGACTCCATCTGCACCGCAATTCGCTGATCTACCGGCTGAACCGGGCGCGTGAGCTGCTGGGGCACGATCTGGAGGACCCGGAGGCGCGGCTGGCGCTGCAACTGGCGCTGAAGGGGCGTCGGGTGCTGGAGGTGGGGGAATCCTAACTGCTGTCTCCTTTGCCATCGCGATGGGGATGGAGGAGTGATGGGGGACGGAGTGACATGGAGGGCATGGAGGGAACACGAAGGGCGATGGAGAATACAGGGGATAGGGCGAATCAACCGCCCAGAACGCCGAGAATGCCGAGAGCGCTGAGGGAGGACGATATGACAGTATTCCGCGATCCGGAACAGGCGGAAACGCGCGTCATACATGAGTTGGTGGAGTTCTCGGGCAAGGATGTGCTGGAAGTGGGATGCGGCGATGGCCGCCTCACCTGGCGCTTTGCCGATCGCGCACGTTCCGTCCTGGCTCTCGATCCTAACGCCGGCGCTATCGAGCAAGCACGCGCGAGTCTGCCACCGCATCTCAAGCGTGTCGTGACCTTCCGGGTCGGCGACATGCTCACGGCGGATCCGCCCAGCGCGGCGTTCGACGTGGTGGTGCTCTCCTGGTCGTTGTGATGAATCGCCCCTGAGGGCGTCGTGAACGCCCTGACGCGCATGCATGACGCGCTGCGGCCGCATGGGCTGCTCCTGGACATTCGGCCCGCGGCGAGTAACGCCGCCGTCGAGGTGCAGGTCAACGGGCGAGTCACACGGCTCGGCTATATGGATGAGTCGCGCCGCCGCATGGATGTCCAATCGGCGGAGGCAGCGCTGCGCGTGGCGATCGACGCGCGGCAGTTTGTACGCGAGTGCAAGACGAGCTTCGCATTTATCATCCATTTCGATGCTGTCGATAGCTGGTTGGAATATGTGGCCGAGCGGTGGAAGAAGGCGGCGGTCGCCGCAGAGGTCGTCGCCCGCGCTCGCATAATGCTGCCGCAGCGATCCATTGAGGCCGCACCGCCTGGCGATGAGCTCCGCGTCATTCGTGAGATCGATGCGGTACGGCTCAGGCGGTTGTAGGCGTGCGGATCATCGCGCTCGGGGAGTGCATGTAGCGCCGCCAGACCAGATGCCATGTGCCAGCACGGATTCTCCCAAATTCGGTATGATCCGCGTAGGATGATTGTTGTGCGGCAGGCATTGGGCCGTCCAGGCGAGGGGGCAATCATGCGCGGGTGGCGGATAGGGTACTGGTTCGTAACGGGGACGGTACTGGGCGTCGGATTGGCCGCACTGCCGAGCATCGGGATCATTTTGCTGCCAGTGGGCATGGTGCTCGTAGTGGTGGGGGCGCTGCGTGTCGGCGCGCGCGGGCTGTGGGCGCTGGCCGTAGGGTTCGGCGCGCTGCCGGCGGCGCTCGTGACGTGGACCATCGTGAGCGCGCCGCCGCCATGCCCAGCGAACGGCGCGCTGGCGGCGCGCACTGGACAGGTGATGTCGTGCAGCGGGCCAATCCCCACCACGTACTACGTGCTGGCGGCGGGATTCGGCGTGATCGCGTTGGCCGGCAT
>CAYQFU010000035.1:0-4994 GCA_964416775.1 uncultured Ktedonobacterales bacterium
TCCCATCGCCCGATTGACGCCGCCCACGCCGCCGGATATACTGACGCCGGCTGGGCGAGCATCCGGCTAGAGCGAGCGTGGAGGGGGCAGCGCATGCCGGTGAGCGAAGCGCGCGCGCTGCCGGGCGCGCGCGTGCTGGGCGGCGCGCGAGGCGTGTGGCGCGAGGCGACGCGCGAGCCGTGGCGGCACCGGGCGGTGATCGCCGCGGCGGCAGCGGTCTACGTGTGCGCGTGGGGCCTGCTGGGCCTGCTCGACATCAACGCCACCGACCTGGACGTGTTCTTCCTCCCCAGCGCCCGCATTGCCCTGGCGGGGCATCCGCTGCAGGTGTATAGCCTGCGCTATATGACGCTCTACCCCAATGCCAACGGTCCTCTGAGCCTGGTGCCGCTGACGGCGGTGGCGGCGCTGGCACAGCGGCTGGGGTGGCTCGACGACGTGTATCTGCGGCGCATGCTGGTGATGGCGGCGTTCGCGGTCTTCGCGCTGCTCATGGGCCGGGAGGCGATGGCGGCGGTGGACCGGCTGCGTGGGGAGCGGGTCGGCGGCATCTGGCGCGCGCTGGGCTACCTGCTCTTCCTGGCGTCGCCGACGCTGCTGCACGGGACGTTGCTCTACGGGCACATCGAGCTCTCCATGACGATCTGGCTAATGCTGCTGTCTGTGCGCATGCTGGCGGAGGAGCGGCCGGGAAGAGCGGGACTGAGTCTGGGGCTGGCGATCCTGGCGCGCAGCTCGGCCGTGCTGTATCTCATCCCGCTGGTGGTGCTGCTCGCGGCGCGCAAGCGCTGGCGGGCAGCGGCATGGCTGGGCGGTGTAGCGGTGGCGACGGTGGGGCTGGGGCTGCTGCCGTTCTACCTGGCCGACCCGTCGGACGTCGTCTTCTCGCTGGTCACGTTCCGCGGCGCGCTGCCCATCGGCGGTGGCGGCATCTGGCAACTGGCTATCGGCACGCCGTACGAGGCGCTGGGGCAGTACCACGACGCCACGTTCGTGCTGGCGACCGCGCTGCTGCTCAGCGTGGCGCTCGTGCTGGCGCGGCGCGACTTCTCGGCCGGCGGTCGCGAGGTCTATGGGCTGGTGGCGCTCGCGGCGATCTGTTTCCCGCTGTTCATCAAGACGGTGTGGCCGTACTACTTCGCCGATCTGTACGTGCTGGTGGGCGTGTGGTGGCTGGGCGAGGCAGGCAGATGGTGGAACGAGCCGCGGCGCTGGGTCGGCGTGATACTGCCGGGCTACGCCGTCGCATGCGGGCTGGTGGCGGAATATGGGGTGGAGCTGGGCATGAGCGATCCTCAGCGCGTGCCCGAGAGCGTGGCCCTCGTGGTGCTGGTGGTGGGGTTCATCGTCGTGTTCGGGACACGGCTGGTGCTGGGCGAGGGACGGCGGGAACGGACGAGGACACCCGCCAGCGTGCCAGAGCTCTTACCCACGCCGCTCGTGCATACCCCGTGATGGAGGCCGGCATGCGTGGACGAGGCGGATTGGCTATGGATTGGCTATAATCAAGGTGCGGCGCGCTCGACGTGATACCAGATCAAGCCGCGCCTGGAGGCCCGCGGACGCGAAGTCCGCCCGCGCGGCCTGACCAGCGTTGGTATCGCGCGCCGGGAGAGCGAACACATCATGCCACTACCTGACGACGTCGTGCCCATCTCCTACGAGCTGGACGAAGATCACCGCCGGCTGCTCATCAGCTGGTCGGATGGACATGAAAGCCTGCACCCCTACGAGGCGCTGCGCCGCGCCTGTCCCTGTGCGTGGTGCTCGGGCGAGGGCGGGCAAAAGGGGAGCGTGGACGCGACGACCGTCTTCTCGACCCAGCAAACGACGCTCTACGAGCTCCAGATGGTGGGCCGCTACGGGCTGACGCCGGTCTGGGGCGACGGGCACCATACGGGCATCTATACCTATGAGAAGCTGCGCGGCGCCTGCCAGTGCGACGCATGCCAGGCGGCACGCGCGGGGCGAGGCTGAGACGGCGCCAGCGTTGAGACGACGGAGGCGAGATGGGCGAGGCGACACCAACCGGAGCTGACGGGACCATGAGCTGGCTGGCGCGCATTCACGTGACGCTGAAGCCAGTGGTGCTGGACCCACAGGGCGATGCGGTGCTTGGCGGGCTGCACCAGCTGGGATTCGACAGTGTGTCCAGCGTGCGCGTGGGCAAATACCTGGAGATCAGCCTGGCGGCGCCCGACCAGGCGGCAGCGGAGAGCGCGGTGACGCAGATGTGCGCGCGGCTGCTGGCGAATCCGGTGATCGAGAGCTATCGCTACAGCGTCGAGCCGGCGCCGCCGCCCTCCAGATAACGCGCCCCAGTTGCCCCTTGCGCCCTGACAGGGGTGGCGCGTTATAATCACCATCGAAGTGACCTTCGGGGCAGGGTGCAATTCCCGACCGGCGGTAAGGCGCGCCCATAGCGGCGACGCCGAGCCCGCGAGCCGCGTCTGTTGACGTGGCAGATCCGGTGCAACACCGGAGCCGACGGTATAGTCCGGATGGGAGAAGGTCAGTACGCCGTGCCGTATTCTCCGCAGCGGAGAGACGCGCGGTGTGCTTGCCGACGCGTCGCCCCCGGGTCGCGAAGAGATCGCGGGCGCGGCGCAGTCAGCCATGTGGCGGCCAGGCCGCCCCCGCGAGCCTTCGCGGAGGTGGTATCGCATGGCCATTGAGACGAGATCCGCGTCGCTTCCCCCTCCTGACGCGGAGGACGCCGTCGCCGAGGCGCTCACCAGCACGCCCTCGCCCAAACCTCGCCCACCGCGCCAGATGCCACGGCGGCCGGCCCCGTGGCTGGCACCGGTGGCGCTGGGAGTGGCGCTGCTGCTGCTCTGGGAGGCGCTGACGCATCTCGCGCACGTGCCGCAGCTGCTGTTGCCAGCGCCGGAGGCCGTGGCCGGCGCGTTCTGGTCCGGCCTGCGGGATGGCACGCTGGCGGTGGGCACCGCGACCACACTGGCGGAGAGTCTGGCTGGCTTCGCGGTGGGCGCGGTGGTGGCGCTGCCATTGGGCTATCTGGTGGCGCGCAGCAAGTGGCTGGGCTGGATGCTCCAGCCGTATCTGGCCGCGAGCCAGGCGCTGCCAGCGGTGGCGCTGGCGCCGCTGTTCGTGGTGTGGCTGGGGTATGGACTGCCCCCAATCGCGGCGCTGGCCGCGCTGATCGTCTTCTTCCCCGCGACGATCACCACTACGCTGGGCCTGCGCGCACTCGACCGCGACGTGCTGGATGCCGCGCGGGTGGATGGCGCCGGCCGCTGGGCGCTGCTGTGGTCCGTCGAGCTGCCGCTGGCGCTGCCGGCCATTCTGGCCGGCCTGCGCACGAGCCTCACGCTCTCGATCACGGGAGCGGTGGTAGGTGAGTTCGTGCTGGGCGGCTCGGGGGCTGGGCTGGGCAGCCTGCTGACGATCGCGCTGAGCCGCTTCGATACACCCTCGCTCTTCGCCATCCTCATCGCGTTGGGCCTGCTGGCCGCTTTGCTGTACGGTGTCGCTCGGCTGATCGAGCGGCGCGTGTCTTATCTGGAGGGCAATTGATCCATGACGATGCACTCGCGCCATGCCTATCCCACGCGCCGGCTCTTTGCCGTCGTGGCGCCGCTGCTGCTGCTGGGCATGTGTCTGCCGCTGGCGGCCTGCGGCGCCGGCCAGACGGCTAGCGCGCGGCCGCACCTGACGGTGGGGCTGACGTACTACGCCGACGTCCAGTTCGCTCCGTTCTACGTGGCCGACGCGCTCGGGTATTATCGCAACGCCGGCATCGACGTAAGCTTCCAACAGGGCATCGAGACCAATGAGTTCGCGCTGCTGGCGGCGGGCAAAGAGGACGCCATCTTCGCGGGCGGCGACGAGGTGCTGGAGGCGCGCGGCGCGAGTAATCTGCCGCTGGTGGACGTGGCGACGGTGTTTCAGAAATATCCGGTGGCGCTGATCGTGCCGGCGAGCTCGCCGATTCACACGGCGGCCGATCTGCGCGGGCACAGCATTGGCGTGCCAGGGCCGTACGGCGCGACATACACAGGGCTGCTGGCGCTGCTGCACAGCGCGGGACTGAGTACCAGCGACGTGAACGTGCAGAGCATCGGCTTCACGCAGGTGCCGGCGCTGCTGACGCACAAAGTGGACGCGGTGATGGGCTACGCCAACAATGAGGCGGTGCAGCTGCCGCGGCAGGGATTCGCCATCCGCACGCTGAATGTCTGGGACGCCCAGCCGTTGGTCTCTAACGGGCTGGTCGTGTTGCAGGGCGAGCTGCGGAGCCACCCCGACCAGGTGCGGGCGCTGGTGAGCGCGACGCTGCGTGGGGTGCAATATGTCTCGGCGCACCCGGCGGATGCGGTGCGCATCTGCGAGCACTATGTGCCGGGGCTGAGCGATTCGGCCAAACAGGCCAACGCGCTGGCGGTGCTGCAGGCGACGATCCCCCTGTGGCAGGGGGCGGGGAAGCTGGGCTACAACGATCCGGCGACGTGGCAGTCCATGGAGACCTTCCTGCAGAGCGCCGGACTCGTCAAGGGCAGCGTGAATGTGAGTCAGGCGTTTACGGACAGCTACTTGCCCGCATAGAGGATGGCCGAAATGGCGGGCGCTGGCTAGGACATTTCTCCCACGCTGGCGCCCTGCCTTGCGTCTGGTGATACTACGCCGGCCCTCTCCATTGCAGGGATGCGACGCGGAATCGAGGGCTTGGGTCAGACAGTATGCTATGCACTACTGACATGCAGAGACGCCGCGATTCCCTCCTGCGGACCCCATCCGCTGGGCGGCGTAGTTCTCGACGTGACCGGACCGGTGCGGGCCACGGCCCTTCCGGCCATCCGGGGGGTGCATACATGACGACCAAAGGCGAGCCGGCGCAGCCGGCGACTGAGGACGGTGCGACCGTCGTACTCGAAGGTGAGTTACTGGCGGAGGCCAGCGCGACAGCGGCTGAGACACCGCGCGAGACGCGCGAGCTGCCGGCCGTGAGCGCCGCGACGGCGGCGGAGGCGGCG
>CAYQFU010000035.1:5094-31120 GCA_964416775.1 uncultured Ktedonobacterales bacterium
ACACGTCTGCCGGCGCCGCGGCGGGGGCGGGAGGTGCCGTGGCCGCCCAGGAGGACGGCCAGGCGACTACGACGCCACGTATGGCCGCGGTCGCCAGTGCGTCTGCAGATGCGGTGTCTGCAGATGCGGTGTCTGCAGATGCGGTGTCTGCAGATGCGGTGCCGGCGGGGGATGCCGCGACGGCGGACGATCCCGGCGCGACGACGCACCTGCCGATGCTCGAAGCAGCAGAGACCGAGATGGACGCTGGCGGGATCGTGGACGAGGTGGACCCGGAGTGGGCGATGGCCGACCAGCCTACGCTGCAGATCGTGCCGCCCCCGGCTGTCAATCGGCCGACGCAGCGTCCGGCTTTCCTCGAGACGGGCGAGCAGGAGGTGTGGCCGCCGCGCCCGACCCCGCCCCCGCGCCCGGCGAGCCAGCCATCGACGCAATCCACCCCGATAGGGACGGCCGGGCCGACGAGCCGGCCGCTGAATCCCATCCCGCGACCGGTGCCGCGCTCGTACCCGACGCTTGGCCGTCTGGCGTCGCCGACGGGTCGTCCGCCGCAGGCCAATGTGCCGGCGGCATACTCCGATCCGCGCATGCGGCGGCTGGTGGAGCTGCGGCTGCAGCGCGACGCGCACAGCGGAGGGCAGCGCGGGCCGTCCGACAACGCACCCGTCGCTCAGCTCGTCAAGCAGTGGTGGACCGATCTGATGCCGGGCGTGCAGCAGGCGCTGGATCACCTGCACGAGGCGCGTGCCAGCGGGGTGTATCCAATTCCCGCCCATGAGCCGACGCCGGCCACACGCATGGGCGACGCGTTTGGGCGCCTCACCGCGGCGGTGCGCGATCTGAGCGGGCGGGCGCAGGCGGCGGCTGTGCCGGCGCTTACGCGGCTGCACGAGCGCGCCGAGCATGCGGCGCAGGCGCTGGTGGACCGGCTGGAAGGCTCGCCGATTCGGCAGCAGGCGCCGTTCCTCGGGCCGGGCCGGCTCGCGGTGTTCTTCCAGCAGGGCGTGTCGGTCGGCCAGGCGCAACGGCTGCTGGTCACGAATCAGGCGCGCCCGATGCGCCTGATTCCACGCCGGCACGGATTCCTGGCGCTGGTGCAGCCGGGACGCGAGGCCGTGGTGGGCGAGCAGCTGCGCCGCCATCCGTACGTGCGCGATGTGGTGTACCTCGAATACGACGAGAAGGGCCAGCCACTCCCCCCTCGCTGATACTGCCGGGCGTGCGGCTCTGAGCGCAGCGTCGTGGAATGTGCTATACTGGCGCTCGTAAGCCACCCCCATGCTGGTTCCGTGCGTGCTCCGGGTCGAAGCGGAGTGACGGAGCGCGGGGGCCGCGACCCGGGTTGACGCGGCTTCCAGGCACGTGGGTGGCGCAGCGAGGGACACACGATGCCGACACGGATCATCATCGCGGAAGATGACACGCTCATCCGCATGGACCTGAAGGAAGAGCTGCAGCGCCAGGGATACCTGGTGGTGGGGGATGTGGGCGATGGCGAGAGCGCCGTCAACCTGTCCCGCGAGCTGCGGCCGGACCTGGTGGTCATGGACATACGCATGCCCCAGCTCGACGGGATCGCGGCCGCCGAAATTCTGACGCGGGAGAACCTGGCGCCGGTGGTGTTGCTCACCGCTTTTAGCGACCAGGAGCTCATCGAGCGCGCGAAGGAAGCCGGCGTCGTCCATTACGTCACCAAGCCCTGGAGGCAGAGCGATCTCAAGCCAGCCATCGAGGTGGCGTTGGGACGCTTCCAGGAGTACCGTGAATTGGAAGGCAAGGTCAAGGATCTCGAGGAGCGGCTGGCCACCCGCAAGGTGGTGGAGCAGGCCAAGGGGTTGTTGATGCAGAAGCAGGGGCTGACCGAGCAGGAAGCCTTCCGGCGCATTCAGAAGCTGAGCATGAACAACCGCAAGTCCATGCGCGAGGTGGCCGAGGCCATTCTGCTAACCAACGAGATCGGCGACCTATGACACGCACGTGGTAAACGTCGTCGGGGTTCGCTTCCGCCCGGCCGGACGCATCTACTATTACGATCCGGCCGGTCATAGCCTGAAGACCGGAACCTGGGTGATCGTGCCGACACCCAAGGGCCAGGAGGCTGCGCGCGTCGTCGTGGCGCCGAAGGACGTGGAAGCCTCCGAGCTGGGGCCGGAGGGACTGAAGGCGGTCCTGCGGCTGGCCGCGGAGGACGACTTACGCCAGATGCTGGCGTTCAAGGCGAAGGAAAAGGATGCGCTGGTGCGCTGCGCGCAGCGCATCGACGACCACGCCTTGCCAATGAAGCTGGTGGAGGCTGAATTCACCTTCGATGGCAGCCGGCTGACCTTCTACTTCGCCGCGGAGCAGCGGGTGGATTTCCGCGCGCTCGTGCGCGACCTGGCGTCGACGTTCCATACGCGCATCGAGCTGCGGCAGATTTCGGCGCGCGATCACGCCAAGCTGCTGAGCGGGGTGGGGCCGTGTGGCAAGACGCTGTGCTGCAGCTCGTGGCTCACCGATTTCGGTGTGGTCTCGATCAAAATGGCCAAAGAGCAGGGACTGCCGCTCAATCCCGGCAAGATCTCAGGCGTGTGCGGGCGGCTGATGTGCTGCCTGGCCTATGAGAACGACGAGTACATCGACGCGAAGCAGCAAATGCCGGCGTACGGCGAGATCGTGGGGACGCCCAGTGGGCCGGGTCGCGTCGTGGGCATCAATGTGCCCAAGGAAGCCGTCGACGTGATGCTGGAGAGCGGAGCGACCGTCCAGACGCCCGTGCGCGAGCTGGACTGGAAGGCGCGCCCGCAGCCGGCTCCGCCCAGGGAACACCACTGCGGCGGCGGCAACGGCAACTGCGAGCGGTGCAGGGCGAAGAAGGCTGCGCGCGGCACGGTGGATTAGGGCCTCTACCTCCGGCCTGTCCCCCACCGCGGCGGGAGCAGGGAGTCTGAACCCCCCGACTGCTCCTCTCGGCGGTGGAGCGGGGTGGCGGCGCAAGCGGCGGCTCCGGGCTCGCCCAGCGCAGTGGGGTGCCTGAGGCCCATGGATGGGAGCACCTGCGAGCGGTGGCGCGAAACGTGCGAGCGATGAGCCTTCCGCTATGAGCAGGAACCAGAGGGCTCGCCCGACGGCGAGCGAGAGCGATCCAGCCGATGGCGCAGGTGCCAGGCGTGAGCAGCTCAGGTGGCGGATGGCCACCAGCGCGCCGGTGGCGCTCTGGCCGCGTGCGTGGCTGTTGGATGCGTGGCGCAGGGTGCGGGAGATGCGCGTGCCGGGCGCGCTGAGCAATTTGCCGCCAGCGTATTCGGCTGCCCGGCGCTGGTCGCCGTTGATCTTCCCTGTGGCGCTGTGGGCGGCGCTGGTGCTGTTGGGAGTGTTCCTGGCCAGCCACAGGATGGGCCATGTGATCGTCACGTGGCCACACGTGCGCGTCCTGGCGCTGCTGCTGCTGGGGCTGAGCGTGGCGTACGCGGTGGCGCTGCGCCTGGCGCCCAATGACGCGGCATGGGTGGGCGTGCTGAGTCTCGGGCTGGTGTTGGACCTGATGGCGTCCGCGTTCGTGCTCTTTGGGCCCGGGGCGGGGATCGTGGTCACGCTGGTGCTGGCGGCGGGAAGCGCGACATTCGTGCGGCAGCGGCTGCATCCTGTGCGGGAGGGGACGGTGCACGTGACGGCGCTGCCTGGCGCTGGGCATCGCACGCTGCCGCCGGGACTGAACGTGCTGCTGCCGGGCGAGCGCGTGCTGGCGATCCTGCCGGTTCAGCCGCGCGAGCACGCGACGCTGCCGCAGCGGCTGGCGACGCCGGCCGGAGAGGTGGCCGAGGCAGCGGCACGCGTGGAGTATCAGCTGATCCCTGAGCTGGCGGTGCGGGCGGTGGTGGCGACGCGCGATTGGGAGCGAGCCGTGCGCCAGCTGCTAGTGGCAGCCCTGCGGGCCGAGCTGGACGCCTGGCTGGCGGGAGAGCGCGGAGCGCGCGACGAGGCGGAGCGCGGGCTGAGCGACGTGGACCGGCTGCGCCTGCGTGTGGAGGAGCGGATGCGCGCGCAAGCGCTGCGCTGGGGCGTCCATATCCGCGGGGTGGAGCTGCGCGACGTGACACTGCCAGGCGCGCGGACCGCGGGCGGGGGTGCGGGCAGCGTGGGGCCGGAGCGCGTGGTGGAAGGCTCGCTGGCACGGGGCGCCGGCGCTGAGCGAGAGACGAACCAGGACGATGGACGCAGCCAGATGGGGCGGCCTGCCGCGGCGTTCAGGCCGCCGCCTGCGGCCGGGGCTGTCGCGCGCATGATGACGCAGCCGCTGCCACCAAACCAGGAGCCGGCGGCAGGTCCTGAGGCGCCATCCTGGGAGGGCGGCGGGCAGCCAGACGAGGCCCGGGGACCAGGCGTCACACGCGTGGCGGGCCGGGGCGACGCGACGGCGTGGTCGTCGCCGCCAGAGCGATGGCTGGGACGGATGGGCGCCTGGCTGCGTGAGAGCTGGGATCGGCTCGGCCAGCGTGCGGACCTGCCAGCGGACGCCGAGAGCGACGATGCGCTGGCGCAGGAAGGTCGTCAGGCGGGCGCGGGTTGGAGCGCCAGCCCGCGGGAGGACGAGCACCAGCCCGAGGAGGAGCCGCGCGCGCTCTCGCCCAGGATACTCGAGGCGATGTACGGTGCGGTGGAGGAGGGGCGCATCAGCGATCCCTTCACGGTGCGGCAGATCGCCAATAGCTTCGCCCAGCTCGCGGTCGCGGGCGATCCCGACGAGGAGATGACGCGCGACCCCCTCCAGGCGGCGGCCACACTAAGGCGCCGGGCGGAAGAGCTGGCTGCGCAACTCAGTCTCGATCAGGCCGATCCGCCAACCGCGAATGCCGCGCCGGGGCCGGGGACGCCGCCAGCGCCTGGGCGCCGTATGCCGCCGCCACGGCTTGCGCGCGACGAGAACGTGATGCGCGGAGGGTGAGTGGATGGAGGCAGCACTCTTGCCAGTTCCGCGCCCCAAGGCGTACGATGGGACGGCGGCGCGCGACGGGACGCGGCACGGCGCATAGCCAACGGCGTGAGAGCGGGAGGGAGACAGCGGCATGGCACGCGCGACACGGACGGCGGGTCTGGAGGCGCGCGTGCGCGAGACGCTGGCGACGCTGGTCGGCATTCCGTCGGTCTCGGGCCAAGAGGAGCGCGTGCGGCGCTACCTGCGCGAGCGGCTGGAGGACGACGGGGTGGCGTGCATAGAGGACGCGGCGGGCAACCTCATCGCGCGCGTGGCGGGCGAGGGTGCGCCGCTGCTGCTGAACGCGCACATGGATCGCGTGCCGCCGGGGCTGGGGCATGCGCCGGTGGTGGCCGGCGGGCGCATGCGCAGCGACGGCACCACCAACCTCGGCGCGGACGACGCCGCGGGGCTGACGGTGATCCTGCTGGCGCTAGAGGAGCTGCGGCGGCGGGGCGTGCGGCACGCGCCGCTGGTGCTCCTCTTCACGGTGGGTGAGGAAGTGGGGCTGCACGGGGCAAGCGCGTTCGATCCAGCGCCGTGGGGAGTGGCTGAGGGCATCGTCTTCGACAACGCGGGCGCGGCGGGCGAGGTGGTGACGCGCGGAGCGACATACGTGGCATTCGATGCCATGCTGCATGGGCGGTCGGGCCACCCTGGCAAGGAGCTGGCGGACACGGCGAGCGCCATCGAGATGTTCCGGCGCGTGGCGCTGCCATTGGGCAGCCTGGATGGCGACTCGACGCGCATCTCGCTGGGCACCATCGCCGGAGGGACGGCGCGCAACGCCATCCCAGCCGAGGTGCGCGTGGCGGGCGAGGTGCGCACGCTGCTGCAGGGCGAGCCGCTGGAGCGGCTGCTGGCCTCCATCGAGCGCGACTTCGCCGAGGCGGCGCGGCAGCTGGGCGGCAGCGCCGAGTGCACGTTCGAGCCGCACGGCGCAGGCTATATCGTGAGCCCGGATGAGCCGCTGGTGCGTGCCTGGCAGACGGCATGGGAGGCGCGCGGCCATCCCTTCACGACCATCACCACGTTCATCGGCAGCGACGCCAACGCGCTGCGGCGCCACCTGCGCGTCTTCACCGTCTCGACGGGCGTGGAGCGCGAGCACACCACGGAAGAGTCCATCGCGCTGGCGCCCCTCGCCGAGCTGATCGAGGCGACGGTGGCGCTGTTGAGCGTCTACCATCCCGAGCAGCATGGAGCGGAAGCATGACCCAGCAGCCAGCATCGCGCGTTCTCGTCGCCGACCAGACCCTCGTGGAGGGGCGGTTCGTCCCGAGCGTCGCCGTCAGCGTCGCGGACGGCTTCATTACGAGCGTGGGACCCGTGGGCGAGCTGGCGCCGGGCACGCCGGTGGAGCGGCTGGAGGGGCGACTGCTGGTGCCGGGGACGCTGAACGCGCACAACCACTCGTTCCAATCGCTGCTGCGTGGGGTCGCCGACGACTGCGACTTCTTCACATGGCGCGATCGGGCGCTGTACGGCTATACGCCGCGCATGGACGCGCAGACGGTGTATCACGGGGCGCGGTTCGCCTTCGCCGAGATGCTGCGCGCGGGCGTGACGACGGTTTGCGACTTCTTCTACATCCATCGCGGCGGCAACGAGAACGACCGAGCCGTCATTCGCGCGGCGCGCGACCTGGGGATGCGGCTGGTGCTGGCGCGGACGATGTACGACTGGGAAGGGGCACCGGTCGAGTACCGCGAGACGATCGAGGAGGCGGTCGACCGTACGCGCGAGCTAGCGGCGGAGTTCGCGGGGCGGCACGACGTCCACATTTGCCCGGCGCCGCATTCGCCCCACGCCGCCAGCCCGCGGATGATTCAGGCGGGGTCGCGGCTGGCCGAAGAGCTGGGCACGCGCTTCCACATCCACGTGGCGGAGGGACGCTACGAGCGGGACGCGATCCGCGAGCGGCACGGCATGACGCCGATCCGCTGGCTGGAGTCGCTGGGGGTGGCGCTGGAGCGCATGACGGCGATCCACTGCGTGTGGCTGGAGGACGACGACATCCAGCTGATGGCCGAGCGCGACGCGCGACTGGTCTACAATCCCGCCAGCAACATGTTTCTGGGGGACGGCGTGACGCGCATCGTGGACATGCTCGCCGCGGGGGTGAAAATCGGGCTGGGGAGCGATGGCGGCTGCTCCAACAACCGCGTGTCGGTCTTCGACGAGATGCGCACGTGCGCGCTGCTGCAGAAGGTGACGCACCTCAACTCGGCAGTGGTGCCGGCGGAGACGGCCTTCGCGATGGGCACGGCGGGCAGTGCGGACGCGCTGGACCTGCCGGCCGGCCGCATCGCGCCGGGGCGCTACGCGGATTTCGTGGTGCTGGACCGCGACGATCCGTCGCTGCAGCCTCCCTGGTCGTATGAGAAGAACGTCGTGTACTCGATGACACCGCATGCCATCCGCGAGGTGATCGTGGGGGGGCGGACAGTGCTGCGAGACGATGCGCTGCTGATGGTGCCGTGGTCCGATGTGCTGGGTGGGCTGCGCGCGGTGACACGGGATTGGCCGCGCTAAGCGAGGGCTGAGCGCGCGGGCGTCTGGGGGCCGCGGGAGGGGAGACGGCAGGAATGGACGAGCAGGGGACCGGGTCGGGCGCGGACGGAGGCGGCGCCGGGGATGTGGCGGCGCTGCGCTCGGGGCTGGTGGACCAGCTGAAGCGCGAGGGGGTCATTCGCGGAGCGCCAGTGGAGGCGGCATTTCGCGCGGTGCCGCGGCACGTGTTCGTGCCAGCGGTAGCGGTGGAGACGGTGTACAGCGACGTGCACGTGGTGACGAAAGAGCGTGACGGCCAGGCGATCAGCTCGTCGTCGCAGCCGTCGCTGATGGCGGCGATGCTGGAGTTGCTGGAGGCGCGGCCAGGCCAACGCGTGCTGGAGATTGGCGCGGGGACGGGGTACAACGCAGCGCTGTTGGCGGAGTTAGTGGGCGAGATGGGCCGGGTGGTGACGGTGGACCTGGACGAGGATATCGTGGAGGGCGCGCGCGCACATCTAGCGGCGGCGGGATACGCGCGGGTGCGGGTGATCTGCGGCGACGGCGCGGAAGGGTACGCGGCCGAGGCGCCGTACGATCGCGTGATGCTGACAGTCGGGTCGTCGGACATCGCGCCCGCGTGGCACGAGCAGCTGGCGCCGGGTGGGCGGCTGATGCTGCCTCTCACGATCATGCCTGGGCTGGGCGGCCAGTACGCGGTGGTGTTCGAGTGGACAGGCGATCATCTGGAGAGCGTGGGGGTCTTCCCGTGCGGATTCATACCGCTGCGCGGCTCGCTCGCCGGGGTGCTGGAGGAGCAGCTGCCATGGGCAGGCCCGCCAGTGGTAAGTCTGACGACGGATCCCACGCGGCTGCGCGTGCGTGCCTACCCGCGCGGCGTGGACTGCGCGGCGGGTCCGGAGGAGACGGTGCTGGAGCGGCGGTGGGTGCGCCTGGTGGTCAGCCGCTAAGCTAGCTGATGTTCTGCTGTTCGCATCCTGACGGCTCGCCGATCGCTACAAGGCGGTGACTACCACGGCAACCGCGGCGGCGCCCATCGCCAGCGTGGTGAGGATGCCTACGGTATTGGCCAGCCAGCCATTGGTATGCTCCCCCATAATCGAGCGGTTGTTCGCCACGAGCAGGATCAGCACAAGCAGGGGGACCGCCACCACTCCATTGATGATGGCGACGTAGACCAGGGCCGCGATTGGGTTGATGTGGAAGAGGTTCAGCAGCATCCCCACCAGCGTCGCGATCCCGATCACCGCGTAGAATCCTGGCGCCTGGCGCAAGGTGCGCGCGAGCCCTTCATGCCAGTGGAACGCTTCGGCGATGGCGTAGGCTGTCGATCCGGCGAGCACCGGTACGCCCAGGAGGCCCACGCCCAGAATACCCGCCGCAAAGATCGCTTTGGCGAGCAGCCCGGATTGGGGGAAGGTATGCACCAACGGCTCGAGCGCCGCCGCCGCCTGGTCCGCGGTGGTGATGTTGGTGATGCCATGGCTGTGGAGCACACTGCCCGTCGTGAAGATGATGAACCAGGTAGCAATCTCTGAGGCCAGCATGCCCAGCGCGGTATCAATTCGGAGCGCGCGCATCCGCGCGAGCAGCCCCCGGCGCTGGAGGATGCCAGCGGGCGGCTGCACCCCAGCAGACGGAAATGAACTGTTGGGTAACTCTTCAACTTCCTCAGCGGCTTGCCAGAAGAAGAGATAGGGGCTGATGGTTGTGCCCAGGACGCCGACTACCAGGGCCAGGAAGGCCGGAGTGAGCTGGACGGTTGGCAGGACCGTGGCGCGCAGCAGCGTCGCTCCCTTGAGTCCCACGATGATTCCGGTGGCAATGTACGCGAGCAGCGAGAGGGCCAGGACCTTGAGTATGACAGCATAGCGTCGATAGGGCACGAAGACTTCGAGCGCGAGCATGCCAAGCGACAGAAGGACGATCAGCACGAGGAAGGAGGCGCCAGGCGCGAGCAGTTGGATCGTGGCGGCCATCGCCCCTAGATCCGCGCCGATGTTGAGTGTATTGGCTACGAAGACCAAGGTGACGGCAACCAGCAGCACCCGGCGACCGTAATGGTGACGGAGGGCCGACGCCAGCCCCTGGCCAGTTACCAGGCCGATGCGGGCGCACATCTCCTGCACGGCGATCATGAGCGGGAGCATGTAGAGCGCCAGCCAGAGCTGGCCGGTGCCAAACGCCGCGCCGGCCTGGGAATAGGTCCCGATGCCGGAGGGATCGTCGTCGGCCGCGCCAGTGATCAAGCCTGGTCCCAGGATGCGCAGCCAGCGGCGAACGGACAACCATGGATGGGGGCGGCCCCGCTGCAAGCGCAGCCATGCGGGGCGCGTGGGAGTGCGCCGCGCTGTGGCGACCGGCGCGGAATCCTGAGACGGCGGTTCCAGAGCCACGCCACACCTCCTCAGCAGCTTGTCCCGATTATACACTACCCGCGGTGGAAGGGCAGGCCGATCGAAGGTGGATGCACAAGCGAGGGAAACCTACCCGCGTAGGCCCTGAAGATGCGGTGCGAGAGGTTGTCGCGCGATGACAGACAGCGCGCGACGAAAGGCAGGCACCGCATGACTGGGTTCTTGATCGGGCTAGGCGTTTTCATCGTCATCGTATTGCTGATCGCACTGAGCGGCGTGCGGGTGGTGAACCAGTACGAGCGCGGCGTGGTGTTCGTATTAGGGCGGCTGATCGGCCCGAAGGGGCCGGGCATATTCTACATTCCGCCCATCATCAGCCGTATGGTCAGGGTGGACCTGCGGGTCGTCACTATCGAGGTGGCGCCGCAGGAGGTGATCACGCGCGACAACGTGACCGTCAAGGTGAGCGCGGTGATCTACTTCTACGTGGTGCACCCCAACGATGCCGTCAACCAGGTGGTGGACTTTCTGCGCTCGACGGTGCAGATCGCCCAGACCACACTGCGCAACGTGCTGGGCCAGTCGGAGCTAGACGAGCTGCTGGCGCAGCGCGAGACGATCAACCAGAAGCTGCAGACGATCATCGACGAGCACACCGGGCGCTGGGGTGTGAAGGTGACGGCCGTCGAGATCAAAGATGTGGAGCTGCCGCAGACGATGCAGCGCGCCATGGCGAAGCAGGCCGAGGCCGAGCGCGAGAAGCGCGCCAAGGTGTTGCATGCGCAGGGCGAGTTCCAGGCGGCGCAAACGCTGGCGGACGCGGCGGAGGTCATCGCCACGGAGCCAGCGGCATTGCAGCTGCGCTATCTGCAGACGCTGACCGAGATCGCCGTCGAGAAGAACTCCACCATCATCTTCCCGCTGCCGCTGGACCTCATCGAGCCGCTGTTGACGCTGAGGCAGGAGCACCAGGAAGGCGTGGAGCGACGCGCGCGAAGCACCCTCCCGATCGCGGCACCGCCCACAAAGGGCGACGAGTGACGGTGAACGAGATAGCGGTGCGAGCGCTGGCTACAACGCGGCGATGAGCGCGGCGAGCGCCTGGCGGAAGGGAAGGCCGCTCAGCCGCTCCCAAAGCGGAGCGAACGCGTCCTGGAGCTGTTCGCGCTCGGCCGTGCGAGCAGCGGCATAAGCGGCCAGGCCAGCGTTGCCTGGATGGGCCTTCTGGAGCGGAACGAGGAGCGCCAGGGCGAAGGTGTGGTCGTGGAGCGTGCCGAGATCGTCCTGCGCCGCGGTGACGGCTTCCAGCAGGGGGGCTGCATCTGGCCCTAGCCCGTCGGCGAACAACTCAAGGGTGTAGCGCAGCCGCTTGCAGGCGATGCGCAGCGCATGGAGGGTCTCGGGCGAGGCGCCGGGCAGGTCGGTCTCGAAGGCCAGCACGGCCTCATAACGCCGCCAGATGGCCCCGCCGGCGAAGTGACGCACCAGGGGAGGGTGTGCCGCGGCCGCGCCGTGGTGGACGCTCATAGGCGGATGGGCGGCGAGCCGGTCCAGCTGGCGCAGCAGCCGCGACGTGCGCGGGCGGTCCAGCTCGTCGAGCAGGGCGCGGCGGGCATGGGCGTGGCGCGCGTTCAGTTCGGCGTACAGTGGCTTGAGATCGGCGGCGATCGAGGGGTGGGTGGAGGCGAACCGCTCCAGGTGATCGCGCAGGACGTCCAGATCGCGCACGCGGCCAAGGGTGCGCGCGAGGCGGCCGAGCCGCTGGCGCAGCTGGTGCAGGCGTTTACGATCGAAGGTTGGGGCGTCCTCCACCGTCTCCAGGGTCGTGCGCAGCCGGCGGACGGCGGTGCGCAGATCGTGCAGGCCCTCAGGATCGCGACCGGCACGCGCCACGGGGAGGCTCTCGCGCAGCCTGGCGAGGTGGTGGCGGAGCGCGCGGCGGACCAGCTTGCGCAAGGGAAGCGTGCCGTCCGGCGTCGCCTCTGGGGCGGTGGGCGGTGAGGCAAGCAATACAATGCGTCTTGGCGAAGGTGTGGATGTGGTATCCGTGGTATCCATGGAGCATTTCCTGGGGAGCGGTCACTCCTGAGAGAAGGAGACACCATTGCGGACGCGAATGTCAAGCGAGCAGGGGCTCGCGCGCTCGTATGCAGACGCCGGAGAGGACCGCTCGGCGAGCCTGGGACGACGTGGTATGTTGAGATCGCAATGAGCAATGAAGGGGTATGGCTGGATGAAGACGCAGTCGGCGGACACGAGCGGCGAGGCGGAACGAGCGCAGATCGCGCTGCTGCGCCAGGCTACGATGGCTCGGCGTGCGGCGCTGGCGGATGATCTCAGCAGAACAGTCATCGCTCTGTCGCGGGCGGGGATGAAGCGTGCGCGGCCAGGAGCGGACGATCGTGAGCTGGAGCGGGCGTTTCTGGCGCTCAACTATGGGGAGGACCTCGCAGAGCGTACGAGCCATGTGTCAGTAGGGAGGCAGATGATGGGTGAGGCGCCGAGCATATGGGTCGCCATGACGCCGGTGATCGCGGCGCTGGAAGATCTGGGGGTAGCGTACTACGTCGGGGGATCGGTTGCCAGCTCGGCGTACGGGATGCCGCGCGCAACGGCACACGTGGATCTCGTGGCCGACCTGAAGGCGGAGCACGTGGAGCGGCTGGTGGCCGCGCTGCAAGACGTCTACTACGTCGCCGAGGAGGCCGTGCGCGAGGCGATCGAGCGACACGCGTCATTCTCAACGCGATCCACCTCGACACGATGATCAAGGTGGACGTGTTCGTACCGAAGGCGCGGGACTTCGACCGGGAGATGCTCCGCCGCGCCAGGTCAATGGAGGCCGGAGACGGGGATACTCAGCACAGGTTCAAGGTGGCGTCGCCCGAGGACGTCATCCTGACGAAGCTGGAGTGGAACAGTATGGCCGGCGGCGCGTCGGAGCGCCAGTGGGGCGACGTGCAGGGTGTGCTGAAGGTGCAGGCGGACGCGCTGGACCTGGCCTACCTGCGGCGGTGGGCAGGTGTGCTCGGGGTGAGTGAGCCACTGGAGCAAGCGCTGGCGGACGCTGGGCTCAGCGGGCCGGCGGAGCCGCCAGCCAAATCATAGCGCGCCCAATTGGTCGAAGATCGGCTTGAGCGCGGGATAGAGCGCGCGGTACTCGGGGTAGAGCCGCGCATACACGTCCGCGGCAGCCGGATCGGGGGCGACGCGCTCGCCCAGCCGCACGCCCGCGGCACAGGCAGCGGCGACATCGGGCCACGCGCCGGCACCCACGCCAGCCAGCAGCGCGGCGCCGAACGCCGCGCCTTCGTCCGCCTGGACGGAGACCAACTCCACGCCGAGAACGCTTGCCAGTATGCGGCGCCAGAGTGGGCTGCGCGCGCCGCCTCCAGACACGCACACCTGCTCGACGCTGCCCAGGCCAGCCTCGCCAAGCAGGGCGAAGCAGTCGCACAGGCTGAAAGCGACGCCCTCCAGCACGGCGCGCGTGAGATGCGCGCGCCGATGGCGCACGGTCAGGCCGACGAATGTGCCGCGAGCCAGAGGGTCGGGGTACGGTGTGCGCTCACCGGAGAGGTAGGGCAGGAAGAGCAGCCCCTCGCTGCCGGCGGGCGCCTCCTCCGCCTCGGCCAGCAGCGCGTCAAAGGTGAGGTCGGGGGCGAGGGTGTCGCGGAACCACTGCAGGCTGCCGGCAGCGCTGAGCGTGACGCCCATCAGGTGCCAGCGGTTGGGCAGGGCGTGACAGAAGGCGTGGAGCCGCCCCTGCGGCTCGACGAGCGGCACCTCCGTGGGGGCGAAGACGACGCCGGACGTGCCGAGCACCAGCGACACGATGCCTGGCTGGATAGCGCCGACGCCGACCGCGCCGGCGGCCTGGTCGCCACCGCCCGCGACCACAGGAGTGCCAGCCGCCAGGCCCGTGGCTGCGGCCGCTTCGGCGTCGACGCGGCCCGTGATCTCCGGCCCCTCGAAGACGGGCGGCATCCACTCGGGCGGAATCTCCAGCGCGGAGAGCACCTCGGCGGACCAGGTGCGCGCGCGCAGATCGAAGAGCAGGGTGCCGGAGCCGTCGGCTTTGTCCATGGCGTAGTCGCCGGTGAGGCGCAAGCGCACGTAGTCCTTTGGCAGCAGCACATGGCGCATACGGGCGTAGATCTCGGGCTCGTGCTCGCGTACCCAGAGGATCTTGGGTGCGGTGAACCCCGTGAGGGCGTCGTTGCCGGTCACCTGGATCAAGCGCTCCCGGCCGATGCGCGCGCGAATCTCGTCGCACTGGGCGCCGGTACGCTGATCGTTCCACAGGATGGCTGGCCGGAGCACCGCACCGGAGGAGTCGAGCGCGACGAGGCCATGCATCTGGCCGGTGAGGCCAATGGCGGCCACGCGGTCGCCCGCTGCGCCAGCCTGATCAAGGGCGCGGCGGACGCTGGCGGCGACGCCCTGCCACCAGTCGTCCGGCCGTTGCTCCGACCAGAGTGGGCGGGGTGTGGAGAGCGACAGCGGTGTGGTGGCGCTGCTGACCACGCGGCCGTCGCCGGCGATCAGCAGCGCCTTCGCGCCTGTGGTGGACACATCAATACCCAGAAACAGCGGCTCTTGCGCCATCACTCACGCTCCCCTCAGGTCTCACCCACGCAACGCCCATGCAACGCCCATGCAACGCGCGATCACCGGACGCCGAGCAGCAGCTCGACGGTGAGCTGGTCCAGCCGCTCGTACGCCAGCCCGCGCTGGCCCAGGGCTTTGCGGTCGAAGCTGGCGTCCTTGAGCGCGGCTGCTTTGGCGACGCTGTATGCGCCCTGGTAGGCGGCCGTGGCGCCGTCATCGGCCTGGATTTCGGCCAGCAGCGCCTGAATTTCGGCGTCCTGATGGAAGCGCTGGGCTTTCTCCTTCAGAATCAGGTAGGTGCGCATGCAGCCGCGAGCGAAGTCCTTGACGCCGTCGTAGTCCTCGGTGCGGTAGGCGTGGGCGTCGAAATGGCGGCTGCCGCTGTAGCCGACGTCTTCCAGCAGCTTGACGAGAAAGAAGGCGGTCTTGAGGCTGTGGGAGCCGAAGCGGAAGTCCTGGTCGTAGCGGCCGTACACCTGGTCGTTGAGGTCAATGTGGAAGAGCTTGCCGGCGTCCCATGCCTGGGCGACGGCGTGGACGAAGTTGAGGCCGGCCATGTGCTCGTGGGCCATTTCGGGGTTCACGCCGATCATCTCGGGGTGGTCGAGGGTGGCGATGAAGCCGAGCATGGCGCCGACGGTGGAGAGATAGATGTCGCCGCGCGGCTCGTTGGGCTTGGGCTCCAGGGCGAAGACGAGGTCGTAGTGCTGGTCGCGGACGTATGCGCTGAGGAAGTTGATGGCGTCGCGGAAGCGCTTGAGGCTGTCGCGGGGGTCTTTGGTGGCATCGGACTCGGTGCCTTCGCGACCGCCCCAGAAGACGTAGACTTTGGCGCCCAGCTCGACGCCGAGGTCAATGGCGCGCATGGTCTTCTGCAGGGCATAGGCGCGGACGCGAGGATCGTTGGCGGTGAAGGCGCCGTCCTTGAAGGCGGGGTCGGTGAAGAGGTTGGTGGTGGCCATGGGGACGACGAGGCCGGTCTCGTCGAGGGCGGCTTTGAAGTCGCGGACGATGCGGTCGCGGTCGGCGGGGGTGGCGTCGATGGGGACGAGGTCGTTGTCATGGAAGTTGACGCCGTAGGCGCCGACCTCGGCGAGCAGATGGACGAGGGCGACGGGTGAGAGGGGCTGGCGCACTGGCTCGCCGAAGGGATCGCGGCCGATGTTGCCGACGGTCCAGAGGCCGAAGGTGAAGTGGTGCTCGGGTTTGGGCTGGTAGGTGGGCTGAGCGGCGGACGACATGGGGCATCCTTTCATCACAAACCCATGAGAGGGCGCGGGGCGCCGCATGGGTCTGGTGTGGAACGCGTGGGGGTGCCTGGCCTCCCTCCGAGCTTTACACCGGCGAGAGGCGCGACGTCAAGGGAAGGGGCGGTGTAGCACCAGAGTATTGGGCATGAGCTGGTCAACCTGAATAGAGGGCGGCGCAAGAGAACGGTCGTTAAGTCTTGCAGAGGAATGGTACAATTGTGCCGCAGCAATAAGGCATCTTGAGCGATTGCTCGCGCGTCGGGTGAGGCAATGTTTTGTTGTCTCGTTTTAGGGATGTACGATTTCTCATTGACGCGTGCTGGCGTTTTGTTCGAGGAGTGCACGCGCGTGTATCGCGGCATGATATCATGGGCGGCGGACCGATGTACAGGACGCGCCTCCGCGTCCCGTGACGACCTATCACAGCACGAGTAGAACGAGTAGGATGCACGACTAAGCCAGGAAGTTGGGGGAACAATGGCGCTGAGCACCAAGTTGCAACAGTGGCAAGCATATCTGCTCGACATGAGTAAGCGCAACAAACTGTTGTACTTCTCGTTGGACCGGCACCCTGGAATAGCGTTCCGCATCGATGTCCCGGCCATGCTGTATGGACGCCTGACTACGAGCCGCAAGCCCATCAGCGTCTCTGATCTGCCGAACGATGCGGATCCGGACGAGCTCGACGAGAAACTGAACCGCCTGCGCACACGGGCGCGCGAAGCACTCAATGACCGCGGCACGAATATCCTCTTCCTCACGTTCGGTTTGCTAGAGTGGCGCGAGGCATCCAGTAGTGATGAGGTGATACGCTCGCCGCTCGTGCTGGTGCCCGTGCAGCTGCAGCGTGCGAGTATCGCCGCACCGTATCGGCTGCAACTGCTCGAAAATGAAGAGATCACGGTCAATCCCACGCTGCGAGAGAAGCTGCGCCGTGACTTTGGAATCGAGCTGCCGGCGTCTCTCGAAGAGATGGATGATGACAGCGACACAGCGGGCGAGTCGAGCACGGAGAGGGCTGCAGCGCGCCTGGAGGCGACATTCGATGTGATTCGCCAGACAATACCACAGGAAGCGAAGAACTGGGCGGTCAAGCCGGCAGTGTATCTGAGCATCTTCTCGTTCACAAAGCTAGTGATGTATCAGGACCTGGAAGACCATAAAGCGCTCGTGCTGAAGCATCCTGTGTTACGTTCCATCGGGGGAGAGTCGCGTTTGGCTGTGCGTGAGTCCAGCATGCGCGCAGAAGATCTGGACGACAAGCTGCGACCGCATGAAGTCGTTCAGGTGCTTGACGCCGACTCAAGCCAGCAGATGGCGATCCAACGGGCTAAAGATGGGGCCAGCTTCGTGTTGCAAGGCCCACCAGGCACGGGGAAGAGCCAGACCATTGCGAATATCGTCGCGGAGTGTCTGGGGCAGGGCAAGCGCGTACTTTTCGTCAGCGAGAAGATGGCGGCGCTAGAGGTCGTGCAGCAGCGTCTGAAGGATGTCGGATTGGGAGACTACTGCCTGGACTTGCACAGTCACCGGTCAGACAAAAAGGTGTTGCTGGAGGAGTTGCGACAGTGCCTCGATGAGGCAGGCTCGCCGCGTCGGGCTAACGCCGCGGCTGATTGGGAACGCCAGTCGGGCAGACTGTTCGAATCCCGCCAGGAGCTCAATGGTTATGTGCGTGCGCTGCATGCGAAGCGCACGCGCCTGGAGCGTTCGGCATTCGAAATATACGGTGTGCTGGCGCGCCTGCACGACGTGCCCGACCTGGATTGCACGTTGCCCGATCCCATCACGATGACGCAGGCGCAGCTCGATGCTTTCGAACGCCTGCTAAGTGACTTTTTGACACGTGGTGACGTGCTCGTGGATCAGGCGGTCCATCCTTGGCGCGCGACGCGCCTGGAGACGTTTACCGAGGCAGTCGCAGCCAACATCAAGTCGCACTTTGAGCGATGCGCAGCACTGCTCAGGCAGACGCACGACGCTGTGAGCACGCTGGACAATGTTCTTGGCGGCGCCGACCTAGCGCATACGCAAGACGGCGCATTACGTGGACTTGCCCTTGCTGATGTGGCCGTGCGCACCCAGCTGCCTGAAGCGGCATGGCTCACGACGTCCGATCTGGCGGGGCTGCGACATTCAGCTGCGGAGACGGCGGCTCGGGCGGGAAGACATGAGGAACGCCATGCGCAGTTCACGAAGCTGTATGACCCACAGGCTATCGAGCTAGACCCTGAGCCCATCAGCGAGGCCCTGACGAGCGCAAGCGCCACTGCGATCGGCAGGTTGCAATGCGAAGGCACAGGGCCAATGGCGGATCCACACGATGTCGCGTTGGCGTGTGCCGACGCGCTGGAGGAGCACCTGGTACATGCGGCGGAAGTGTTGGAGCGCATGACCATGGACGCTGCTCAGGTGGCGCAGATTCTGGAGCAGGTGGCGCCGACGACTCCGCAGGCGATCGCCGATCTGGCCGACCTTGCCGCGCATATCGTCGCCACTCCGCAGCCACCGCTGCGGTGGCTCAATCGCGATGAGTTCGCCGTCGCGCAGGTCGCCATGATAGACGCCGCGGAACGCTACAGGCGCGTGAGTTTGGTAGGCACAGAGCTGATGAGACGCTATCAGCCGTCAATGCTTCAGCTCAACCTCAAGCTGCTGGACGATCAGTTCAGCACCCGTTATCGGTCCATGTTACGGATTGTACATCCCGGATTCTGGCGGCAGATTCAAGATGCCAGGGCATGCCTGCAACCAAAGGTGAACCGCACAGCCAGGGAGATCGTCGCTGATGTGCATCAGGCGCGGGCGTTGGTAGACGAAGAGTCGTTCTTGCGTGATCAGCGCGTGGTCCACGCGAGTGCGCTGGGTACACACTTCGCGGCCCATCAGACAAATTGGGCGGCAGTCCATAGTGGGTTGGCATGGACCGGTCAACTACATCAACTCCTCAGTGGAGAGCGGCCGAACCAGCGGATGGAAGCGCTCATCACGGGCAATACGAGCAAGCTGCAGCCACTGCGCGCGAGATTGCAGCGGCTGCATGCGAGCGTAGAGGAATGGCGCGCGGAGCAAGCTTACCTGGAGGATACTCTGCTTCTCGACGAGCTGCCGGGCGACGCGTTCACGCTTGACGAAGCCGATGCGGGGGCGCTGCGCGAGTGGCTGCTGGCACTGGTAGACATGCTACGCCCGTACTGGGCGGCGGCGCGCACGCTGGCGAGCCTACGCCCAACGTTGCCGGAGTTAGCAGCAAGGCGGTGGGCTGAACTGCTGGACGACATCCGATTGATTCGTGAACTGCGGGCGTCTCGTGCATGGTTCCAGGCGCATGAGAGTCAATTGCGCGAGACACTCGGTTCGTTCTACGACGGACTAGAGACGGACTGGACCGCGATAAATCAGGCGTTGGCCTGGTGTGACGAGCTACGGAGCACCTGGGGCGGCAAACCCATACCGGCGTCGTTGGTCATCGTGCTCTCCCGTGAAGGCGACGAGCGAGCCCGCATGAAATTAATGGCGGCACGCGATCAGACTCGACACCTGATGGAGTCGCTGCGGGCGGAGTGGGCGTTCTACGAAACGGTATTGCCACTAGAGGCGCTGGCACCGGCAGACGGCACGCCATTCGCCGCTACCCCACTCACGGAACTGGCCGACCGGCTCATGATACTGGTGCATGAGCTGCCCAGGCTGGAGCAGTGGACTGACTTCAGGCGTTACTGGAAAGCGTGTGAATTGAACGGACTGGGCTCGTTCGTCGACGCGGTCACACGGCAGATTCCCGTACCGACCAATCTACTGGACCTATTCCATAAGCGGCTCTACCAACTCTGGTTGGATGCGATATATCGCGACGTGCCCGTGCTGGGGCGTTTTCGCGGCACGACGCATGAGCAGACGATCGAGCGCTTCCGGCAATTGGACGAAGAGCATATCGCACTGGCGCGCAAGCGTCTTGCCGCGTCGCTCGCAACCATGCGAACGTCCGCCATCGCAAGTGCCGCGTCCACTGATGACGGCGAGTGGCGTGCTACCGGCGCAGGGCCCGCAGCGGGGACATTCAGTAGGCAGCTGAGTTATCTGAGGCGCGAGATTGGCAAGAAGCGACACCCCTCCATCAGGCAGATCATCCAGTCGGCCGGGCTGGCAGTCGTGGCACTGAAGCCGTGCTGGATGATGAGTCCATTGAGCGCCAGCCAGTTTGTCGTGCCGGGGGCGGTAGAGTTCGACCTCGTGGTGTTCGATGAAGCGTCACAGATCTGTCCCGAAGACGCGATCTGTTCGATTCTGCGCGGCAAGCAACTGATCGTGGTTGGCGATCCCAAGCAGTTGCCGCCTACGCGCTTCTTTGCCAAGAGTGTCAGCGATAGCATCACCGAAGATGGCGACATCGAGGAAGAGCTCTTCGAGAGTATTCTGGATGAGTGCTCACCGGTCATGCCGGCTTACTCGCTGCTGTGGCACTACCGCAGCCAACACGAGTCTCTCATCGCGTTCTCGAATCACCACTTCTATGACGATCGACTGTACACCTTCCCAGGTCCGCAGACGGAGCATAGAGAAGGTGTGGGCTTCGAATATGTTGAGAATGGACAATACGATCGCAGTCGGTCGCGCACAAATCCAATCGAGGCCGCGCGTGTGGCAGATCTGGTGATAGAACATTTCGACTGGCATCCGGAGCGTTCCCTGGGCGTGGTGGCGTTGAGCGAAGCGCAGCAGAGCGCGATTGACCACGAGCTGGCGTTGCGCCGGCGCAGCCGGCCGGATTTGGAATCGTTCTTTGACGAGAACGCGTTGAGCCCATTCTTTGTGAAGAACCTGGAAAGCGTCCAAGGCGACGAGCGAGACGTAATCATCCTCAGCGTCGGCTACGGGAAGGACGCGACGGGCCGCCTCTACCAGAACTTCGGTCCGATCAATGGCGCGGGCGGCGGCCGCCGGTTGAACGTGGCCGTCACCCGAGCCAGGCATCAGGTAATTGTCGTGAGCTCGATACGCGCCGATGAGCTCAATGTTTCTAGCGCACGGAGCAGCGGCGCACGACTCTTGCACGCCTATCTCGACTATGCCGAGCACGGGCCGCGGACGCTTGGGGAACAAGGGCCGGTCGTCACGGAGGGGGATGACGCCACGCCGACCTTCGATTCCCCCTTCGAGGAGGACGTGTATCAGGCACTGGTTGCGTGCGGCTTGACAGTCGCAACGCAGGTGGGCTGTTCAGGTTACCGCATTGACCTGGCTATTCGCGATCCGCACCGGCCGGATCGCTACGTGCTGGGCGTGGAGTGCGATGGGGCTACGTACCACTCGTCGCATACGGCACGCGACCGCGACCGATTGCGCCAGCAGCACCTGGAGCGCCTGGGATGGCAGATCCATCGCATATGGTCGCGCGATTGGATACGGGATCGAGAGCATGAGATCCAGAAGGTGATGGACCGGCTGGCCATGCTGCGCGAGCAGTCGCCTGCGCCGGTCGCTGCTCTGAAAAGTGCGCTTACACCGGCGACTCCACCGGCACGCACGACCGGCACGTCGACGGCAGCTCAGCCTGTGCGGTTGACCAGCGTCGCTCCAGCATACACCCCACCGCCGCGAGCGGCAGAATCAGTGCCTGTGCAGGCGCTCAACACAGGTACGCACACGTGCGAAACGTGCACACATTTCATGGCAAAGACCTCGACGGCATTCTTGTGCCTGCATGATGCCACTATTAAGCGGCGTGACCCCAATGGGCAGACGCCAGGCTGCCCTGGATGGAAGCGCCTTCAGGCACGTGCGACGCAGTAGCTAACGCGGTGCACCAGCACTGCATACGAGGCCACGTGCGAGAACGATTCTACCTGGCGGGCGCGGCGATTGGCGCAAGCGGATCGTCGCGGATGTGTGGGAAGTCCGCGTGCCTGAAAAGGCGGCCCTGGCGAGATTGCCAGGGCCGTGCAGATAGGTGCCGTAGTACACACGCGGAAAGTGTCAGAGCCTGTTATGCCCGCTGGGGCATGCGCATTGGGTGCCCTGACCCCAAGGGGTGGAGCAAGCCAGCGGCTGCGCATCAGCTATGACGAGTCAGCCGCTCTGCGCGCTCGGTGGGTTATGGCCTTGTCGTCTGCTGCGTTGCCTGTTGCATCGCCTGCTGCTCGTACTGTTGCCAGTTCGGCATGGGGTGGAGGATGACCTTGGTGTAGCCCTCGATCCGCTTGTCGAACTTCTCGTACGCTGTGGGCGCTTGCTCGATCGGCAACTCGTGCGAGACGACGAAGCTGGGCTTGGCGCGGCCGGCGATGATCATGTCGCGCAAGAAGCGGTTGTACTGGGACACATTGCACTGGCCAGTGCCCAGCGCGAGTCCCTTTTCGAAGAGCTTGCCAAAGGGGATGAGCAGGTTGCCCTGCTTGGCTTGAGGATCCGGAGAGCCTGGATCGGTTGGGACGTATAGGCCAGGAATGCCCAGGACGCCCGTGGGGTTGACGACCTGGATCAAGGCCGAGAGCACCACGTTGGGGACTTCCTGCGCTTTGGCCGGGTCAACAGCCTGATAGCCGACGGCATCGATGCCTTTGCTGACCCCGTTGCCTTTACGCATGTCTCGGATCTGTTGAACAGGATCGCCTTTGCTGAAGTCGATGGGGATGGCGCCGATATCCTTGGCTTTGTTCAGCCGCTCGGGCACTCTGTCCACCACATAGACTTCGGAGGCACCACGGAGCAGCGCGCTGTACGCGGCCATCAGCCCGACAGGGCCCGCCCCAAAGATCGCCACAGACTCGCCGGGCGTCAGGCGGGCTAGCTCTGTGCCGTGGTAACCGGTGGGGAAGATATCGGCCAGGAGGATGAAATCTTCCTCGTGCTCGGTGCCCGGCGGCAGTTTCAGCGCATTGAAGTCGGCGAACGGGACGCGCAGCAACTCGGCCTGACCGCCCCTGTACGGGCCCATGGCGACGTACCCATATGCGCCGCCGGCGAAGCCTGGATTGACCGTCAGGCAGTACCCCGTATACCCACGCTTGCAGTTCTCACAGAAGCCGCAGGCGATGTTGAAGGGCATCACCACACGATCGCCCTTCTTGAGGCTCACGACTCCTGGGCCAATCTCCTCGACAATGCCCATGTTCTCGTGGCCGAAGACAAGGCCGGGTTGGGCGGCCGTGCGGCCCTCGTACATGTGCAGATCGGACCCGCAGATGGCTGTGGACGTGATCCGGACAATCACATCACTGGGGTGCTCGATCTTGGGATCGGGCACGTTCTCGACGTCAACTTTGAATGGCCCCTTGTAGACGACGGCTTTCATCTGCTCTCCTCCTGAGAGTCTCGATGGCTGTGGAGCAGCGCTCTCGGGCTACCGCGAGCGCATGCTCGGCCAGCCTGGGGGCACGCGACACCATTGACGCTTGCTCTGTGGACGCACTACGTCTCCGCACGGGCCGTCCGCGGGCGCCAAACAGCGAACACCTTCGCGCAGGCGTGGGCGTGTGCCGCAGATGGTATGCCACGAGCAGCCAACCGAACCCTGTCATGTAGGTGCGCCAGGCTGCCTCAGCGCGGCCGTCGCGAGCCATAGAGCCCCAGCGCGCCAAGTCAGGCGGAGGCGCGCTGGGTGCGGCTTCAGGGCCCAGCGCACCTTTCGGACGCTGAGCCCGGCGGCACAGGCCAGATCCACCGGGCGCGCAGAGCGCCAGCCTATTTCACGTCCAACATTCAACTCCAATTGGAGGATTTGCCCGTTCCCGTGCGCGCTTCCGAGCGACCGCTGGGTGTGAGAAATGAGCGCCTCATCGCTCGCTACACCTATACCCGCGAGGTGAGATGCCGCTCCGCTCGGGCGTAGCCCTGGCGCCGCGATCCGCGGTTATCAGCACGAACCCTCAAACTTTGCATCGGTGTCCTACGCTGGAATCGTACCGGGTCGAGAGCGTGCGCACGCGATGTCCGTAAAATGCGGAACGGAGGCATTGGCATGCCCGGCTTTATCCCCTGGAGCAAGATAGACCTGCCGCTACGTGCCACCCGCTCGATCTGGGTCGCGACGACCCGCCCAGATGGGCGCCCGCATGCCGTTCCCGTGTGGTATGTCTGGGACGGTACCAGCCTGTACTTCATCACGCGCCGCGACATGCAAAAGGCGACGAATCTGGCCGCCCAGCCCTGGATCGTCGCACACCTCGGCGACGGCGATGACGTGGCGATCCTCGAAGGCTCCGTCGAAGTCGTCTCCGATCCCAGCGAGCTCAGCCGCATAGACGCCTTGTACGGCGAGAAGTACGTCGCCCCGCGCAGCGGCGCCCGCGACACGATCTTCCACGACCACGCGAACCTCTATCGCCTGCTCGTGCGCCACGTCATGGCCTGGGAATATGGCGACATCTCCACGCGCACCGACTGGCGCTTCGATCCGTAGCCTCAGGACCCGGCCATTACCCTTGCCTCACGCAGCCATCCACCATGGGAGCGCAACTATGGAACTCAATCAGGCTCCGCACCATGATGTCATCGCCGCGGCCCTCTGCCGGCTCGGTCGCGACCCGGCCGGTCTCGCCGGCTTTCGGGTCCTGGCGGGTGGCATTTCTGGCTCCGCGGTCTACGCTCTGCGGTGGGCTGGCGAAGATCTCGTGCTCAAGACGACATTGCCAGGCAGCCCTGACGGCGTAGTCGCCCGCGCTCGCCATGAAGCGCTCTACTACGAGCAGCTGGCCGTCCACATCCCCCTGCGCGTCCCGGATGTGCGCGCCCTGGCGAACGACGCATGCGGCGTCGCCATCCTGTTGCCCGCTTACCTGCCGCCTCTCCCCGTGGAGCGGTGGACCGAGGAAGCCAGCCTGATCGTCGCCTCGCAGCTGGCAAGCCTCCACAGCGCCTTTTGGGGTGACACGGCAAGCCGGCTCGGCATGTCCTGGCTGCGCCGGAGACGCCCCCTCCCGCTGGCGCTCCGGCGCGAGCGCGCTGCGTCTCGCTGGAACGAGCTCGTCCATCCTGAGTCCCGCTCGGGTGTCCTGAGTGCGTCGCACCTGCGGGCGGTCTGGGCTGGCCTGGACCGGCTGGAGGAGCTCGCCGCCGCTCTGCGCGAGCTGCCCCTGACGCTGTGCCATGGCGACTGCCACCGTGAGAACCTGCTGCGCACGCCCGACGACCAGCTCGTCTGGGCCGACTGGCAAGAGGTCCATCGGGGTCGGGGGGTCGTGGACCTCGTATTCTTCTGCGAGCGGGCGCTCTTCGACGGCGCCACGTTCCCTTACGAGCACATGCTCCAGGTCTATTGTGATCGGTTGGCCGAGCGCGCCGGTCGCAACTTTCGGCTTGCCACCCTCCAGCGCGCCGCCGCCAGCGCCGAGCTGCTTTCCTGGCTGCTCGACTGGCCGCCGTTCCTGCTGCGGGCATCCCCCGCCGAACTCGTCCGCGTCCTCGATCGCATCCAGGTGATCTGCCTCATGCTGGATTCTCTGCCGCGCTGCCGCGCCATTGGGTCCATCAGCGAGTAGAATATCTGTAATGCCTGCGAGGGCCAGCGCGCAAGTGGTGCATGCTTGTGGTCAGAAGCTGTGGCATAAGGGACGCAGTATTCACCTGTCGAGAGGCAGACTTGATCAATGGTCCGGTGTGACGGGAGAAAGTGATCTTGATCGTGGATCAGTTAGAAGTCGCGGCGAAGGCTGAGCCGCCACTGCGCGATGAAATTATCCGCACGTTGGCTGATGCAGCAAGGCAAACCCCTGGCGTCTATCAGGAGCTTTTCACTGTGCTCGTCCGCGACAAGGAGCTGGCGGATGTCGCCACGATGGTGGTTAGAGCAATCGGATACCCACAGAATGCGACGGCCATCCCGGCGCTGATTTACTACGTTTGCGATGCAAATGCTCCCGCCGCGCCCGACGCCCTGGATGCACTGCGCGATATCCCTGCGAATGTGGTCGTGCCATACATCGTTGAAATGCTCTGGGATCGGGGAGCAACCAACAAATGGTGGAGCAAAGACGTGCAAGGGCTTGCCTATGCATTGCGGCAACTGGGAACGGAGTATGCACTTCCTTGCGCACCCGTGATCGCCTACTTGCTCAGTGATCCAAAGTTGCGGGCCATAGTCTATGTGCCGGCGTTGCTGGAGGTCATCGAAGCGATCGGGCCGCAGAACGCTACTTTTGCGTTGCCGGCGGTGCTCGACATCGTCGAACAGCATGGCGCAAGCGAGGTGAGAGCATGTGCGAGGCGGCTGGTGGAGTCGTTCGCCGAGCACACGCTCGCTGTATACCACAGAGTTATGCCGCCCGCCAATTCTTGATTTGTAGCCTTTCTACGGGTATGTCAATTGCCTTCGCCCACCTCAGCTTGCATGGGTATGCTGA
>CAYQFU010000036.1:0-2867 GCA_964416775.1 uncultured Ktedonobacterales bacterium
GCGACCGCTTGCGCATTCATCGCGACATCCATCGACCCGTTACTCGCCCCAAAGAGGACGAGGGTTCCCACCAGGATCGGCAGTGTTGGCGCGAGAGCCAATAGGGGAAATATCAGACACAGGCACATCGAGGCGATCACTGTCACAGACCGGCTGCCAAAGCGCGCGGCAAGATAGCCAGACAGATTCATCGCGGCGAGCGCCCCAACGGCCGTTCCCAGTAAGGCGATGCCCAGCTCGCCTGTGCTGAGCATGAGTTTGGCCTGCACGGCTGGAATGCGGGTTGCCCAGGTGGCAATAATCGTCCCATTGAGAAAGAAGAGCAGGCATGTGCTCCACCGAGCCAGTTGTGGCGGCGGTGGAGTGAGCTGATCAGCGTTTCCTGACATTGCGGTTCTCCCTCATCGGCGTCCTTGACTGGATGCAAAAAGGCGCATAAACTTGCAAGGCAAAGCGAGTATACACGCACATTCACGCAACTTCAAGCCAAGACACTGCGCGTTTATGCAGGTAGAGGGGCGATATGCTGAAAGAAGAACGTCAACAAGCCATCATGGAGTGGTTGCGCCTGGGGGGGAAAGTTGTCGTTACCGATCTGATGAGCCACTTCAACGTCTCGGAGGATACCATCCGGCGAGATCTGAACGATCTCGCCGAGCTTGGCATGCTCCAGCGCGTCCATGGAGGAGCGCTTCCGCGTTCGCCCTCGCCGCCATATGAGCAACGCGTGCAGGAAGCGAGCACGACCAGGAGAGCATTGGCTGAGGCCGCTGCTCGCTTAATTCATGATGGTCAGGTGATCCTCATGGACAGTGGGAGTAGTGTGCTTGCGGTAGCGACCTCCTTGCCCACCAATTTACGGGCGACGATTGTGACCAATAGCGTACCCGTAGCAGCCGCACTCATGCATCATCCAGAGATCGAGGTCCAGATCCTGGGAGGGCGGCTCAAAAAAGACGCCCAGGCGATGGTCGGGGTTCCCGTCGTAGAGGCGCTGCGACAATTTCGGGCCGATCTGTGTGTGCTCGGCGTGTGCAGCCTGCATCCCGATGTGGGTATCAGCATGCTCGACATGGAGGAAGCCTATGTCAAGCGAGCGATGATAGAACAGGCGGCGGAGGTAGTAGCGGTGGCAGAAGTGGCAAAACTGGGGACGGCTGCGCCTTTTGTGATTGGCCCATTGAGTGCCCTGACCTATCTGGTGACGGATGCTTCGGTCGAGCCAGACGTGCTCACGCCGTATCAAGAACGAGGGATTACGGTGATCCGCGCTGAGCTCTCAAGACAAGACTCGTGACCCATCTTGAACGCGACCCGAGTGAGACAGGGGCACTGGTGGGTAGCCAGGCTCTACTGGCGCATGGGACGGTCGTGGTGAGTAGGATGGTTGTCAAGCGTGCGCGCGAGGAAATTTCAGGGATCATGACCGCCACGAACCAGTGCCAATTGTATGTCATGTGTGGACTGCCCTTTTCTGGCAAGAGCACACTGGCGCGGGCCCTGGCCGCGTTCCGCGGCTATGGGCTCGTGGTCTATGATACGATCAACTCCGAGCGAGGACTCGGGGTGGACGGTGCTCCGATTCCGCCGCACGAGTGGGAACGGACGGAGGCCGAGGTGCATCGGCGGGTGATGGAGCTCACGCGCCGATGGCGGAACGTGTGTGGGGCGTGTTTGACCACATGGACCGAGACATAGGTGGCTCCCGGTGTCTCAGCCGTTCGACCGCTGTTGCCAAAGGATCATCGTTGAGCCACGATCGTCCACGATGGTCGAAGAGGCGCGACGCCCCGCAGCGCGCACTCGACGGCAAAAGAGACGAGGATCACGCACTGGTACGGAATCGTTGGCCTGCCAGCTGCAGCGCCTGCCAGGCAGCAAGCAGCACCCACACGCAGGCTGAGACGACGAACAGCCGGTCGGCCCAGCCATCTAATCCCAGCACTCCCGCTGGAAGGTGTGCCGGCGCTTGCTGCGGCAGCTGGCCGCCATAGGCCTGGGCGAACTGCACCGTCATCAGCATCAAGGTGGCCCCCAACAGGACGACGCTGATCCAGCTCAGGTGCGCAAGCCAGAGCAGCGGCCGTTTCGCGCCCCGCCACGCCGGGACGCGGCCCAGGCTGACACTCAGCACCACCGCCGCAATGGGAAAGCCGCCCACCCCGAGCACCCCGGCGATGCTGTGCCCCGTGTCATGCGTGATGTCAAAAACGGATGCCAGGGCCTCGCCGAGGCCCGCCACGACCAGCAAGCACACGCCGACTTTCCCCGCTCGGGTGGATACCTGTGACCACAGCGCGACCGCCAACGCCCAGGAGCTCACTCCCCAGGCGAGGAACAGCAGCGACAACACCCAGCCGTACCGGCCGAGGGCATATTCGCTCACCATCCGCCAGGCAGGATCAAATTCCGGGCTCAGGACGTGCAGGCTCGCAAGCAGCAGGAGGGTCACAGCCGTAGCAATGAGCGCCAGACGTGCTGCTGGCAGCGAGATCCTCGCGATAGCGCTCTTCGAGATGACTCTGTTCATAGTCACGGTCGTGCTCCCTTCGTCCTACTTGGCAGGCACCTCTGCGCTGCCTTTCACCGGAGACGTCGGGGCCAGCGGCCCATTCCGGACATCTCCCCGCTGTGACTTTTTCGACTTGTCGCCCCAGCCGCCATTGGATCGCCGGGTCACCAGGAGCGGTCCGCCGGCCACACGGATCGGCCATCCGCATGCGCTCCGCGCCACAAGCGGACGGCCTGAGGACCACAGGATGGGGGTATCGCCGAACTCAAGCGTCAGATGAGCGGAGCGCGGCCCTGGTCCACCTGGACACGGCGGTTGCCCGGGTCGTCACTGGCTCGCCGGGAGCTGCCGGCGC
>CAYQFU010000036.1:2967-14807 GCA_964416775.1 uncultured Ktedonobacterales bacterium
AGAGGACCAGGGGTGACCACGCACCGACCGCCGCTCCTGACGGCGCCGGCCGACGCACTGACTCATTGGTCGGTTGCGAGGCGGGCGGCGCGGGCATAGAGGTAGCGCTGTTGCGGCACATTGGTCGTTCGGCAGGCTGCGGCGTCGTAGGCGGCGAGCGCCGCCTCGCGCTGACCGGTCATCTCCAGTAGGTGCGCGCGGACGGCATAGAGCCGGTGGTCGTCGGCCAGCCGGCCGTCGGCCTGCAGATCGTCGAGGAGAGCGAGCCCGGCCTGCGCGCCGCGGGCCATGGCGACCGCGACGACGTGGTTGAGCGCCACCACGGGATTATCGGCGAGCTGCATCAGCAGCTCGTACAGCGCCACGATCTGTGGCCAGTCAGTCGCCTCAGCGCTTGGCGCTTCGTCGTGGATAGCCGCGATCGCCGCCTGGAGTTGGTATGGACCGGGTGGTCCCTTGGGCAATGCGGCGGTGATGAGGGCCACGCCCTCAGCAATGTAGGCGGCATTCCACAGACGGCGATCCTGCTCCTCCAGCGGGATCAACTCGCCATGTGGCCCGGCCCGTGCCGGTCGGCGTGCGTCGGTGAGCAGCATCAGGGCCAGCAGGCCCGTCACCTCGCCATCGTCGGGCAGCAGGCG
Source organism: uncultured Ktedonobacterales bacterium (assembly GCA_964416775.1). GTDB lineage: Bacteria > Chloroflexota > Ktedonobacteria > Ktedonobacterales > JADMIN01 > CAYQFU01. Next base: position 3,609 of record CAYQFU010000036.1, read on the forward strand.
GTGGAGCATGCGGGCCAGCCGGATCGCCTCGGCGGATAGTTCAGTGCGGTATAGATTCGACCCCGATGTGCTGGCGTAGCCCTCGGTGAAAATCAGGTAGAGCACGTGGAGCACCACGCCGAGTCGCTGCGCACGCTCCGCCTCTGGGGGCAGGCGGAAGGGAATCCCGCTCTCCTTGATGCGCTGCTTCGCCCGGCTGATGCGGCGGGTCATGGTCTCTTCAGGCACGAGAAACGCACGGGCGACCTCGGCGGTGGTCAGACCGCCGACCGCGCGAAGCGTGAGCGCGATCTGCGAGGCCGGCGACAGTGAGGGGTGGCAACACATGAACAGCAGGATGAGCGTGTCATCAGCGTCCGTGGCTGGCCGGACCGCGGGCTCCCACTGGTGATCGGGCAGACGCCATTGGGCGACGGTGTCTTCACGGCGTTGACGCGCCTGCTCGCTGCGCAGCAGGTCGGTCAGCCGGCGTGCGGCGACCCTGATCAGCCAGGCGCGGGGATTGTCGGGGATGCCGTCGTTGGGCCACTGCAGGGCCGCCGCGATCAGGGCCTCTTGGGTCGCGTCCTCGGCGGTGTCGAAATGGCCGTACCGCCGGACGATCGCGCCGAGGACCTGTGGCGCCAGACCGCGCAGCAGGTCCTCGATCTCGATGCTCGGCATGGTCAGAGGTCCAGTTCGGCGCGGGACTCCGCGATTGGCCGCACATCCGCCACGGCCGCCTGCGCAGCGTCTGCCGGAGCGGGGCAGCTCGCCAGCCGGGCGGCGATCTCGGTCGCCCGATCGAAGCTGTCGCACTCGACGATCCAGTAGCCGGCGAGTACCTCGTAGGTTTCGGCGTACGGCCCGTCCGTCACGACCGGCACCCCATGTTGCAGCTGGATACGCCTGGTGTGGACCGGGGCGCTTAAGCCGCGCGTTTCCACGAGCTCGCCGGACTCGATTAGATCCTTGTTGAACGACTCCATGAACGCGCCCATCGCCGTAAAGTCCTCTGCCGACCACGCCGACTTGGCGGTGGCCCTCCCCATCAAGGCATCGTAGTCCTGCTGGGAGGCGTAGGTCAGGATCATGTACTTCATGCTGTCTCCTCTCTGCAGGCACCTAGCAGGTGGCACCTCTCGGCCGCTCGCGCGGTGCCTCACACCCATACGTCGAGACCAGCGGCCCATTCCGGACATCCACCCAGCAGCATCGTGATGTGCGCCGGCGTGATGGCGGCCCGCCGTCCGTGGGACGGCTCACCCGAGCGCGACCTCGGCACGATCGTTCCAGCGCGTGCGCTGGGCCTACCGTGCACTATATTCCATAGGCTTCGGTTCGTCATGCGACCCCAAAGACGCCGCCCGTGGCATACGTCGGGTCATATACTCAGTCCGCCGTCAGGTCTTGCACCGATTCGAGCCGCCCGCGCCCGACGAGATGCCACTGCGCTACGACGGGGCCACGCCGCTCGCCGTCTGGATCAACGCACACTTTGCTCCGCAGGGACGGTAGAGGAAGATCCGCCATGATGCGGATGGGGGCGCCAGAGGCAGAGAACCATCTCCCCAACCTCAAACGACGCCCCAATAGATACTGACGAGGCGATCCCACCGGTGTGACGGCACCATCTCTTGTGTCATTCCAACGACGACGCGCCAGCCCGTGATGCTGTTTGCCCCCGCGACCGGTTGCGCAGCAGCAGTGCGGCGACGCACCCGACGAGCGACAGGATTACGAGCAGCCAGATCGTATCGTGAAAGCCATTGAGCGCCGCCTGGCCCAGCTGCGCGCGCACGGCGGAGGGTAACCCGGACACCGAGCCACCTGCCTCCTGGCCGAGGCTGCGCGAATCAACGCTCAGACGCTGCAGGACCTGCACGACGTAGAGCCGCTCGCGCTGCTGGAAGAACGTCGCGAGCAGCGAGATGCCAATGGACCCACCAAGGCGCTGTGCCACGTTGAAGAGGGTGTTGCTGTCGGCGAGCTCGCGCGCGCTCAGGCCGGCGCTGAGCTCGAGGAGCAGCGGCTGGATAGCCAGCCCCACCGCCAGGCCGCGACCGCTGAGCAGCGCGGCGATCAGCCACGCGGGCGTGTCGAGATGGACCGTCAGCAGGGCGGCAGTGCTCACCGTGAGGATGGCCATGCCGGCCACCACGCTCCAGCGCACGCCCCAGCGGCGGGGCAGCGCCGTGCCCAGCGCGGTGCCCAGGCCGGTGACCAGCCCCTGAGGCAGCAGGGCGAGGCCGGCGACCAGCGGCGTGTGGCCCTGGAGTTGCTCCATGAAGACGGGGATGAGGAAGAGCATCGCGAACATCACCACCGCAGCCAGCGCCGCGAGGCCGACGGCGAGCGCGGATTGCGGGTGGCGCAGCAGCTTGAGGTCGACTGCCGGATGCGGACGGATGAGCGCCCAGATGAGGTAGGCCACGAGCAGAGCGGCGCCGGCTCCCCAGTACGGCAGCGCGGTGGCGTCGGTCCATCCGTGCTGGGATCCCTGCGTCGCGCCATAGATGGCGAGGGCAAGCCCCACGCCAAGCATGAGGAGACCGAGCGGGTCGAAGCGCGCGGCGCGGTCGCTTTGCCCGGCGAGCTGCCTGGGAATGCGCCAGGCGCCGACCGCGCCCAGGACGCCAAAAGGCACGTTGATCAGGAAGATCAACGGCCACCCCGCCAGGGCGATCAGCAGCCCGCCGGCCGAAGGTCCCAACGCCGGCGCGAGGAAGAGCACGATCCCAACCGCCGCATTTCCCAACCGCCCCATTCGGTTGTCCTGCTGGTTCTCCTGCCCCAGGAGGAGGTTCATCGCCAGAGGGAGGAGCGGGGCGCCAAGGGCACCCTGCAGGATGCGTGCGCCGATCAGTATCGTGATGTTGGGGGCGAGCGCGCAGAGCAGCGAGGCCAGCGTGAATCCGATCAGGCTCAGCAAGTAGACCTGGCGGGTACCGAAGCGTTTGGCCAGGTACGCACTGGCCGGCAGCACGACCGCGAGCGCAAGCAGATAGCCGCTAATCACCCATTGCGCGGTGGCGAGCGGCGTGTGCAACTGACTTGCGATATTCGGCAGCGCCACGTTGACGATGTTCGAGTCTAACATGCTCAGAAAGGGACCTGCGAGCAGGCCGGCGAGCGCCCACCTGGTGAGGCGCGTGTGGCGCGATGCGGATGGGGTGGTGTCGCGCGCTGGGGCGAGGTTCAGGCTCACGACTGTGCCTCCTGCATCAATTCCGCGATCCACGCGAGCTCGCGCTGGATCTGCTGCTGGTTGAAGGTCACGACATGCGCGGAGTACATCAACTCGGGCCGGGCGCGCACCGCCTCCAGGGATCGGTGCATGTGCTCGAGGCGTCGCTGGAGTTCCAATTGACGCGCCCGTAGGATGGCGAGGCGCGCCTCGGGCTCGATCAGGTGGAAGAAGGCGACGCGGACCTGGAACTCCGCCTCATCGCGGGCCTGCTCCGGCGGAAAGTCGACGAGCAATCCCTGGAGCACCTCTTCGCCACGGTCGGTCATGCGGTAAATGTGGCGGTCCGGCTTCCCCACCTGCCGCTCCACCTCGCGGGTGATGGCGCCCATCTCTTCGAAGCGCCGCAGGGTCGGATACAGCTGGTTGTTGTTGATGGCGTACGTGTCTCCGAGGGTCTGCTCCACGTTCCGCTTGATCTCGTAGCCGTGCGCAGGCTGCTTGGACAGATGCGCCAGGATCAGGATCTCAACGTACATGCTGGCTGTCTCCTTTCTGTGACGGTTGATAGGTTACAATATTCTAACCTCATATAACTTATGATAAATTAACCTATATTAGCCGAGAAGTCAAGGCCCTCCCGCAAGCTCATGCGCACGTAGCTACGGATTGGGCGGTTGGTCGTCGGGGAAGGAGTGGGTCGTGTGGCGCGTCGAGGTAGACCAGTGCTGGACCGACGGCGCCGCACGAACCAGCGGAGAGGTCAGCCAGTCACATGGCTGGCGACGGCGAACGCGGAGCGTGAACGACGCGACGACATTGGGGGCGAATGGGAGATGGAGTTGGAGCCGGCGCTTGCCGCTCAGTTCGGGCGCGTGCTACCATCCCTACCTGGTGCGGCACGTGCGGTAGTCGCTCAGCACGGCTGCCACGCGCTCACGCGCTCGTGCTCGCCGAGCGGGCGCGCTGTCGGCTCGCGAAGAAGATGGCGATGGCCAACTCGACCATACGTCATACGCACTCTGGTCGAACCGCACTCTTACGCTCCGTCGTGCGGCCGTTGAGGCGCCGAGCGCGAGGGAGCGATCACCCGGAGATGGCAACACTGCCTGGAAAGGCCCTACGAATGCCCCAACGCGTCTCTCTGATTCTCATCGTCAACGAGGACCGACACGAGCTCGTTGTCGAGCCGCGGCGCACACTGCTGGACGTATTGCGCGAGGAGCTGAAGCTGACGGGCGCCAAGCCGGGATGCAATCTCGGCCAGTGCGGCGCGTGTACCGTGTTGCTGGATGGCGAGGCCGTCTACAGTTGTCTGACCCTGGCCGTGGAATGCGAGGGACGGCACATCACGACGATCGAAGGGCTGGAGCGGGTCGGCGCGTTGGACCGCGTGCAGCGCGCCTTCGTGGAGCACGATGCGCTCCAGTGCGGGTTCTGCACGCCGGGCCAGGTGCTGGCGATGAAGGCGCTATTCGCGCGCGACCCGCACCCTGGCGACGAGGAGATCGAGCGGGCGATGTCGGGCAATTTGTGCCGCTGCGGCGCCTATCCGAAGATTCGGGCGGCGGCGCGGGCGCTGGCCAGGGAGGGTTGAGCACGAGATGACCATACACATCATCACCACACACCTCGAGTTCGAGGGCAATGTGGAAGAAGTGCGCGTCGTGATGGAGGGTGAGGAGCCGGAGGTCTGGGGTCCAGACACACAGCTCAGCGTGGTCGGCCGGGCCACGCCACGCGTGGACGGGCGGGAGCGTGTGAGCGGCACGGCGCAATACACCTACGACGTGATGCCGGCGGGTATGCTGATCGGCCGTTGCCTGCGCTCACCCCATCCCCACGCACGCGTGCGCGGCCTAGACGCCAGCCGCGCCGCGACGCTGCCGGGCGTGCGTGGCGTGTTTCACCGGTTCAACGCGGGCGAGCTGCTGGGGACCAGCGACGCGCGGCCGCTCTTTACCGAGGAGGTATGCTTCGCCGGACAGGAGGTGGCGCTCGTCGTGGCCGACAGCACGGAAATTGCCGACGAGGCGCTGCGACTGATCGCCGTGGACTACGAGCCGCTGCCGTACGTGGCCGACCCCGAGCGTGCGCTGGACTCGACCGCGCCGCGCGCGTGGTCCGGGGCACCGACCAACGTGATCTTCGACGTGGGTGACGAGTGGCCGCGCATCTATGCGCGAGGCGACGTGGAGCGCGGGCTGGCGGAAGCGGATGTGGTGGTGGACGTGCGCTTCGAGACGCCAAGCCAGCTGCACAATTGCCTCGAACCGCACGGCACAACGGCCACCTGGGACGGCCAGACGCTGACGGCGTGGGTCTCCACCCAGGATGTATTTGGCTCCCGCAAGCAGATCGCCACGCGGCTGGGGCTGGCACAGAATCAGGTACGGGTCATCAAGCAGTACATGGGCGGCGGATTCGGCAGCAAGTTCGGCGCGGGCACGCCGGGGATCCTGGCGGCCTATGCGGCGATGAAGCTTGGCCGGCCCGTCCGCTGCATGCTCGACCGGCACGAGGAGAACCTGGCGGCGGGCTACCGGCACGCGACATCGCAGGAGTATCGGCTGGGCGCCAGGCGCGATGGCACGCTGACGGCGCTCGCGCTGCGCGCGGTCGCGGACACCGGCGCGTACGGCAGATGGATGGCGGGGGTCGGCGGGCCCAGCAAGGAGCTGTACCAGTGCGCCAACGTGCGCATCGAAGAGGTGCCGGTGCGGACCAACCTGGGGACCCACTCGGCCTTTCGCGCGCCGGGAGCCGTGGAGGGCATCGCCGGGCTGGAGGTGGCGATGGACGTGCTGGCGGGCCGGCTAGGCTTGGACCCGCTGGAGCTGCGCCGCCGCAACTTCGCCCCGCGCAACCAGGTCATGGATCGTTCGTATGCGGCCAAGACGCTGCGGGAAGCGTACGCCCTCGGCGCGGAGCGCATCGGCTGGTCCACGCGCGATGACCCGGCGCGGCGTTTTCCACAAGGAGAGGCGGGCATGCTGCGCCGCGGGGTGGGCATGGCCGGGCAGATCTGGGGCGGCGACGGCGGGCCGCCAGCCCAGGCGCTGGCGAAGCTGCTGCCGGACGGGTCGGCGGTCATCCTGACGGGCACGCAGGACATCGGCACGGGCACACGCACAGCGCTGGCGCAGATCGCGGCGGAGGAGTTGGGACTGCCGCTGGAGCGTGTCCGCGTGGAGCTGGGCGACACGGAGTTCGGCCTTTACTCGCCGGCCAGCGGCGGCAGCATGACGCTGGCATCCGTCGGCCCGGCGGTGCGCATGGCCGCGGCTGAGGTCAGGAAGCAACTGCTGGAGATCGCGGGGCAGCTGGCGGAGGCGCCCGCCGACGCGCTGGAGGTGCGGAGCGGCGAGATCCTAGCCCGCGACACCGGCCGCAGCCTGGGCACGGTGGGGTCGTTCCTGGGCCAGCTGGACGGCCACGAGCTGGCCGCCAAGGGGATGCGCGGGCCGAACGCCGAGGACGTATCGGTGCGCACCTTCGGCTGCCAGTTCGCCGAGGTGGAAGTGGACCTCGGCACGGGGAGCGTGCGTGTGCTACGCGTGGTAGCTGTGCACGACGTGGGACGAGTGGTGAATCCGCTGACGCTGAGCAGCCAGATCGAGGGCGGCATCATCCAGGGGCTGGGCCTCGCGCTCACCGAGCAGCGTATCGTGGACGAGGGGCTCGGTCTGGTGTTGAACGCCAACCTGGAGGACTACAAGGTGCCGACCATCCGCGACGTGCCGGAGATCGAGGTCCACCTGGTGGGCGAGGCCAACAGCCGCGCGAACACGCTGGGGTCGCTGGGCGTGGGCGAGCCTCCCATCATCCCGACGCCGGGAGCGATCGCGAATGCCGTGGCGCATGCGCTGGGCCAGCCTGTCACGGCGCTGCCGCTCACACCGCGGCGTGTGCTGGACCTGCTGGCAGGAGAGAAGGAATCATGAACGCGTTCGACCACACGCCGGCCAGCAGCGCCGCGCACGCCATCGCCTTGCTGGCCGAGGCGGCAGCCGGCACGGATGGTAAGTACGTCTCCGCGACCGCGCGCATCATCGCGGGCGGCACCGATTTGTTGCCACTGATGAAGGAAGGATTGGAGGCGCCCACACAGCTGATTAATCTCAAGCCGGCATCCGCGCTGCGCTCGATTGGCGTCGAGGGCGACGGCAGCCTACGCCTGGGCGCGCTCACGACGCTCAGCGATATCGAGCGCGATCCCGCCATCGGCGCGCGTTGGGACATATTGCGGCAAGCCGCACGCGACGCCGCGACGCCGCAGCTGCGCAACGCCGCCACGATTGGGGGCAATCTGCTGCAGCGCAATCGCTGCTGGTATTATCGCGGAGAGACGCGGTGCTGGCTCAAAGGCGGCGACACCTGCTTCGCCCGGGGCGGGCGCAACGACCATCACGCGATCCTGGGGACGCAGAGCAGCCCATGCGTGGCCGTGCACGCTTCGGACCTGGCGCCGGCACTGGTGGCGCTGGAGGCTGCGGTGCGGATCGAGGGGCCGCGCGGCACACGCATGGTGCTGATAGCCGATCTGCTGCGCGCGCCGACCGAGGAGGCACGCATCGAGCATACGCTGGCGCCGGACGAGCTGATCGTCGAAGTGCGCATCCCGCCACAGCCGGAGGGCAGCCGCGGGGCGTATCTCAAGGCGATGGAGCGAGCGGCGTGGTCCTTCGCGTTGGCGAGCGCAGCGGCGCAGGTCAGCGTACGCGATGGGCGCGTGGAGCGCGCGCGGCTGGTGCTGGGCGGTGTGGCGAACGTGCCATGGCGCGCACGCGAGGCCGAGGCGCTGCTCGAAGGGCAAGCGCTGACGCCGGCGCTGGCGGCAGAGGCGGCGGAGCGGGCGTTGGCCGACGCCACGCCGCTGGAGCACAATCGCTACAAGGTGCGGCTGGCGCGCGAGCTGGCCCGCCGGGCGCTGCTGGCAGCCGGGGGTGAGTCAGCGTAGCGGAGCGGCTCCAGTCACGGCACGATGGTGGGCCGGATGCGCGGCATGTTGGCAGGCGGCTGCTCGGGCCAGCGGTCGTCTCTGGTGGCCAGCGCGGGAGGTGGCGTCAGGAGCGGAGGCTCCGGCGCGTGGCGGCGCGTCGCGACGTTCGTCCAGAGCGGGCGGGCCGCGGCGCCACGCGGCCCGATCGACGTGAAGACGTTCACCAGGTCTTCGAAGCTGTACTCCCGGCCAGCGCGCAGCAGCTCCGTCTGCAGCTCGAGCACAGCGGTCACGAACTGAGGCGAGAGCGCGGGGCGAGCGGCGAGGTTCGCACTGACCGCGGCGTCATGCTGGTCCGCGAGCGCCAACTCGGACGCCGCCCAAGGGTTCGCAGGCACGTTGGAGGCGGCCAGCAGCCCAAATTGTGCATGCGGGTCCGCGGGCCCGTTGGCGGCAGGCGGCAGCGCCGGGGACGCAGTGACCTCAGTGGGGCGAGCGGCCGTGGTCGCGATGAGCGAGCGGCGCAGGGCCGGAGGCGCGAAGGGCCGGCCCGCGGTGGTCAGGGCATGCCCCAAGGCGGCTATCGGCGCGATATCGGCAGCGACGGGCGCGGTGGCGAGCGGAATGGTAGGAGCGAGGCGCGCTGGCTGTGGCGGCCGGCTGCGCGCGTGCGTGGCACGCCCGTCCGCGGCGACTGATGGGCGAGTCAGCACGCGGCGAACGGTCCACGCGAGGGCCGCGAGGGCCGCGTAGGCGGTGAGTGTCAGGGCAGGCAAGACGTACGGCGCCGCGGGCCAGCCGTCAAGGGGAGTCGCGCGCGCGAGCGTGCCCGCGGCCAGCACGGCCGCGAAGATGAACGCTCCCCAGGCCAGCGCGCCGCGCCGGGTGCGCGAGGCCAGGGCGCTATCGCGTCCTGAGGCGTTGGCGGCCACGACCGCGGCGGCGCCGGTCAGCGCGATGCACCATCCAATGGGCACGAGCAGGCCGGCGGGGAGCTGCGTGGCGGACGTCCAGACGCTGCCCACGCCGCCGCTGGCGGCGAGCACACTCGCGCTCGCGCCAAGCGCGACGAGCACCAATGCGCCAGCCTCCAGGGTGCGCTCGGTACGCCGGTGGTGGAAGGGGGCGGCAGCCAGACGCTCAGCGCCCGCACCCACGCAGAGCAGACCCCACACACCCGCGGCCGGCATCAGCTGCGCCCAATCAAGCGCGCCTCCAGACGTGGGACCGGTCCAGAGGGGCGCCGCCGCCGCGGCGGCGCCGAGCAGGCCACATCCAGCCACGGCCACGCCGGCGACCATGAAGCCGCGCGCCCGCCTGGAGAGCGCGTGCCGCGGCCACGCGATGCCGAGCAGGAGCGCCAGGCCCAGCGCGGCGAGGAGGAGCGAGGGCGCCGACGGCATGGGCACCACGGGCGCGACGAGAAACGAGAGAAACGACTGCAGCGCATCCATAGCAACTCTCCGCGGCAACTGCCTCCGCCGGGGCGCTGGTGATACCAAATCCGGTTGAACCGTTGCGTTCGCGCCAGGCGGGCGTCCACCGGACGCCCCTACGCAAAGCGGAAGCAATCACCAGCATCTGGTATGAGCAGGGCCGGTCACAGAGCCGGCCACGCGCCCCGCACGACTTGACGAGGGACAGATAGCAACTGGATTGCCAGTTCGCGATACGAAGTCGAGTCTCGCCGATCAGTGCTGTGGGTGAGTGTGTGAACGGTGATGCGCCCTTGCGAACGAGCGCGGGGCGACATCACCTGGCGCGGACGGTGAGACCAATCTGCTCGAGAGAGACACGGAACGGAGCTACCGCCTGGGCGATTAGCTGTTGGGCGCGCTGCGGCCCAAGCACGCTCGCGGCGCGCATCTCAACCTGAGAGAGCAAGGCCGCGATGGCCTCCACGACGTCGAAGGTGGAGAAGCGCCCGGTAAATCCGGCCTCGCGCGCGCGCAGCCATCCACTGGCGTCCAGCTCGAGCCCAGCCAGGAACGCGTTGTTCGCGGCGAGCTGGGCGAGGGCGTGGCGCAGCATGCTCTCCGCGACCGCGCCGCCGAGCAGCTGGGCCGCCCGCTCGATCACCTGGCGGACGGCGAGCGCAAGCAACTGCCACTGCGGGTCGGTGAGCCGGTCGTCGGCGACGACCGCGGATGCTGGAGGCATGCCGGAGGGAGCTGGCTGGAAGCTGGCCGCGAGGTGTTCCATCCCAGGCAACGGAGGCAAGCCGTTGCGACCCGCAGGCGCGCCGGACGAACGAAAGACACCCGAGGTCGCCGCGGAATTCACGCTGGGAGGAGCGGGATAGACGACACCGCGCCGCTCCAACTCGTCGATGGTCTCGCTCAGCTCGGCCTCCAGCGCGGCAGGGCTGGCGGCATCCGCGCTGGGCGGCTCCACGTAGTCCACCCGCACGGCGCCATGGCGCCAGGTCGCCAGATCCAGCAGATTGCGCGCCGGGTCGCCGGCATGTCCTTCTACGCGGATGAGGCGGCCTTGCGCGAAATACAGGTGAATGAGCCCAAAGCGCTCGGTGTTGTGCAAGGCCAGCCGCACCGTCCTCCCTTGCGCACGGAGAGCTGCGATGAGTCCCGCGAGCGCTGAGAGCTGGTGAGCATGCTCCATCTCGTTCGTCCTATTGCTTGCCTCAATGGGCAGAGAACAGCCAATCTTTCGTTGGGAGACGCATCGTTCCTGGTAATCCGCTGGGGTCGTGGCGCTACGTCGGCTACCATGGCGACGCGTCGCCTACGCCTGGCCCGTGCAGAGCACGTGGAGCGCCGCACCAGGGGCACGTTTGCTGTCCGGCAGCCAACGCATGCCCATTGAGGCAGATTCCGGCCTCAGAGGCCGCACTGGCGCCATTATTCACATTGTACGCGTCACCGGGGAGAGGCGCACGCCCTTGGGGCATCTGGCCCAGTGAGTAGGCGCCGCTGGTATCGGGCCACGCCGGCCCAGCGGCGGCACGAGAGGGCGCGAGGGCTGGGCTTGAGCCGCCGGGCGAGAAGGAATGTGGCTGAGTGGGCAGGGCTCCAGGCGGCGCGGACGGGAACGGTCCCGGCGGGTACGAGCCGGACGGATATGAGCCGGACGG
>CAYQFU010000036.1:14907-24850 GCA_964416775.1 uncultured Ktedonobacterales bacterium
CGGGTACGAGCCGGACGGATATGAGCCGGACGGATATGAGCCGGACGGATATGAGCCGGACGGGTACGGGCCAGACGGGTACGGGCCAGACGGGTACGGGCCTGGCGGAGCCTGCGGATACGGCACGCCGAAGCCCGGTGTGGGGGGCGCGCCATAATAGCTGGAGTAACCGCCGTACGGCGCGGCGGCAAAGGTCTCGGCGGTCTTGGCGCGGGCGCGGCGCTGGCGGGCCAGCAGCCAGATACCCAGGCCGAGCAGCGCCAACGCGACAACCGCGACCAGCGCGCCGACCTCGACCAGAAACGTGGTGGTCTCAGGCCCGGATGAGGCGGTGGTGGCCGGTTCCGATGCCGCGGCTGACTGCGCGAAGGTCAGGTAGGGCGCCACTGCCTTGAACCGCGGGTAGCTGGCGGACAGCGCCGCCAGCTCCCTGGCGGCCGTGTGCCAGTGGCCGGCATACGAGGCGGCATAGTCGCGGAAGGCCTGAGACCATGCCTGCTGGAAGCGGCCGGGCGTCAAGTCAATGCTCTGGCTCTTGATCACGTTGAGAGCGGTGTCGCTGGCGCGCAGGAACGACGTGTTGCCCCGGGGATCGGGCCCACCAAAGCTGACCACGCCCACCACGTGACCGCCCGTGTCGAGGACGGGAGCGCCGCTGTCCCCGTGCTCCACGTTGCCACCCACCTGAATGAGCGGCGAGCCGTTGTCGTTGGTCTTGATGGCACTGACGACGACATCGTTGACGGATGGGGTCAGCAGATTGGTGGCGTTGGTGTTGACGTCGCCATTGCCAGGGAAGCCGATGAGGGTCAGCGGATCGTCCACGGCCACGGTGGATGATTTGTCGAGCGCGATACTGGGGGTGTCGGTCAGATCCACGTGCAGGACCGCCAGATCATCCTGCGTGTAGGAACTGTTGGCGACCATCCGCGCGTCCTGGGGTGGGTCGTCCTTGATCGCGGTGACGCTGAGCGGGCCAGTGAAGCTCGTGCTCAGCCAGACGACCGTGCGCTTCTTGGTCACGTGCGCTTTGAAATTGACATTGACGGCACCGGAGGCTACGTCGTTGGCGCTGACGGGGCCGCCCTGGAGCTGACATCCGGGGTCATAGGAGGAGGCGTTGTTGAGTAGGTCGGCGATATCCTGGGCGGCGAAGATGGCGACCTCGTCGTCGGGCATCTCGGCGACATGATCGGCCGTGAGGATATCGCCGGTGGAGCTGATGAACGCGCCGGTGCCAGTGCCGCCGACGTCATAGGTGCCGCCGCTACGCGGCAGCGTGACCGAGCGCGTGCAGAGCTGCACGGAGAGCGTCGCCAGCTCCTCGGTGGCCACCCGGACCACCGCCGGCTGATCGATATCCATCTCACGGACGACGGGATCGGCAACATTGCCGCCGGGCGGGCGGGGCGCGGCGGGCAGCATCGCGGCCTGAGCCAGGCGCGGCCCGAGCGCGAGCGGTCCCAGGCACACCGCGAGCAGTAGCGACGCGCACGCGGCGCCAACAAGCGCCATGCGCGCGAGGCGCGCGGGCTGCGCAGGCATGACCAAACGACGGGCCCGGCGGATGTGCATGGCTTCCCCCCCACTCCCCTCACGGCTGAACAGCACATCGCGACACTCGGGGCACGTCGCCCGTACAGTCGCATCACAGGCGATGGCACGCCGATTGTATCATGCGCGCAAACTCATGCGGCGCGGCCAGGACATGTGGGTGGGGCACTACGCTCCGTCCTCGGCACGCCCAGGCAGGAGGCCGGAGCGCGCAAAACGGCTGGGATGTGCTCCCAGCCGTTGGCACCACACAGCGAGCAACAGGGCACGAATCGCGCGATGAATACGATGGGGCGATCCGGGACTGGAGCGTTTAGTGGCGTACGCGCAGGCGGTCAAAGCAAGCGCTGCAGTACACCGGCTTGTCGTTGCGCGGCAGGAAGGGGACCTCCGCCTCGGCTCCGCATTCCGCGCAGGTGATCTTGTGCATTTCGCGCGGGGCACGCTCGCCGCGGCCGGCGAGGGCCGACCGGCGATTGGCGCGGCAGGTCGGGCAGCGCCCTGGCTCGTTCAGCAGTCCCTTTTGCTGGTAGAACTCCTGCTCGCCAGCGGTGAAGATGAAGTCCTGGCCGCACTCACGACACTTCAGTGTCTTGTCTGCATATTCCACAGCGTGGACCTCCTTTGCGGCGTACAATCGGGCGCCGCGATGATGCCAGGTCTTGGTCCGTGGGGTCTCGCCAGCTCGCGATCCCGCCGGCAGGGTGGGCTTTCGCCCCTGGAGTCCGTCCCAGGTACCTGGTAGAATGACGAGGCAAGGATACACGAATCCGGACACACTGACAAGCCCCCAACTTGCACACGTGACGCAGGTAAGCACAATTCAACTTTCAATCCCCTGGCTTGTCCGCCGCACGCTCACTGAGTGACAGCGTCGCACGCTGTGAGCCTTGCTCGGAGAGGCAGCCATGCGCCCGCGATGTGCTATACTGGCCCAGCCGCCGCAATGCCCGGGATGAAGCGGCACGCAGCGGTGGCATGGCGGCGTGGCCACTTGTCGCGCCATCCGCGAAAGCGAGTCGAACGCTCTTCATGGCATCCCCTCAAACCAATCCAGCAGCGGCGGAGCACGGCGCGACCGGCGACGAGGCACCGCTTTCGTTTTCCGTAGTGGCACGCTGCCCAGAGACGTCGGCCAGGGCGGGCGTGCTGCGCACGCCGCACGGCGAGGTGCGCACGCCGGTGTTCATGCCGGTGGGGACGCATGCGACGGTGAAGGCGCTTGGTCCCGACGATCTGGAGACAGTCGGCGCGAGCATCGTGCTGTCCAATACGTACCACCTGCTGCTGCGACCTGGCCCCGAGCTGGTGGCGGAGTTTGGCGGCCTGCACGGCTTCATGCGCTGGCCGCACCCCATCCTGACTGACAGTGGCGGCTTTCAGGTGTTTAGCCTGGGTCACCTGCGCGACGTGAGCGACGCCGGAGTGCGCTTCCGCTCGCACCTGGACGGCGCCGAGGTGGCGCTGACGCCGGAGCGGGTGATGGAGATCGAGGCGCTGCTTGGCGCCGATATCATCCTGCCGCTGGACGAGTGCCCGCCGTATCCCTGCTCGCCGGAAGAGGCGCGCACGGCTACCGAGCGCACGCACCGCTGGGCCGAGCGGGCGCTCGCCTCTCGCCAGCGCCGCGACCAGGCGCTTTTCGGCATTCCCCAGGGCTCGATGAACCTGGAGCTGCGCGCCGCGAGCGCGCGCTTCATCGGCAGTCTGCCCTTCGACGGCTTCTCGATTGGCGGCCTCTCGGTTGGCGAGCCGAAAGACGTGATGTGGCGCACGCTAGAGGCGGCCGTCCCAGAGCTGCCGGACGGCAAGCCGCGACACCTGCTCGGCGTAGGCTCGCCGGAGGATCTGCTGGAGGGCGTGGCGCGGGGCGTGGACATGTTCGACTGCGTGCTGCCGACGCGCACGGCGCGCACAGGCGGGCTCTATACGCCACAGGGGCGATCGAACATTCGCGCGGCGCGCTTCCGCACGGAGCGCGGGCCGGTGGACCCCAGCTGCGACTGCTACACCTGCCGCACGTTCAGCGCCGGCTACCTGCATCATCTCATCCGCTCGGAAGACGAGGGGCAGCGTGGGGAGCTGCTCTATTTCCGGCTGGCCAGCATCCACAACGTGCGCTTTCTGGTCCGGCTGATGGAGCAAGCGCGAGCGGCGATTCTCGACGGAACGTTCGCGGCGTTCCGCGAAGCGTTCGTGGGCGGCTTCACGCCGCCAGACGCGCTGGTGCGCGAGGAGCAGCGGCACAAACGCCCGGCGGGACCGGCGCAGCCGCGCCAGCACTGAGCGCCCGCGGCGAGGGGCGCGTGGTCACGTAATCCCATCGCTGAGCCGGTCCCACAGGCCCAGGCGCTGGAGTTCCTGGCGGGCCTCGAAGCCGAACTCGTGGCGGTTGAGATACTTGCCGGCGCGCAGGACGAGGCCGCGCAGCATCTCGATGCACTCCGCCTTGGTCTGCGGATCGGTCTCGAATGGGATATGTTGGGCCAACCGCTCGACGGCCTGGAAGTCGAGCCAGTGTCGTTGCGATTCGGTCATGGAGGCACCTCGGGCGCGGCACTGGGCTGCGCGGTGGAATGCCACTGGGCGGAGGAGCGCGCTCGCGCCCGGACCGCTCTACCCGGGCAACGCTGTGCAGCTGTGGAATGTGCCTAATGGTAGCACGCCTACCGGATGACGGCAACGATGGTGGGCAAGCGGCGCGTGGGATGGGCCGACACATAGAGCCAGGCCGTGCGTCAGCCCCCCATTGCTCCTATGCTGAGGGCGGTTTCTCTTGACCGCCTGCGCTCAGCATTGTATCGTGCGTCTGCACGAGTACCGCCGGCAGCAACTGGAGTGACGCGTCCAGTGTGCCGCTCACCATCGCCCGCTCAGCACGTGCACGCACAGGAGGAGAGCCAATGGAGTGCGAGCAGTGTGGCGCACGGCGCCCGCTCATGGGTCCCTGCCCGAATTGTGGAGCACCACCGCCGGGCCGCACCTCAGGTGCGAACTGGCGGACCCGCTCGGACAAGGGACCGGCTGCGCGCGGCCGGGGCGCCTCGGGGGCCAACTGGGGCGAGCGCGGGGGATCCGACGCGGGCTGGGGTGGTCGGGGCACGTCGGGCGCGAACTGGGGCTACGAGGAGAACGACGCCGGCGCGGCACGCTCCACCGGACGCTATCGCCGGCCTCCCGATGATTATCAGGAAGTTGATCTGGAGCGAGCGCTCGTTCCGAGCGTCGATCTCTCGCCTGCCGAGATTGGGATGGGCACGCCCGGAGTACCGGCCGTGCCAGGGATGGCGCCGGAAGAAGTAGAGCGACTGCTCGGCATCCGCAGGCCGGTGTACATCCCGGCAACTGGGAAGAAGCGGAAGATCCACCTCGGCAGCTGGCGTGTGATCAGCGGTGTGCTGAGTCTGATCCTGGTGTGCGTGGCCTCGTGCGGCGTCGCCTCGGTGTTCGGCAAGAACTACCTGTCGAGCCTGTATCACGGGAGTGGTGTGAACAACGCACCTACGGCGATCGATTACTCGGTGCTGAACAGCGCGAAAGCAACGCCAGGACCGGCGGCCAAGTACGTCGTCAGCGCGGTGACGGCCCAGCGCGTCGACGCCAGCTTCAATCCCATGAACGTGACCAACAAATTCCTGGTCGACCAGACGGTGTATGTAGTGGTGCAGGTGCGCAACGCCGCATCCGGCACGCATGACATGTGCATCCGGTGGTACCTGAACGGCCGATATCTGCCGCTGCAGTCCAGCGCGCGAGTGTGCGTGACGATTGACGCCGCTCACAACCCAAACCAGAACGCGTACTTCTCGCTGTCCTATCCGCAGCCAGCGGTCGGCAGCGCCCGCATCTATTGGGATCGGCCGGCCAACGATACAGACGAGTCGACCACCGACCCAACACTGGGTCAGATCGTGACGTTCGGGGTCTACGAGCCCAACCAGCCGACGCCAGTGCCAGCCACGCCGACGGCGGGGAAGACGGCCGTGCCAAGTAAGACGATCACACCGGGCAAAGGTGGGTGAGCGGACCGGCCGGCTCCGCACTGGCCGCCTGGGCCACGCGGAGCGGTGTCGAAAAGATAGTTCCCAGTGGCGAGCCTTTGGCGGGCCTACGCCAGGGGCGTCACGCATGTGAGTGCGGTCCATCGTGGACCGCGGCCGAGTTGGGGGGTGTGCCGTGGCGCAGTGGGATGGGCGCCTCTCGCCGCTCGGCTCCGGAGCGGACGACTGGGACGATTGGGACCCAGCGCGCGCGCGCCACGGCTACACGGGCAAGATGGGCGCGCTGGGTGGCGTCACACCAGGTACGCCGCAGCCGGCCGCGAATCTGCCCGTGCAGCGCCCTCTGGGGGAGAGCGGACTCAGCCCCGCGGGACTGGCAGCCAGCGCGCGTGCGGCGACCGAGGATTATCTCACGATCGAATATGACGTGGACAATCCGGGGTTCGTGGAACTCTACGACGCGGTGATCGTGCCACAGTGGTCCATGCCGTTCGGGCAGCTGCTGCTCAGCGTCTTTCTCACGCAGACACGACGTACGGGGTGGCAAGTGCTGGATGTCGCGTGCGGCACGGGTTATCCCACCGTCGAGCTGGCGCGGTATCTGGGGCAGGATTGCGATGTGGCCGGACTGGACCCGTGGGAAGCGGCAGTCCGGCGCGCGCGCGAGAAGGCCGGCGAAGAGTGGCTGCGCAACGTCACGTTCCTGGTGGCGGACGTGCAGCAGAGTCGCTTGCCCGACGGCACGTTTGACACGGTGACCTGTAACCTGGGGCTGCCGAGCTTCGCCGATCGGCGGGCCGCAATGGGCGCGATGGCGCGGCTGTTGCATCCCGGCGGGACGCTACTGCTGACGACGCCGCTGCAATCGGCCATGCGCGAGTTTCTGGACACGTACTATTTGACACTGCGCGATCTGAAGCTGACCGACTACATGCAGGCGCTCACGCAGCTCATCGGCGGGCGGCCGACGCAGGCGCAGGCACGAACATTAGTGGAGAGCTCGGGGTTTGAGGTCGAGCGCATGGTCACGGATAGCTTCAGCATGCGCTTCCCCGACGCGCGCGCGTTCCTTACCTCGCCGGTGGTGCACACCACCTTCATGAGCGCGTGGCGCTCCATCATCCCCGACCTGACGATTCGCAGGCTCGTGTTCAATGAGGTGGAGCGCAGGCTGCAGGCACGCGCTACGGCCAGTGGGGGCATGCTGGAGATCACGGTGCCCATGCTCTGCGTCGTAGGGCGCCGATTGTGACAACTCCCCACGGCTAAAGCCGTGGGCTTCTCAGTTCATCCGGCAAACCCCTCGATTCCCGTCCCTGAGGGCGGCGCCCCCGCCTATAATATTGGATGCTGGTGATCGCGTCCGCTTTCGTCGGGGCGCATGGATATGCGCCCGCCATTGACATGCGCCCGGCCGCCGCGGACGCAACGGTGCATCCGGACTCGATATAATCAGCGTCTCCCGCATCTCGTGATAAAAGGCTCGATAAATGGCTCGCGATGCGATCAGGCAGGCCATCAACTGCTGACGCTGTGCGCGGTTGGGATACAGCCGGTACTCCAACGTGCGCATCTCCTCATGGCACCCAGTAGGAAGTGGGATAATCAAGCAGCAGGCGCCCCGACGTTCCCCACCATGGCTGAAGCCAGGGGCGCTCAGCCGGAAACTGTGGTAGGCTCCCTGGGTGGTCTCCCGCCGTCCGGTCCCTCCCCACTGGAGTGCAGAGTGGGCTGTAATCCTCGGTGGCGGCAGAGAGAGCCCGACGGAAGCATGCGCCCTCGGGGTGCGGTCGTTGCGTGCGGGGGCGATCCCGATGCGATGCGCGTCCCCGCGGCGCGTTGGCAGCCATCGGCGAACCGCGGGCGGGCGCACATGCGCACGAATCTGCCAGCATTCGTTATAGTGAGGTAGGCGCGGACGTTTCGTATCATGGGGTGGGCTGATATGTCGCCAGGGACATGGGGCACACCCGTCGACGTCTGACATCGGGAGCGGATGGAAGGAGCGCATGCGCATGGGTCGCCGGACGATGCGACAATCGCTGGCGCGGACGCGCGGCGGACGGCCGCACGCGGCGCACGTCCTGGCGCTGCTGGCGCTCGTGGTTTGCTGCGTGACGGCATGCGGCTCGGGGCCGAACGGAAGCGCGACGGATGGAAGCGGTCGGGCGTCAACGCGGGCGATCAGCATGCTGGCGGCTCCTCCTGCCGCGCCCTCACCCGGCGTGGTCCCCGCCGCCGGGCTGGCAGCGCTGACTGCGGCGCCGGACACGACGGCGACCGCGATCTATCTGATGAACCCCGACACCAACGGCGTGTACCTGGCGATCAACGCGGACACGCCTCGGGCTATGGCGAGCACCACCAAGATCATGACGGCGCTCGTGGCGGTGACGCACGGGCAGCTGGACCAGCGCATCACCGTGAGCGCGGATGCGATGCTGCCGAAGAGCGACAACGCCAGCGTGGCGGGGCTGAAGCAGGGCGAGGTGTTCACGCTAAGCGAGCTGCTGTACGCTCTGCTGCTGCCCTCCGGCGACGACGCGGCCATCGCCATCGCGGACGGTGTGGCTGGCTCGCAGGCAAACTTCGTCCTGCTGATGAACGCCGAAGCGGAGATGCTGGACCTCCAGCACACGCACTATATGAACGTGCATGGGTTGGACGAGACGGGCCACTACAGCTCGGCGGCAGACCTGGCGCGGCTGACCGCGCGAGCGCTGGAGGATCCGACCATCGCGGCCATCGTGGCCACGCCGGCATTCGTGCTGCCGGCGACATCCGGCCACCCGACGCTGACGCTGCACAACACCAACCTGCTGCTATACCCTCCCGAGTATCCCGGCATCCTCGGCGTGAAGACGGGGTTCACGGGGAATGCGGGCTACTGCCTGGTGTTCGCGGCGCAGGGTCCGACCGGGCGACTGATCGGCGTGGTGCTGGGTGAGCCCACCGACGCGGCGCGCTTTGACGATGCGCGGGCGCTGCTGGATTGGGGCTTCACGCTGGAGGGGCGCATTCAGACGATGGGACATTTCTCAAGCCAGCCGCCGAATTGACGATGTCACCCATAGCCTGATGAGATTGGATCCGCTACGCTGGGCCGGCGGGGGATGGGCGCAGGCCGGTGAGCTGGCGCGCGGCGTGCGGCGCGCCGCGGTGTTGGACCAGTACGCGAAAGCCGCCCAGGCCCGTGGGCTGTAGCAGCGTGGCGACGGCGCCCCGCAAGGCTGCGCGGCGCAGGTGGTCCGCCTGGCCGCGATCTGTGTGGCGCTCGGTGTCGGCATAGGGGTAGAGTCGAGCGGCGCGCGCCTCTGCTTCGGCGCGGATGCCCAGGCGCTCCAGGAAGTCGCGCTGGGTAGTGAAGCCGGCCGTGCGCAGGCCGGCGGCTCGACCGGCCTCCACGAGCGCGGAGAAGTTGACGTGCGCGGTCAGATCCTGGCGGCCGGGATTGGCCAGCGGGCGCTCGCCAAGCTGGTGATGCGCGTAGGCCATGAGGGTGCCGCGGCGGCGTTCGGCAGTGTAGAGCCGGCGGGCGGTGTCGCCATAATCCAGGGTGAGGACGAAGCCGCGCGCAAAGAGGCCGGCGACGGCGCGCATCCATCCCGACGCCTCCAGGCAGCACTCCGCGCGCCAGCCGGAGGGATAATGGCGCCAGGGGATGCGGTAATGGTCCAGGTAGCCGGCCAGATCGGGGCGCGAGAGGGGTCCCAGCCGCTCGACGAGCCGGGCCGGGGTCGCGTCCACGTACACCTCGGAAAGGGCGCCGTCCCGCGCCTCGACGACATGGACAGGCAGGGCGTCCACCAACTCGTTCGCCACGACGCAGCCCACGGCGTCCGGCGGCACGGCATCGTCCAGCGCGGTGACCCAGCGCGTGGCCCCGGCGGGTGCACCCAGCGCGGCCAGCGCATCCGCTAGCCGTGCCGCACGTGCGGCGCGGAGGGGAGCATCGGGCGGCATGTGCTCCACGAGCGTGTAGCGCAGCGCCGCGGCCCAGGCCGGCGCGCGCTCCAACGCGTAGGCCCAGACGTCGCGCGCCAGCAGGCCGCGGCCCGCCCCCGGCTCGACGACGTAGAAAGGATCGGGGCGGTCGAGCAGCTCCCACATTTCATGGAGCTGGCGGGCGATGCACCAGCCCCAGAGCGGGTGGACGTCGCCACTGGTGAAATAGTCGCCGCTCCAGCCGACGGGCTCGCGCCCCTCGCCGCCGCCTGCATAGTAGCCGAGGGTGGGATGATAGAGCGCGAGGGTCATGAAGCGGGCGAAGGGGATGGGGCCGTCGCGGGCGATCTCGTCGCGGATCAGGGTTTCCAGGTCAGTATCAGGCACGGATGACTTTCCTTTTCTTCGCCCAGTATACTCTCACATAGCGGTGACACGCGCGA
>CAYQFU010000036.1:24950-30464 GCA_964416775.1 uncultured Ktedonobacterales bacterium
GATACTGAGACGCGATACTGAAAGGATCAGCCAATCATGCCCGAGACGAATTCCCTGTGCCTGATGGCCGTTCACGCGCACCCCGACGACGAATGCTTCCAGGGAGGGGTCTTCGGCCGGTATGGTGACGAGGATGCACGCACGGTGCTCGTGACCTGCACGCTGGGCGAAGAGGGCGAGATCGTGGACCCGACAATGGACGTGGCGGCAGTGCAGCCTCGGCTGGCAGAGGTGCGTACGGAGGAGCTGCGCTGCTCGGTGGCGACGCTGGGCATCGGCCAGCTGTATATGCTGGGCTACCGTGATTCGGGGATGGCAGGGACGCCCGCCAATGCGCATCCGCTGGCGTTTACCAATGTGGACGTGGAGGCGGCGGCGGCGCGACTGGTGGCGCTGGTGCGGGCGGAACGGCCGCAGGTGATCATCACCTATGACGAGCGCGGCGGGTACGGGCATCCGGACCACATCATGGCGCACCGCATCGCGGTGGCGGCGTACGAAGGTGCGGGTGACGCGGAGCGGTTCCCGGTGGCGCCGGGTGGGCCGGAGCCGTGGCAGCCGAGCAAGCTCTACTACATCGCGTGGCCAATCGAGCGCATGATCGCGTTACGCCAGCAGCTGATCGATCGGGGCCTACCCGATCCGTTCGGCAACGCGCAGGAGTCGGCGCAGGCCAACGCCAGCGCGAGCGGCGAGGGCGAAGAAATGCCGTCGTTCATGCAGCCGGAGAGCGCGATCACGACCGATATCGACGTCGCGCCATATGTGGAGCGCAAGCTGGCCTCGTTCCGCTGCCACCGCACGCAGATGGCGGAGACGGCGTTCCCGCTGTCGCTGCCAGCGGACGTGGTGCCGATGGTGCTGAGCCGCGAGACGTTCATTCTGGCGCGCAGCCGAGTGGCGTCGAGCCGGCCGGAGAGCGATCTCTTCGCGGGCGTGCGGTGAACACTTCGCAGGGTCAATGGGCGGTATTCATGAGCAGCGTTACGGCGTACTCGATGTGCCAGATGAGCAGGCCGAGGAACACGAGGCTGATCACGGTATGTACAAGGCGCCAAGTGCGCACCAGCTGGATGAAGAACTGCTCGCGCGCCATGGCCGACTGGATCGCCCGCGCCTGGCGCTTCACCTCGCGAGGCGATAGGCCGCGGTCGCCGGCATGGCTGACATCGCGCAGAGCGGTCGGAGCGGCGTCAGCAGCGCGGCCCGTACCCATCCCCACCAGCGACGGGATCTTCTCGACATCAGGATCGAGATCGTAATAGCCCATGTCCCAGGGGATACCGGATAGCCGTGGCCGCGGACGCGCAGGACGGCGGCTGCGTTCGGGGCTCAGCATCGCCCCGAGTTGTCGCTCCAGATCATCCAGTCGCTCTTCGCCGCTCGTGGTGAGCACTTGAAGCGCCGCGCGGGCCGCGAGCAACGGGCAGAGGCGATCGAGGACTCGACCGATGATCCCGCTGACGATGAGCGCAAACAGACCATACAACGCATAGGTGCCACTGCGGGGATTGAAGTTGCCGCTGGCGTGCATCAAGATGAGGACAAGGCCGAGCACCGCGCCCACCATATGCCATGCGAGCATTGTATGCAGACGCCTGGACCACTGGCGGCGCCAGCGCTTGCGCATGACGTAGCCTATGCCGACGAGGAGCAGCAGCACGGTGCCAGCGATGGCGAAGCCATAACCATAAACGCTGTCGGGAGAAACGTCATCGCTGTGCAAATACCAGACATAGTAGAGGTAGGCCAGGCCACCACCCGCAAGCAGCGTGATGAGCGCGGCGACCCGCTGAGCGCGTGAGAGTCTCCACCCCAGCAAGGAGTAGCCTGGCAAGCTTTGGCCAGGGAGCGCGGTCTGCCGATTCGTCATTGCCTGTCTGCTGGTCTGGCCAGGCACGATGGCACGTGGAGGGGTATGGTGCAGTCTTCTCTCTCGCATCTGGGTCATGGTCGCACACGTTCCTCTATAGTGTCAGTGTGATGTAAGCTTCGGTCGCATGCATGGTTCAGGGCAGCGCCCTACCGTGCGCGAGCGGCAATGGCGGTCGGGCTTCGCCGCAGGAGTCGCATCTTGAGCCACAGCATCATGGCATCACGGTGCAGGCCGACGGGGCACACGGGCACGCAAGCGCCGCACAAAATGCAGCTCTGCGCGAAGCGCGCGACCGACGGCGCGACCGGCCCATCAAACGTCTGGCGGTTGAGCATTTCGATCGTGAGCGGACCGGCAAGGGCCGGACAGGCCGAGAGACATTCGCTGCAGCCAATGCACGCGGAAAGCTCTTCAGCCACCTGGGATGCTGGTCGGTGCATGCGCGTCACCTTCCTGTTGTGAACGGTCGGCATTGCCGCTACGCGGGATTGGAGTAGCGCCACCTCTCCTCGGCAGCGGCCAACGCGCGGGCTGGAGGAGCGGGCGTCGCGCTCAGCTTGCCTGTCTGCAAGGCAAAGAGCTGGCGCGAGGTCATGAACGAGCGCACATCGAAGTCTCGGGTCAGGAGTTGGCGCCGAATCTCGCGGATGTCGATCTGCTCGTCAATGAGGCTCTTGATCGCAAGACTATTGGCCTGCCGTGGGCCAACGGCAAGATAGCCGACAAGCCGATCATGACGAATGACGATGCGGCGATACCAACCAGGTGCGCCATCGGAGAGCACCTCGTTTTCGGGGTCGTCGCGCTCCGTGAGCATGGGAGCGCCCGCCGCCAGTACGCTCACCTTGTCGATCTGGGTGGCATGCCAGAAGCAGCCGAGTGCTTTCGCGGTTGCGCCCGGCGAAACCACCGCTCCCGCGAGCATGGCGCCCGCGAGCCGCCCCTGCTGGAAGCCAAAGTACCACTGGCCGCGCGACTCGTGCTGACCACTCTGCGGATCGAGCACGGCCGCAACCGCGCCCGCGGCGAAGACATTCGGCACTCTGGTTTGCAGGCGGCCGTTGACCGTCACTCCCTGCGCGGAGGCAAGGCCGACGCCGGCTCCTTTTACGAGTCCCACGTCCGGCCGCACGCCGATGCAGGCGACGACGAGCTGGCAGGCGATGAACTCGCGTGCGGCGGTTACTATGCCGGCGGTCGCCCCCATGCGCCCCACCACGCCTGCCAGCTCGGTGTCCAGCCGGACGTCCACTCCCAGGCGCTCGACATGCCGCACCAGAATGTCAGAGGCGGGCGCGTCCAGTTGGCCCGAGAGGAGACCGCGCCCACGGATGAGCCAGGTCACCCGGAGATGCCGATGGCGCAGCATGAGGGCCGTCTCGGCTGCGTGGTAGCCACCACCGACGACCACGGCTGAGTCGACCGCTTCTAACCGCCGGCGCAGGTCCTGATAGTCGCGCAAGGTATGGAGCGTCATGACGCCATCGAAATCGCGGCCGGGACAGTCTGGCGGCAGCTCGGTCGGCCGCGCGCCGGTCGCCAGCAAGAGACGACCATACTGGATCGTCTGCCCATCCGTCAGCTCCACGGCGTTCGCGCGGACGTCGACGTGCTCGGCTCGCAGGTTGGCGACGCCGATGCCCATTTCTCGTTCGGTACCGGACGGATAGGCGGGTAGCTGATCCACCTCGATCCGTCCGGCGCCAAACTGCTTGAGGGCAGGGGTGTTGATCGTCGGATGATTTTGCTCAGTCACGATCAGAATGGAGGCGTCGGGGGCGTAGTGGCGCGCTTCCACGGCGGCCGTGAGCCCAGCGATCCCGTTGCCCACGACAAGGATGTCGGCGCGACCTGACCGCAGCGCCCGCTGCGCCTCCCGGGCACTCGGAGACGACCCACCCGGGCGACCTATTGCCGGCCTCTTGAACGTGCTCGCCGGATCAAAGACGGGCAACACCTGTGTCATCTCGTCATACCTGATATGTCTGTTGAATTCTCTGCGAGGTCCCAACGTGCGCCTCGTTTCCCTCGTCGCTAATCCGCATCCATGGCCATGAGCACCCCGTTCGGGCCAACCTCATAACGCACGTCCGTCGGCGCACGCTCACTCATATGGCGGTCCAGATGGGCCATCGAGATGCGTGAGTCAGGAGCGCGTTGCATCCAGAGCCAGGATTGCCGCCCTGGAACTTGCACCGCGAACTTGCCATCCGTGTCCACCGCGACAATCTCGCCGTGCACATGCGTGTACGAGCCACTCGCGCTGGGTGGGAGCGCGGGAGTGAGGACTTGCAACCCCACCAGGCTGGCCGCCGTGCCGGCGCCGATGAGTAGCAGCGACACGAGCCCGGCGGCAAGCCGTGGGGCGAACACTTTAGACGCCATTCAGGCACCTCCCTGCGTATATGACCGTCCAAGAGCCGATGTGTATGCTCTCCCAGCGGAAACACTGGCGTACAAGATGTGAGGCAGAGCGTTGGTTGTCACGCTTGCCGAACCACCGTGAACGGACAGAACGGACATCCCCCTGGATGGCGGGGCGGGATGCGGTCCGCCGCACGGCTGGGCCGTCACGTGTGAGCAGCGGGAAGCTCCTGCGCACCGGCGGCGGCCAGAATCTGGGCGCCAGATCTGTTCATACTCGTCCAACACACCTGTTCCGGACCACGCTGGACGCGTGTCCGGCCCGCCCCGGCTCCCCTCCCCGTCGCGCTGGGGAGGGGCTGGGGGAGATGGCTACACTACGGTACGTTGATGGTGGCGCTCACCGCGACGCCATTGCCATTGGTCTGCACGGTGATCGGGCTCTGCTGGTTGAGCAGACCGGCGCAGTTCAGACCCATTGCACCCCAGGAGAAGTTGAATCGCTGAGCCAGGAAGGTGAACAGGTTGTTCCCCGCCGCGGCAGCCGGCGAGGGCTGGCCTTGTGTGAGCGCCATGTCCAGCTTGAGGCGCGGGGGCGCAATTTGAAGCAGGCTCTGGCAATACCCCTTCATATCGGCATTTGCCTGCTGTGCCGATCCTACCGGCGGCTGATCCACGCCCTGACGATACAGGTTTTGCTTGGCAAGGTTGGTTTGGCCGTTCACGAGCGTCATCGGATCCCCACTGGGCACCGTCGCGATAGGCGCCTGCTGGAACATCGCCGCCTGCAGCTCGTTGAGCGGGAGGGCCGGCGCGAGCTTGCCGGGGTCGGCGAGGTCGGGGGCCTGCCAGGGCGTGCAGCCAAGCGTACCATCCAACGCCACGGCCAGGAGCCGGTTGTCGCTGCCATTCGTCTGGACGTTTGCCTGCTGGCCAGCCAACGCGGCCGCGTTGGCGGCGGTGTTCTGGGCGATCTGGCCGTTAGCGGTGACGAGATAGGTGGTGGTGACGTTGTCACTCTGGTCCTGGTCGACGACAGAGAAGTCACGCACGGTCGGGCAGGTCATGCCGTCTTGCGCGGCGCCGAGCATAGGCGGAGTCAGCTTGCCGGCCTGGATGAGCTGGTTGGCGGTGGCGAAGAATTGGGGCGCGTTGCAATAGGCGAACTGCCCGAACGCGGAAGCGCCCAACCCATTGACACAGCCCGCCATGGCCAGGGTATTACCATTGCCGTTGCCGTTCCCGTTGGCCTGCTGAGCGTTGGCTTGCTGAGC
>CAYQFU010000037.1:0-25253 GCA_964416775.1 uncultured Ktedonobacterales bacterium
GCAGCATCAGCGGGCGGCCGGTCACGTAGGACGCCTGCAGCACCGGAATGTTCTTCGCAACTTTCATTAGACCCATGAGATCCCCTCCATGTGCGAGTAGTGACGTGACAAAGGCCGCCTGGCGTCACTCAGGCCAATATCTGCGCTGCCGGTACTGCCGCGGGGACGGTATCGCCTGTCGGGACAGAGCGCGCTTCCGCGTTGCCAGCCGAGGTGAATGCGATGATGCCACATCCGAGCTTGAGCGCGACGCCCTCGCGACGGCCGGTGATGCGCAGCGGTGAGGCCTCAATCGTGGTGATGAGTTGTTGAGCCAGTGGCTCCGCCTGTTCGCGCTCCAGTGGGAGCACGGCGACGACGGTGCCGCTCCGTTCGGTTGAGACGGTGCATTGGGGTCCGAGCGCTTGACGTACTTGCTCCGCGACCTGGTAGACAATAAGCTGGCTGACGCGGGCGCCCAACTCCAGGGTGTACTGGTGGAACCCCACCACGTGGAAGACCAGCACGCTCTTCTGACTGTGTGCGTTGGCGGCGTCGGCGATCTGTGCCTTGGTGGTGGTCGCCATTTGCCAGACGTGGTGAGGCTTGCGCTGGAGGTAATCGTACGTGCCCAGCATGCGGCCATAGGCTTCCAGCCCAATCGCGCCGAGCGCCCAGGCAGTGGCACGCGGGCTGGTGAATAGATGCGCCGACAGCAGGGCCCTGGCAATGCGCCAGGTGCTCATCGTGGCCGCGGTGTAGCCGTGCTGCTGCTGAAAGCGCAGGTGGCCCGCGTGGATACGGCGCCGTTGCTTCAAGAAGTCGCCGAATGTGGACGGGCCGCGATTGTAGACGATGGCGCGCGGCTCGTAGACCAGCTTGTATCCGAGCTGGCTGATGAGGGCCTGGATCGAGATTTCATCCACCGCGGTATCGATCGGGATGCTGGGGATGACGTTGCGGAAGGCGATGCTCTCGCCGAGCTTGGGCGTTTCGCGCGCGACGAGATCGTGGAGTCGCCACAGCAGATGTACCGAGGAGCCGAGGAAGGTATTCTCCTCGTTGACGGGAATCGGATGGGCTCCCACCATGCCAATCTCAGGGTCCCGGAAATGGCGCAGGAGCGCGTCGAGCGTGCCCTCTTTGAAAAGCACATCCGCGCTGACCAGCAGCAGAATGGGCGCCTGGGCCACGCCAAGCCACAGGTTGATGGCGGAGGCTTTGCCTTCGCGCCGCTCCTGGACGATGAGACGGACACGGGCGTCCTGGCGCGCCAACTCGGCGACGATGGCGGGCGTCTCGTCGGTGCAACCGCTGGCCACGACGATCAATTCCTCGACTCGTGCGACCTCAGGACGCTGCGCGAGAATGGTCTCAATCGCGACACGGATGTTGGCCGCTTCGTTGTACGCCATCATGCCGACGCTGCACCGCAGTAGTGTGGGGTCCGCCTCGGTGTGTGTACTGGCCATCTGAGGCATCTCCTTCGGGTGTGCCATCCTGGCAAAACCACTTCCTGCTTGGGCCGCATCGCTGAGGCGCTGTGCCTAAGTATCCGGTCCACGAGTGTGGGCGCAGTGATTGCGCAGTCGCAGTCAGGTTGAGATTGCACAAAGCTCGTGCGGACAATAGAACGGTGATGTCGTAGCGTTCCTGCTCCTGTGCTGGCCAGCACACGCTCAGGGCAGCTCTGTGGCCTCGCCGCGCATGACGCGTCGCGCGATGCTGCGCACCTTGTTCATGACATTGAGACCACGCTCGGCGCGCTCGCCCAGCTCACGCGCATGGACTTTGATCAGGAACGGGGGTGTGCTCGGCCGATTCTCCAGCCCCTGCTGTTGGCGAATTTGAACGAGCTCTTCATAGTGCTGGTGCGCCCAGTAGAGGTTGATGCGGCACGATGGGCAATTCCACGCATCCTCCGGCGCCTCGGCACCACACTGTGGGCAGTGCATCAGCTGTACTCCTCTTCCCACTCTCAATCACGCTCAGGCTGCGGCATCTGTGCGCCTCGGCATCAAGGCGCATCATGCCCGCGCTTGCACGCCATGATCATAGCCAGCGCACGTTGGGAATCCGTTGAGATTGGGCCGCTGCGCTCAAGGGATGCGGTTAATTTCGCCGGAAGGAGGTTGAGATAGGTGCGTGTGCAGGTATGGAGACACCATCCTTCGCAATTCATGATGGCTGGTGCTCGCCGGATTCTTCCTGGGGGGAGCGGCGCTCACGAAACCTGAATTTGAGTTCTCCTTCAGCCCCGCGGTTCTGTTCCCGAATGGGGAATAGCACATTGCTCCCAGCCGCGTGCTCATGCAGCACCTGCCGCGGGTTTGCCTCGATACGCTGGTCTTCTGGCCTGACGTGTTGGATCGGCACACTGCGGAGCCAGTTCCTGAAGCGACAGAGCAAGATCCACTGCATACCGCGAGTGCAGTCAGAGACACGCGCACGCAAGTACGAGCAAAGAGGTAACGGCCGAACCGGCTTTCTCAACTCACCTACAACCAGCTTTTCACAGTATTCCCTCGTAACAGCGGATACCCTGAAGGATAGCGACCGGGTCTGCCATGAAGGCCTTCCCCCAACCATTACCGCACCGTTTTCGGATGCGTTGGTCTCATGCCGATTGGGAGTGATTCTTTGGGGAACTCGCGCGTGACGAAGACGCTTGATATCGCGCAGACCTCAGCGCATCACACACCAGATGCGGAGGCGTTGAGAACAGATCTGCTGTGTATCGGCAACCTCCTCAACGACTTTGGCGCGGTGGCCGAGCTGCTCAGGGGTGAGTTGCGGGCGCTATCCGGCGATGCGCCCGCACATATGGCCGCACACGATACGTCTGGGAAGTCGGCATGCCGGTCTATGCCGCCTCCGAACCGCACTGGCCACGTGCTGGATGCGTTTTTGCTGGCTGCCGGCCTGAGTCAGATGCTAGATGACTACCTGCATCGCGATGTGTTTTCGCTGCGGAAGGTTGCGAAGCAACTGCGCCGGTTGCCGTCTCCCGCGGGTCGAATTGCCTCGATGGGCGCTCACCTGACGGGATCGGCCCTCTATCAGGCACGCAGTTCTCTCGCTCCGACGCCTGCCCTCCGTGCCGGCCGGCGCGATCTGGATGAGCTGCTGCGGTCGCTCGCGGACGCGGTGGCTGCAACAGTGGCCACAGGCGCATCGAGCGCGCCTGATGGCGCCTGGGGAAGCTCAGCCCATGATCTTGACCAAATGCGCACACGAGGATTGCGCCTGGAGGAGTCACTGCGCCGCGTTCCGTTAGCGCTCACGCGTGAGGTGCTACGCCTGCCCTCTGCCTTTCGCAGCTTCGACCAGCGGCCCGAGGATTGTTGGCGTCTTGCGCAGAGCTTTGCTGACCGCCATCCTGACCACGATCAGCCGCTTACTGTCGTGGGTGTGCGCACGTCGGGGAGCTATCTTGCGCCGTTGTGCGCGGCATTTCTGCGCACGCTCGGCTACCGTGATGTCGTCGCGACGACGCTGCGTCCAGGTCAGCGCTGGCTGCCCCATGAAGTGGACGGTCTTCTGGCGTGCGTGCGTGCTGGCGGGCGCATTTTGCTGGTCGACGATCCGCCGGCTACCGGCAAGGCCATCGATTCGGCGGCGCGCTCGCTCACGAGCATTGGGATCGAGCGGCAGGCCATCACCTTGTTGCTGGCGATTTTCGGCACGTGTGATGACGTGCCTGCGGTGCTGCAGACGTACGAGGCAGTCACGCTACCTTGGAATGAGTGGGCGATTCACGAGCAGTTGGCGCCGGCCGCCGTTCAGCGCGCTTTGAGTGAGCTGCTCTGTGACCACCGCATCACATGCCGCGATGCGCTGAATGCCTCTCATGAGGTGCAGGTGGCCGCCGTGGACGCGGTGGAGCACATCCCTCTCTCGCAATCGCCACAGACACATGACCTGGTCGCCATGCCGCAGACGCGTGGCCATGTCCGGGCCCGCTACCGGCTACAGTGTGTGGAACAGGGGACTAATGCGCGCTGGTCGGCTGAGGTCTATGCCAAGGGGATCGGCCTGGGCTATCTTGGCCGGCACGCACTGGCGGTGGCGCTGCCGCTCGCAGACTTCGTGGCGCCTGTTCTGGGCGAGCGCGATGGAGTCCTCTGGCGGATATGGCTTCCAGAGGAGAGACGGCTTACAGTCGCACCAGAGGATGTGAGGCGTGCGAATCTGGCGCGCGTCAGTGAGCGCATCGCGACATACGTGGCCGCGCGTCGCCAGGAGTTGCCGAGTGCCGACGTCACGCCTCGGCTCACCGGCCGGCATCCAGTCTGGCAACGCGGCAGTGATATTCTGAGCGGGGCTTTCGGTCGTGCCGCGCCTCTCGCGCGGCCAATGCTGCACCGGGCAGCCAGACAGATGCTGTTAGCGAACATCGAGCGTCCATCGGTGGTTGATAGTAGCATGGCGCCGGCACAGTGGTTCGCTCCAGAGCCGCCCGAAGAGAACTGGCGCGTACGCAAGGTGGACTTCGACGAGCGCGCATTCAGCAACTTCGATATGTACTGTTACGATGCGTTCTTCGATCTCGCCGGCGCCGCGGCCTATTTCCAGCTCGGCGGCTGTGGCGATGCATCGTTCGCACGATCACTGCGCGACCATTTTGAGGCCCTTACAGGCCAGACGTGCAGTGATGAGCGCTGGTTGTTGTATCAATTGGTCGCACTGTGGGGCGATGCGCGTCAGCTTTCCGATGTGCTTGGCACGCTGCGGCAACCGTCGATGCCATCACCTGCCACGCTTGCGCCCGCGACGAGCGCCGCCCGTTCGGTGGATGCGGCCGTGGAATCGACGATGGCCGCGATGCTGGATGTGCTGCGTATGCTCTCGCGCCTGCTTGGGCGCTATCTCGGTGAGCGATCGTGCGCTGACATCACGGTGCAGGTGCGCGGGCCTCTCTGCGGCATCGATATCGATGGCGTGCTCGAAACGGAGTGGCTTGGATTCACCGCAACTACACCCGCCGGGACACAGGCGCTTCGCTCGCTAGCTTGCCATGGATACACCCCGGTGCTCGTCACTGGCCGGAGCCTGGACGAGGTCGTCGAGCGGTGTGCGGCCTTTCATCTAGCTGGCGGTGTTGCCGAGTATGGTGCTGTCGCATATGACCATGTCACCGGGCGCACGTCGGTGTTATTGAGCGAGAACGAGCAGGCAACGCTTGCCGCGGTGCGGCACGCGCTGCGACAGCTGCCCGGCGTCTGGCTTGATGAGTCCTATCGACATGCTGTTCGCGCGTTCCGTCTGACCCAGGACGGTCGGCGTGGCTTGACGTCGGAGATGATAGAGACGGTCGTTCGCTCCATTGCGGTGGAAGGGCAAGTCCGACCTATCCCGGGCGCTTATCAGACCGACTTCATGGTCGTCGGCATTGATAAAGCAACCGGCTTACGGGCGCTCGTTGACTTGCTGCAAGCGCCCGTTCCCGCCGTGGCGCCAGCTGCATTGCTCGCCTTCGCCGTGGGTGATTCTGTATCCGATGCACCAATGCTACGCCTGGCCGCTCACCCCTTCGCGCCCGCCAATGCCGATGCGGGTCTTCAGGCGCTGGCCCGTTCCGGGGAATGTCATGTCGATATCATGACGCGTCCATACCAGGCGGGGTTGCTCCAGGCGGTGTCGCGCTTCCTCGACCATAGCCCGGCAGCGTGCGTCACGTGTCGAGTGCCACATCACTCGGGCGATGCCAGGCTTGTCCTGACCGCCCTGGCGGCGCAAGACACCGGCAAGTGGGGCAAGCTGATACAAGCGGTGTTGCTTGCACTCCACACGGCGCACATGCGGCACAGGCGGGCGCCCCAAGCGAATGGGAGCGCGCGATGAGCGTTCTGCCCCCCAAACGCATTCTGCTGGTCGTGGATGATTGCCAGAGCGGCGACGCGCTCCGCATAACCCCATATGTACGCGCTGTCCGGGCTCAGTACGCCACTGCACACATCACGCTGTTGGTGGACGCGGGGGCACTGCCGGTCTTCGAGCGGTGGAAGGATTTCGATCGCATTGTGGTGAGCAGACTCTATGCGCGAGGTGGCAGCTCGTCGTTCAGAACGCGCGTCACCAAGGGGCTCGAGTTGGCGCGTGTCGTTGGCGTTCTGGGCTTGCGCTATGATCTCGTCGTCACGTTCCTGTGGGGAACAACTCTGCTGCACGCGCTCGGGGTGATCGTCGGCAGGAACCAGCGCATAGGATTCGCACGCCGCTTTCCTCGGCTGCTGACCAGCAACCTGGGAGAGCTGAACTGGCGCGGCGACCATGTGCGGCCTCATGCCGATCTGCTGCGCGCGGCAGGGGTGACACTACCAGGACCCATCAAGCCGTTGATGGAGTTCGGCGACGACGACCTCGAAGTTGTTACACGACCGTTGGTGGCGCGCGGGGTTAGTACTGCTCGGCCACTGGTTGTCCTCCATCCTGGCTCAGACTGGGCCTGCCAACAGTGGCTGCCTGAGCGGTGGGCCGCGCTCGCTGATGCACTCGTCGCGACCTACGATGCTCAGGTCGTGTTTACTGGCATCGCGCAGGAGCAGGCGCTGGTCACGGCCATCCAATCTCACATGCACGCCGCGTCCGTATCACTCGCCGGCCACACGACACTGGCTCAACTGGCCGCGCTGCTGGCTAGGGCTCGCCTATGTGTGTGCGTGGATAGCGCCGTCTTCGAGGTGGCGCAGGCGGCGGGCGTGCCTTCGGTGGTGCTCGCGGGACCTACCCGCCCGCAGAACGTCGACGGGAATGCACGCCGACCGATCGTACTCAACGTCATGACGCCATCCCTGCGGCAAGACATCAATGAGTGCCGTGACCGACACGACGCCAGGCGCGGCTGTCTGGATTACCACTGCCCAATGGCGGGCTTGCGTGAACTTTCAGTGGAGGATGTCCTCGCTCGCATCGAGCAGAGCGGCATGCTTCCCAAAGGTGCCTCCGTGGCGTCCGCAACGATCTCGAACGTGACGAGTCCTTCCCAGGGAGCAACCACTATGTCCGAATCCATCAGCATTCCAAGGGCCCATACTACAGATGCCGGCAGGATTCCCGCTGCGACGTCGCCGAGTGTGACCGTCGTGATTCCCACGCGCAATCGGGGCGCGCTGATTGAGGAGACACTCGAAGCGCTGACACATCTGCAAGAGCGTGATGAAGAGTTCGAGATTCTGGTCGTCGATCAGAGCACACATGAGGCGACCCAACAGGTTGTCAGACGGTTCATGGCGCCCGGCGCGCGGGTGCGGTATCACGTGTCGGCAACTGTCGGGTCATCGGCCAATCGGAATCTTGGCGCGCTCCTCAGCACGACCGACATCGTCGCCTATGTGGACGACGACTGCATCGTGGACGGTAACTATATCGCGGCGCTCAGA
This sequence comes from uncultured Ktedonobacterales bacterium, assembly GCA_964416775.1. Classification (GTDB taxonomy): domain Bacteria; phylum Chloroflexota; class Ktedonobacteria; order Ktedonobacterales; family JADMIN01; genus CAYQFU01. The sequence continues at coordinate 7,362 of CAYQFU010000037.1, forward strand.
GCCGCGTTCAGCAACCGTGATGTCTCAGCGGTATATGGCCGGCTGGAGCCATACGAGCGCCGCGGACGCACCGGCCGAGACGTCGGACTGAAAGATAGCCACGAGCGCTGCGAATATGTCGGCCGCGTGCCTCCCTGGTACATTGGGCATGGCGGGAATATGGCGTTCCGGCGCGCGGACTTACTGGAAGTCGGCGGCTTCGATCCACTGCTGTCGGCGGGTGGGCTCCTGCGCAGCAATGAGGACGGGGATATCTCGTATCGCTTGTTGGTCGCGGGCAAACGAATTGCGTATGAGCCGGATGTGCTGGCCTATCACAAGCATTGGAAGGACTGGCGAGCCCAGGCCGCTATGGAGCGCGCCTATGGTATCGGCGCGGGCGGGCAGTTCGCGAAGTACATTCGATGCCGCGATTACTATGGGTTGCGCCTATTGGGAGTTTGGCTCTGGCAGCTGGGCGTGCGCCGGGTGGGGGCGGGGCTCTTGAAGTGGCGCAGTCTCAAAACGATGTACCTGGGTTACTGCCAGCTTGTCTATCCCTGGATAGGGCTCTGGCGTTCGCTGCGCTATCAGGTGGATCCACAGCATGTGTGCTACAGAGACCCAGTGCACGGCGAGGGTATGGGCGAAGGCGTACATTCAGTCATAGGATGAATCAAAGGTAGTGCCATGCCGAGGGTCAGCATCATTACACCCTACTACAAGGGTGAAGACTACATTGGACGCGCGATAGGTAGCATCCGCGTCCAGACCTTCGCCGACTGGGAGCACGTCATCGTAGACGACGGCAGTCCCACTGAGCTGGCACCAATCGCCGCACCGTACCTGGCCGCCGATCCGCGCCTCCGCCTGCTTCGGCAAGCCAATGGCGGCAGGTGCAACGCGCGCAACTCTGGTTTCGCCAACTCCTCTCCGGACAGTGAGTATCTGTTGTTCCTGGACCAAGACGACTGCCTGGAGGCGGACATGCTGGCGGTTATAGTCGACTATCTGGACCTGCATCCTGAGGTCGGTATGGCCTTCTCCGATCGCACGCTGATCGACGAGCACGACGACTTGATCGACGCGTACCGTGACTCCCGTATTGCTCGCTTTGCCCCCGCTAGGTGGGGCGTGCGCAGATTGCCGTACGATAGCCCGAATACATCCGTGACCTCACTGTTCGGATATAGTGTCGTCGTGCCGTCTGGTGCTGTGCTCCGGCGTTCCGTATACAAGGTTGTCGGTGGCTGGGATGAGTCTCTAGGATGTCTCTCCGAAGATACCGACCTGTGGATGCGCATTGCTCTCCATAGTCCGGTGCACTATGTGCCACAGAAGCTGTTGCGCCGGCGTCTGCATTCCGCATCAATTACCCGGTCCGCGTCGCCATCGATCCAGCGCGAGGCCGAAAGCACGTTTCAGTCGAAGTGGCGGCCGGAGAACGTGAGTCCGGAGTATCGCCCCCTCATCGAGCAGGCCTGGCGTTTTCGTGAGGGCAGATTGCTGCCGTTCCTGTGGTTCACCTGGGGAGCGGAACATCTGCGTCAGGGGCATTTCGTCGAGGGGACCAGGTGCTTTGCACGGTGCGCCAGACAGCTTGCCCGTCATGGAGCGCATACGCTGCGGCAGAAGATCGAGGCTGAATTTCCCGCATCCAGATCGAGTCTGCAGGCCCATACGCGTAGCCATCCCGACCCCGAGAGCGCACTCAGGAGTTGACACATGCATCGGTCGATCGCAACTCAGGCGCCGAACGCGGAACCCCCGCTGGGGACATCCGGGCGACCCCTTCACCATATGATGATGGTGGGGGCCCACGTCGCGGGCTGCATTTCGGCGTGCCGCAACACGACCGCGGCGCTAGAGTCCCGGGGTGACGTGGAAGTGCAGTCTCTTGACGTTGTGCCATATCGCGCCGATGGCTTCATCGAGCGCCACGTGCGATTCCTGCCAACCAGCACGCGGGGCACGCTCCGTTCGGTCATCGAGACAGGGCCGCTCTTCCGTGGCCAGTATCCCGATGTGGTCTGGACCCAGGTTGACATTCCAATGCTTCCCTGGCTCTACTCTCGCGCCCTCGCGCACCATGCGCCGCTCATCTATTCGTGTGATTCGACCCCAGCGCTGCTGCGACAGTTTGGCGCTCATTACCACAACTGGGGCGGCGGCTCCAGCGCCAAGGTGCGGCTGCGCGATGGCGTCATGCGCCTGTGCTTCAGCCGGATGACGGCGTTCACCCCCTGGAGTCGCTGGGCGATGCGCTCGCTGCGCGACGATTATGGCGTTCCTGATTCGAAACTGGTCGTGTCGCCTCCTGGGGTGGATACCCAGCACTGGCACCCGGCCGATAGCACTGGAACACGCACGCCGGGGCCGGCGCGCATTCTGTTCGTCGGCGGTGATTTCGCGCGTAAGGGCGGAGATCTCTTACTGGAGGTCTACCGCGCACACCTGCGCGGTAAGGCCGAGATTGATTTCGTCACACACATGCCCGATGCCCAGCCGGAGCCCGGCATTCGCTACCATACCAAGCTCGGTCCGAACGATCCAGCGCTGCGGCGGCTGTATCAAGAGGCTGACATGATGGTGCTCCCCACGCGGGCGGATTGTTTCTCGATGGCCGGAATCGAGGCGATGGCGAGTGGACTGCCGGTAATCATCACACCTGTCGGCGGCATCGCGGAGCTGTTTGAGGATGGGCGAGAGGGGTTTTTCATCCCCGTGGATGATGGCCGCGCGCTCTCAGAGCGGATCCTCACGCTGCTCGACGATGTTTCGCTGCGCAGATCCATGGGCGTCGCGGCGCGGCGGCTGGCGTGCGCTCGCTACGATGCCCAGTCAAATGCCTCTCAGTTGCTATCCCTGGTTCATGCGCTTCGCGCCGGCGCCAGGACGGCGGAAACGACTGGCTTTCCATCGACGATCGCGTGACTACGGCGGAAGGAGATCAGGATCATGCATTCCTCGAATACGACCATACAGTGGATACCCATCCTGGGCTACCATCGCGTGGTCGAGGAACTTCCACCGCGCGATTACTGGAATGTCTGTACGACGCGCCAACGCTTCTACGAGCAGATGGCATGGTTCGCGCGCCTGGGCTGGCGGACGCTCTCGCTCGAAGAGGCGGGCGCCCGGCTCGTGCGCGGCGAACGCGTTCCCCCACAGCACTTTGTCATTACGTTCGATGACGGATACGTCGATACGCTGACCGTGGCACTTCCCATCCTGGAGCAGTTCGGATTCACCGCGACGGTCTTCATGGTCGCGGGTCTGGTCGGCCAGCAGAGTATCTGGGACGACGGGCACTCATGGGTAGCACCGCTCATGACGTGGGAGCAGCTCGGGGAGGTCGTGCGCCGGGGCTTCTCGGTGGGCTCTCACACCGTCTCCCATCCGCACTTGAGCCGGCTTCCTGGCGACGCAGTGCGCCGTGAGCTGATCGATTCACGAAGTATGCTTGAGAAGCAGCTCGGAATCCCCGTGCGGACCTTCTGTTACCCCTACGGAGACTGGTCCACTGATGTCTGCGCTGCAGTTGCTGAGGCGGGCTACGATGTGGCCTGCAACAACGTCGGCCGCCGCGAGCACGGGCGCTATATTCTCGCGCGAACGGACCCCGGCTACTGGCATCCCGCGCTGACGCCTCTGGTTCGTTCGCAGCCGTGGTATTTCGAGGCGAATCGCCGAGGCTGGCTGGAAATGCCACAGCGGTCGGCAGCGACGCTACGACGCACACTGACAGGGCGATCGCAAAAGGCGGGGTTCGTGCCGAGCCATGACGTAGAAGGCGCCGCGACGCATTAGATGGCTATGTGCACGTCATGGTCCGCGGGTTGAGCCGGGATCCGCCCAGGAGCGCAATGAGCCAAGAGCTCGGCGTGGCCTCAACCGCCTCTCAACGCCAGCATAACGGACTCGCCCTAACAGCCCTCGTATACTGCGAAGTGATACGCACATGGGGTGAGCCAGTCGCCACCACTTAGCACGTACGCCGCATGTTCAGGCGACGCGTGAGGGTGACGATCCAGCGCCGAGTGTACAGCATGGCAGAAGGAGTTGACGAGCCGTGGAGGCATCACCACAGGCCAGCGTCGTTATCCCCACTCACGGCCGCCGCGATTCACTGCTGCGCGTCCTGCGCGCGCTGACGCGCCAGAGCGTGCCAGCAGACACCTTCGAAGTTGTGGTGATCTGTGATGGCGACGTGGATGGATCGGCTGAAGCGTGCCGTACGCTCGCACCAACTTTGCTCTATGCGTTGCGCGTGGTCGAGCAATTCAATGCGGGGCCGGCGGAGGCACGAAACCGGGGCGTCGCGGAGGCGCGCGCTGCACTCATTATCTTCACCGACGACGATGTCATGCCGGATGAGCGGTTCATCGAGGCCCACCTGGAGGCGCAGACCGGCCAGAGCATGCGCGTTACCATCGGCCCATTGCTGCCGCCACCGGACGTCCGGTTGAACGCATGGGGCGCATGGGAAGAAGACGTGCTCTGCCGGCAATATGAGCACATGATGGCCGGCAAGTGGAGGCCGAGCTACCGCCAGTTTTATACAGGCAACGCCAGTGTGCTGAAGCATCACATCCTGGACACTGGCGGGTTCAATGCCGCGTTTCGCCGCGCGGAAGATGTCGAGCTGGGGCTGCGTCTGCATTTCCGTGGGCTGCACTTCGTCTTCTTACCGGGTGCGCGCGGCTGGCATTACGTCTGGCGCTCCTTCGATGCGTGGCAGTCTATGGCGACCGCTTATGGCGAAGCGGACGTGGAGCTGGCGCGTACCGTGCATCCACATGTGCTCGAGCTCGCCGCGCGCGAGTACCATCGTCGCCGTTGGGCCAATCGCGCCGTATCGGCGCTTTTCGCGGGCCGCCCCATGGCGACTGCCGTCATCAGCCGTCTCCTGGGCATGCTGCTCCCCACATTACATGCCGCGCGTCAGGTAAAGCTAACGAACGGGATCTGTAGCATGATCTTCAATCTTCGCTATTACGACGGCCTGGCGCGCACGCTAGGTGGACGCGAGGCCTTTCTACGGTTGATGAGCGGAGAGCCGGTCACGGCACTCCTCGAGCAATTACCTGAGTGTCGGTTGCCCGACCACCAAATCGTCGGCGCTCAGTAGCTCGGGACGAAACGCTCTGCACGCCGCGGTGCCGGGTGTCTCAACGGGACTTGCCACGCAACAGGCTTAACCATGTCTTAACACCAACGCAACTGGCCTGAAGCTGGCGCTCACGTACACTACACATGGTGAGTGGCACCCCCTCGGTCACTTCACTGCATCTATGCATTTCGGATGAAACAGGGTAGACAGGTCGCCTGATGAGCCGAAGTCCCGTCATTGTCAGGAATACAGCATTCCTCCTGGCCGGTCAGGTGATCACATGGACGTTCAGCCTGGTCTATTTGGTTCTCGTGCCGCGAGCCATTGGCCCCTTCGCATTCGGTCAGCTTAGCCTGGCAACGGCCATCACTTCACTGGCAGGAGCGATATTAGGACTGTCGTTGACCACCCTCCTGGTCAAGGAGATCGCCAGCAACGTCACACGGGCTGCCGACTATATTGGCGCCGCATTGACCATGCGGGTCATTCTGGCTATTCCGTTGATGGTGGTCGTGGCGGGCATTGCCGTCGCTGGTGGCTACGATGCACAGACGCGCCTGGTTATTGGCATCTTCACCCTCGGTGCGGTCGTCTCCTTCCTGGCTGGACCGTTGGGTGCTGGTCTTATGGCCTTCGAACGCATGCACTTTACCGCCCTTACGGGCATTATCAACAGCGGACTGCTTTCGATGACTGTCGTGGCGCTCTTCTGGGTTACGCATGTTGATGCGGTGGACATCGCTGTCGTCGGGCTGGGGGCGACGCTCGTGACGAGCGGACTTCAGCTCTATTGGCTCTCCCGGTCCATGCGTATCCGATTGAGCCTGAATTGGCCGCTCATCCGCTCACTGGTGATCGGTAGTCTACCGTTCGCGGTTACGTACATCTTACTCACGTTCTACGTCTGGATTGACTCGGTCATGCTGTCGTTTCTGGCGTCGACCCTCGTCGTGGGGTGGTATGGCGCGGCGACCCGACTCTTCACGGCATTGCTGTTTATACCGACAACATTGAGCACTGCGCTGCTTCCCGCGCTGTCACACAGTTTCAAGCATGATCGCAGCGAGATGAGCCGGCTCATCCACCAGAGCTTCACGCTGACGATCAGCTTGAGCCTGCCTATCGCGGCTGGAACGGTGATGCTCGCACCCGCTGCTGTACGTCTGCTGTACGGGAGTGCATATGCTCCGTCGGGGACGATCTTGATCGTCCTCGCCCTCTCGGTGCTTCCCACCTATATCAGCATTCTCGCGAACCAGATCCTTGTCGCGTCGGATCGGCAGATCATCTGGGCACGCGTCATGGGGGTGATGTGCATTGTCAATCCTGCCATCAACCTTGTGGCCATCACCTACTTCCAGCATACCTATGCCAATGGTGCTCTTGGCGCCTCCTATGCGCTGCTGGCGACCGAAACCCTGATGGCGGTGGTCGCACTGAGACTGCTCCCACGTAGCCTCCTGAAATGGTCGGCGTTGACTCCGGTGATGCGCTCAGCCGTTGCGACCGCCGTCATGTGTGTGTGTGTGTGGCTGCTGCGGGATCGCTTCCTGCTGGTGCCAGTTGCTGTGGGCACACTGGTGTACTTCGGCGCGGCGCTGGCGCTGCGTGTGTTCCCGGCTGAGAATCTGGCGCTGATTGGGAGTGTGGCCACGAAGGTCGCTCGCCGTCTCGGCCTGCGCTATCGCCTGCGCTCCAGCGCCGCCGACCAGGCCGCGGGATTGCCACCTGCTCTGCTGGATGTGATCGCCGAGGATCTCCGCGTCTGGAAACGCATGGGGTTCCTGGGCAACTCTGGGGACAGCGAGCCGCTGAGTGGGGTACAGGTGGCGCGGTTATGGTGGGGCTACCTGGGTGTGCGCGCTACACTGCTCTACCGCCTGAGTGCCGAGGCGCATCGGCTGCGTATTCCCCTGCTCCCCGGTATGCTCATGCGGTATAACCTGCGGCACTACGGATTGGATATCGTCCCCTCCGTACCTATCGGTCCCGGTCTGTACATCCCACACCCGGTCGGCACCGTGATAATGGCGCGTGCGCTCGGGCGTAACTGCCAGATCATCAGCGGCGTCACCATCGGCATGCGCGATCGGCATGAGTTTCCTGTGATTGGCGATGACGTGTTCCTGGGCGCTGGCGCACGCGTGCTGGGTGGCATTCACGTCGGCAACGGTGCACAGATTGGGGCGAATGCGGTGGTCTTGCGCGATGTCCCAGCGGACGCGACGGCTGTGGGGGTGCCAGCGCGCATCCTTCCGTCGCGACACGACTGGCAGTCCGAAGTGCTGCCTGAGGAGGATCAGCGCCTGGCAGTGCTGGCGGGGACACATAGTTCCGCGCACGCGACGAGCAATGGAAATGGTCACCATGGCGCCGGATCGGTACACAGCGAGGCGAGCTGAACCACTACCGAGCCACTACCGAAGCGCGCCGGACGGAGACAGCAAGAAGACATGCGAAGAGTTGGTTGCATGGCCACGTATCGGTCTGGACCTGTGCGACGTGACGATGGCACACGACTGACCACGACCCGGGCCACCAAACAGTAGCAGTTCAGAGGAGGGGAAGCGATATGGGGCGCAAGCACTCGAGGCATCGACGGGCGCGTGAGGCCGCCAGGCCGCGCGGCTCAGCAATCACGGTCCTGGAGCGGCCCATGAGCCAGGAGCGTCGCCGTACCATGCCCGCGCGTCAGCCCGCGCAACCCGCTCACAACCGGTCCTCTGCCCAAGGTTCCCGTCGCCCCGTCGCCCACTCGGCGCGTCCCACGCGCAATGGCACGTCTGTAGCCCCCGCTGTCTCAGTCCGGCCGATTCCAGTCTCCACTCGTCGCGCGTGGCGGTCCCGCATCTTCGCGACCCTGACCGATCCCTGGCTGCTGGTCGCGCTTGCGATCGCCGCGGGCGCCTTCGCGCTGCGGGTCGTGGGCACGAATTACGGTCTGCCTTACCACTACAACTGGGATGAGCCGACCATCGTCAATCGAGCGATGCGGATGGGAAGCGGTGACCTCAACCCACATGACTTCTTCTATCCCGGCCTCTCGTACTACGTCACCTTTGCGACCGAGATCGGTCTCTACATCGTCGGCCACCTGCTGCATGTCTACCCGTCCCTGAATGCGTTTGGCGCGGCCTACTTCACCAATTCCGCCGCCTTCTACCTCGTCGGCCGCGTGATGGGCGCGCTGCTAGGAGCAGTGACGGTAGTCATCTGCTTCATCGTCGGGCGGCGTTTCTTCAATCCGCTCGTCGGCGTGCTCGCTGCCTTGCTGCTGGCAGTCTCAGCGGTGCACGTGGGCTACTCGCACTTCATCACCAATGACGTGCCGATAGCCTTCTTCGCGCTGCTCACCTATATCTGGCTCTGGAACGTCTACACGCGCGGCCTGCGATGGGACTACCTCCTGGCCGGCGTGACGATTGGGCTGGGCACCGCCACGAAGTATTTGCCTGTCTTCCTCTTGATTCCGCTCGCCCTGGCGCATCTCTTTCGCATTCACCGGCAAACTGGCCGCTGGTGGCCCCGCCGCGCGGACTTTGTGCCCCTTGTACTTGGCGGAGCGGCCGCACTGCTGACGTTCTGTATCGTGTCGCCTTACAACCTGCTGGACTGGCGGACAGCCTTGCACGCCTACGTGGCTCAGCCCGCGGTCTCCTATGCGGTGGGCTCCAATACGGCGCCGCTCAATTACGCCGGCTACCTGACCACCGGCCTGCCCTGGAGCATCGGCTGGCCTGCTTACCTCGCGGCCCTCATCGGCTTCGTCGCCATCGTGCGCACGCGGGGCGAGCGGCGCAAGCAGCTCATCCTGCTGGCGGCGTATCCCGTGCTCTTCTTCCTGGTCATCGGTAGCGCCCGCCAGTTGTGGGACCGCTGGCTCGTCTCGCTCCAGCCCTTCCTGGCACTCAGCGCCGCGGCGATGGCATGTTGGTGCGCGAGCCGAGTGCCGGACGTGTGGAAGCGATTCGTCCCTCGTGCGCGCATAGGATCCAGGGTGCCGATGGCGGTTGCACTGGCCGTGGTGATGCTCGTCCTGGTGCTTCCTCCGGCGGTCTTTTCGCTACGTTACGACGCCTATCTGCTCTCAACGGACACGCGCACCCAGGCGGTGGACTGGTTCGATGCGCACGTGCCCTCCCAGATGACCATCGCCATCCAGCCACTGTTCGATCGCTACTTCCTCACGGCACCGATTATGACCACGAGCCAGTTGACGAAGCTGGAGCAGGACATACCGGCCAATAAGGTAGTTATACGCCAGGCGGTAGATCGCTATTATCATGCGCGCCCGCTCTACCCCGACGTGCCCTGGGTGTATGATCTGGCGACCCTGCGCGCCGAGGGCGTGCGGTACGTGGTCCTGAGCAGCGCGAACTCCTATGCGTCAGGCGTCGACAGAGCCGTGGAGGAACGGTTCTATGCCGACCTTCGCGCGCAAGGCAAGGTAGTGGCCCAATTCAGCCCCCCACCTGACCCGGAGTTCGACGATGCCGGTATGCCAGCCATCATGCCAGTCATCACGATCTACGCGCTACCGGCTTCTACAAAGTCATAGCGACGCGATGCGAGTGAGTGCCGCGTGCATCAGGCGCCTGTGCCGCGCATCATGCGCCTGATACCACGGGCACTCATGGCTACATGCTCTCGACTGAGGCTGTGCCCACAACTCATCTGCGGCAGGTGGCGGCGACTGGGGGGCGAATCGTGAACTGGCTGGTGTCACTCTATCGATCGTGGAGCAAATTGCGTTGGACCACTCGTCTCTGTGTGCTCGTGTGGGTGATCTTCGGCACGTTCGGTTTCGGTCGCATCCTCACAAGCCTATCTGCCATAACGGCGTATACGTCCTCTCACGAAGTCGCGCAGCGAAACGGCGAGTGGTCGCCTGTGTACGGGTTTGCCCATCAGTGTGCACCGCACCTGCTGGCCAACGCCTCGGTGCTGCTGGTAGATCCGACCGACGGCTCCCCGCTGGGATCCGGCACCTCGAGTCCCGCGCAGGCAGCAATCGATTCATCCAATACGATCGCATTCATGTATGCGCTCTATCCCCATGCCGTAACTACCATGCCAAGTGTCGCCGCGAACTGGACTGCTGGCCACGTTGCCCAGGATTATGTCGCCATCTGGGCACAACGCGCTTTCCGGTCAGTATCCGCACGCGATACGGCGCAAGCAGCAGGTGAGCGTATCTCAGCGGGTGGCTCTGCCATTCTGGTGTGTTCGTATGCGGACGCAGCTGGCGACCGGGGGGCACTGTACGCCGTGTCGTCTCGTGCGCGAGGAGCACGGGCAGCACTCGCGAGCGCAGCGCCACAACCGCCTGGTTCCGTCACTGTGATGTCACTGATACGTGTTCTATTGGGGCTCATCTGCCTGTGGGGCATTGGTTTCATGCTCATCACTCTCATCATGCTGCTCGGACGGATGCGAGTGCGCATGCCACTCGCCGCATTCCTCGGCTTACCGATCGGGTGCATAGCCATCAGCGTCGAAATGTTGTGCCTGTCACTGGCCGGGCAAACCTGGTCACTTACCCTGCTCTGTGCGCCATGGCTGGTATTGGCATGCGCTCTACTATTGGCGGGATGCCAACCAATCGGCGATTTTCGTCACGCCATACATCCACTTCAGACTCTACGCCGCGAGCTCCGTACGATGCGCGTGGAAGAGGTTGTGGCGGGCGGAGTCCTTGCGCTGACGATCATGGTCGTCGTCGGCACGGCTGCGTACCACCTGCCATTTAGCGATGGCTTCAATTTCTACTATTTTAAGGCTCAGGCATTCTATCATGATCTCTCCGTCGCACCCTACTACCGGCAGTCCATGAATGCTCAAGACTTACTGTTCACCATTCCGGCGCATCCGCCGTTGATTCCGCTGACTGTCACCTGGTTGTACTTGTGGATTGGCGGCGTAAACGAGCATGTGTCGTTGCTCCTATGGCCGGCGCTATATGTAGCTGCTCTTGCCATGTTCTTTTGGACGGTGAGGGGCGTTAGCGCGCGGCCCGTTGCACTGTGGCTCACGGCGGCCTTTGCCGTCTGCGCCTTCCCGTTCACCACCAGCGCACTTGCGGGCAGCTTCACCGATATGCCTCTGGGCGCCTTTCTGTTGATGGGCAGCGCACTGCTGTGGCGCAGGCTCTCGCATTCCACCTCCGACAGCGAGCTCATCGGCGCTGGTGTGTTACTCGGCGCGCTTCCATTGATCAAAGAAGAAGGATTGCCATTGAGCATCCTTGCGGCCGCGTTGTTCTTGTGGCTGTACTCATGGCAGCCGAGCACACAGCGGCTGCGTCGGTTAGCCCATGGGATGATCTGGCTTGGCCTACCCTGTCTGCTCACCATGGTTCCGGGACTGGTGATAAAGCTCGTCTATGCGCCGGTGGAATTACTGGTGGGCCAACGTGGTCTCGCGGCGCATTCCCTCATATCTTCCATCGTGGTGGCATGGCTTGGATTCACCGAACGCGCAGTCTATTATTGGCTGCCTGTAGTTGCCCTGCTAGGCATCGCGGTCACGCGAGGGTTCTTGTCCCGACACCAAGCCCGACATCAGCTTCGGACGGTACCGCGTCGCACGTGGTTTCTCGTCGCTCTGGTGGGTATGCAGTGTCTCGTCGATGTCGCTGCCATGGCAGTCAATCCTGTAGAGGTGCATACCGAGATTCAGGTGGCTTCAGTGCGGCTCATTCTCCAACTGACTCCATTAGTGATGCTCGCATCGCTTGACCTCTGGCCGATGCTCACGCAATGGCCACCTCTCTCAGTCTCTGGCCCAGCTGCTGTTGGTGGGGCAGGCCCTACGCGTCAGCACCAGGCGACGCCAGAACATGCGCGGTCGACTGCTGGAGTGGACTGAAGCAGCGCTTCCGGCGCAAGCGCGGTCCGCGAAACGAGCGTCAACCAGCGCATGCTTCTGCTAGATCGAACATGTTCGGCACTACGGCCCGAACATCTTCCTGGTAGACCTGGATGTGTAGACCTGGATGTCGAGCTCATCGTCTACTGCCACCGGCCCGAGAAACCCTCGCCGAGTTTGTGCGCCTGCACGCCGTCATCAGCCCAGCGCTTGATAAGCCATTCCCGATCTCACATCACATATCGTCGTGAGTTGTGTTCCGGATCAGCAGCGTCCCCGCGCGTTGCCATGAGACGACCGCATAGGTAAGCTTGGGTGGTGATGTCGTCCTGGTTGGTGGGATCCACTTATTCTACCGGCGGAGTCGCATCTTCCGCGTCCCGTACTGCAACGTTCGCCCGCTGGTGACCATTGGGGCCGCGCATGTCGGGCCGATGCGCTCCGTGGGTTCGGTCCTCACTCCATGCGGCCCGACTCATACGTATGCTGCGGGCTCGCTCCTCATCTGACACTGGACGGATGCTGGATAGGAGTGCTGTGGCCGCGCGCATGCCCGCTGGGACTGGGTCAGGTGCCGTCGTCTCGTCTGTGGAGGCGGGCTGAGTATCCTGATCGGACGAGGGAACGCTTCTGACCCCTAGCTTGCGGCGCTGGCGCGTCGAGGCCGATACGTACGTGCGGCCCATCACACCCAGGAGCGTCCCCAGCAGCAGCATTGTACGGTCCGCTGACAATCCCAGGTCTACATAAGAGAAGGCGACTTGCATGCCGATCAGGCAGACTCCCGCCGCAATTAGGGCGATGGCGCTTCCGCTCGTGGGCGTAGTCTTTGATTCGCTACGCCCGTGCGGCCGCCTATGGGCGGCTGTATCCCACGGAGCGGTCACCGGGGGGTCGGGGGTTGTCTCATGAGTTGCTCTTGTCCGAGTGGATGCCTTGGCGTCTCGCGAGCGGCGGCGCCGACGGCGCAAGCGGAGCCGACTGAGGGACCACGCCTCACGGCGCACGGCAATCTCTTGCGCGCCCTGGTACGCGCCGCTGCCGAGTAGCCAGAAGAATGTGAAGAACGCTGGAACGCCGCCGTCCATCCAGACCCAGATCACCGCGTTGTGGCTCGTGTAGTGCCAAAACTGCCAGAAGCTCAGATCCGGCAGGGGATAGTAGAAGGTGTACTTCTGACCAAAGCCCAATCCCATGACCGGCGAGGACTGGATGTTCATCACAATGTCCAGGTGCTCGATGACCCGGTACAGGTTCGAGGCAGCATCGCGCGGGTCGGGCGAAATCTGTGACCGAAATGCGCGTACCGGTTGCCCGAACACCCCCTGGTTATTCCAGAACGCGGCAGTATACAGCCCCAGCACCAGCGTGAGCGCCGGAACGACACGCCAGAATTGCTTGGGGCGCAGGCGATAGAAAATGATCGCCAGTCCGATGAGGCCAATCGGTAAGATGGCAAACGCCGCCCGCCGTTGCATCACGCCCATACACACAATAGTGATCGGGATCAGCAAACACGCGAAGCGGCGTTGCCGCCGCGTGCCACCAAACGCCAACAGCGCTGCGGAGAGCACGACGCCGAAGGCCAGGATCAGCGAATCGTTATGGTCATACGACAGGTCGCTCATGGTCACGGGGGTCAGAATGAAGAAGAAGCGATAGATGTTCTCGAGCGCGAGGACCATGCAGGCGATCAGCACGCACCAGACCAGCGTCGAGAGGTCACGCTCGTCGCGTACGAGCATGCCTATCAGGAAGTACACACAGATGAGGATTCCGAAATCGCGGACCTCGAACAATGCGTATACCAGATTGTCCCCGGGTTGTCTCATGGCCCACAGGACGCCGAGGGTGATGGCCGCACCGAACGCGATGATGGGGGCGTTAAGGCGGCCCTGGATGAACGGGTAGTGCCGGCGTGCTAACTGACCGCGGGCGAACCAACAGAGCACGCAGGCAATCAAACAAAGCTCGATCAAGGTGAACGCGATGTTGATCGGAGAAACGTGCTTCAGATCCTGATGCAGATACCATCCAATCTGCGCGAGAGAGTCAGCGACGGGCGGCTGCATCTCGGTCATCAGGCCGATGGTGAGCGTCCCGAAGAACAACCAGCGCGCAAACTTCATGGGATTCATCCTCAGAGCTTATACGGGTAGATCCAGAAAAAGACGACCAAGGCTACCGTCATGCCAAAAATCCACCTGGCGGGTCTGGCGCGCGCCGGGATCCATAGCCCGATCACCATGCAGACCAGCACGAACCCTACCATATACTTCATTCGCATACCTCCAGGTTGGCAGGCGAGCGAGACGTGGAGCGGACACAGCCCCCCAGCATCAGCTCACCGAACGATGACTTCGTCCGACTCGCGCGGCTGGCATACGCGAGCAGGATCAGCTACCCGCCAGCCAGCGCGGCAGCAGCGGCCGGACGCCGTTGAGCACGAGACCGTGCACCATATTCTCGTCGAGCCGGTTCAGCGCCTCTTTGACCTGTGCGTTCGTCGTCTGCCCTGAGCGCACCACAAACACCAGCGATTCCGCCATCGAGCTCGCCAGCACACCGTAGCTGGAATCTAGAATGGGCGGTAGATCGAACACAATCACGGCCCCGCTCGTATCCAGCCGCGCCCGCAGATCAGCCATCGTCAGCTGCCGAATCAACCGCGCCGCATCACCCTGCGCATTGCCCGCCGGCAGCACGAACAGCCGGTCAGACACCTGTCGTACCGCTGTAGCCACCTCGCATTCACCGCGCAGGTACTCGCTGATACCAGGCTCCGGCGCGATGCCCAGCACACGGTGAATGCCCGGGTGCGCCAGGTCCACCTCTACCAGCACCACCGGCACGTCCAGATCGGCCGCCATCGCCGCGGCCACTCCCGTTGCCACCGTCGTCCGGCCCTCGCCGCTCGATGCGCTCGTGATCCCAATTGCCGGGGGGACATCGTGCGTATCCAATGGCTGAATCGAGAGATAGATGCGCCGGAAGTGTTCCAGCAACATGTCGCCGCGCCTGCGGTGCACCGCCGGCTGCCGTGGCACACGCCCAACGGTTGGCGTCTGAGCACGCGTGCCCGCCTGCCACGGATTTGTCGCCGGCCGCGCCGCGGTCTGGCCTCCCATGAGCCGCGAGTCAAGCGTTTGGCCCATCGGACCCTGTCCCGCTGGCAACGGCCGTGGCGGCGCTTCCGTCCTCCGCTTGCTGCTCATTCATAATTCCCTTCATATGGGCCATCCGGCAACACCTGTCCCTGCACGGTCGCCGCCTCTCGTAGCTCGCGCTGCATGCGCGCCGCTTCCATCCGAGGCAGGGCTGTCAGCACCGGCATCAGAATGCCGTCGATACCCTCGCGGTCCGTGTCGCCACGCTGCTCGCCGCGACCGATCCCCGCGATGACCGGGATCGCCTCGACTGGCGGCAGATCTACTTCCATGTCATCCCCAATCGCCCGTAAGTCTGCAATCGAGTACACTTTGCGGTCCAGCTGCGTTAGCCCGGCCACGATCAACGCGACGAGCGCCACTGCTGCCGCCAGCCCGCCTCCGGTGTACTGTGTCAACAGCTTCCGCTTCGGCAGAGTTGGCCCCAACGGCATCTGCGGCGGATCGAGCACCCGAAAGATATCCGGCGAGGCGGTCGTCGTGGCCTGCGAATCCTGCCGCAGCCCCGCAATCTGTGTACTTAGGTTACCCGCTTGCTGCTGGTCCTGGGTTAGTTGCTGCTCCAGTTGTGCCAGAGAGGGATCAGTCGCCCCCTGGGGGGTCAGCACCGCCGGGTGCGTATGCAAGTAGTCGGATACCTTCTGACTGTCCTGCGCCACCTGGGCCTGCATCGACGTGAGCTGTCGCTGATAGAACGCGATGGCCGCCTGGTCTAGCTGCAGCCGGTGCGTCTGAAACTCGCTCGTGAACTGGGTCATCAGCGCCTGCACGATCTGGAGCGCCAGCTTCGGGCTCTTGTCCGTCACGCTCACCACCAGCACGTGCGACCCCGTACCCGTGGCTGCGATAGCCACCTCCGGCGCAATCCGGTTATACACGGCATCTTTGCCGAACCTCGACGTGAGATCCACGCTTTTCGCCAGGTCAGTATCCGCCGCCACTCCCACTACGAAGGTTTCACTCTGCAGCAGCTCGTTCATGCCCACCGCTTCGTTCTGTGCGGGGGTCAAGTAGCTGCTCCACCCAAAGTCCGCGCTGCTCAGATACACGGGCTTGTCCACCCATAGCAGCGCTGTGGACTGATACAGCAGAAGGTTCGTGTAGCCGTAATACGTCAGCACCGCCGGCAGAATGAGGAGTGGTATCAGGTATAGATACCAGCGCTTGATGAACGTTCGCAGGTAGCGCATCTCAGCCCTGTCCTCCCCCGACCTGGGCGGCCCGGGCGCCCACAGGCTCCATCTCGGGGGTGGCGACAGCCGCCAGCAAATCGGATTCATAGAAGCGCCACGTGCTGCCCACTTTGTGACCGCGTAACTGGCCAGACCACATCAGCCGGTAGATCGTCGAGCGGCTCACCCGCAGGAAATCCATGGCCTCTTTGAAGGTCAGAAGCATCGTTGTGCGCGCGGCGCCAATGCGTCGGTCGGTCATCTCTGTCTCTCCTGCTGCGTGCGGCAGTGCCGCACGCATGGTGGATGTTGGGGCCTGCGCCACGACCCCCGGTGTCGCGCGCCGTCGTGTAGCTCTACTGCCGACCGCCGCGGCTCCCGCACCAGGCGCTTGCAGCGCCTCCGTGCCTGCATCCATCACGACCTCGGGCTGTGAGGAAACGGCGCGCTTTGTCTTGCCGCGGCTGCTCCCGGTCTCGGATACGGTTTGTCTACGTGGCATCGGCTGATCCTTACTCGGCTGCCATCTTACAAGGGATCCGTAACGTGCGCTCTACGTTCCATTATGCGGGCGCCCCCATGTTGCTCGCGTAGCAGGCTGGTTGAGAATCGGTTAAGACATGACACAAGGGAGTGTGCTGACGCACCTTGATACACTACGACACCCCTTCTCAACCCCCTCGCCTGGCTCGGCGTCGCGACTCAACGACGCCTCATTCGTGCCGGATTACCGTCCAGCGCGCTCGAACGATCCAACCCGACCCAGCGCACTCGCCATCGCTCCGGCCCGGTCACCTACATAACCTCGGATGCTGGCCGCAGGCCCCGTCACAATCGCTCCGGCTGGCACATCTCGCGTCACAATGGCTCCTGCTCCAATCACCGCCCCATCCCCGACATGGACGCCCTTGAGGATGAGCGCTCGGCACCCGATCCACACCCGATCCCCGATGACCACCGGCCTGGCCGTCGCCGCAGCGCCCCCCACGCCATGTTGGTCCGTGTCCATGATCACCACGTCCCATGCGATCATGCAATCGCGGCCGATGCACACTTCGCTCGCCGCGATCACCTCGGTGTTGCGGTTGAGATACGTCCCGTTGCCAATGCTGATGCGCGCCCCCGCCCAGCACTCCAGCCGGACGCCCGGAAAGAACGCCACGTTTTCGACCGCTATTGTGCCTCGGTTGGCCACCCGCACGCCCGGTCGCCCCGGCATCACCACGACGATGCCTGCCCGCGTCAGCCGCCGGCGCAGCCACAAACCGCGCAGATGGCTCGCCAGCGACGCCTTGCGCAGCCGTTGACGCGCGCGCGCCACGGCTGCCCTCACGCTGCCGCCACCCTCACCGCTCATGTCGTGCTCGCCCCTCGCGACAACCGATGGCACCAAGCCTCATCCCGAGCGCATGGTGCCATAGCTTTGGCCACGGTGTAACATCTCCTGTCACCATCAGTCAGCATAATCCACAGATGGAGAGACACGGGAATGGCCCGGTTGAGAAGCTGTTATGATTCACATGGACGTCATGTCTGGGCCGCACGACGGATACGCTGCGTCTTGGGCTGATCGCTCTTCACTGCCTCCCTCGCA
>CAYQFU010000037.1:25353-30319 GCA_964416775.1 uncultured Ktedonobacterales bacterium
CGCCCGTGCACCTGCTATACTAGCGCCACCGCGTCCCGCGCCCGCGGCGTGTCGCCGTCCGCGTCGCTCGCGATCCGTACCGCGTTTGCCAGCCCCACTACCCCTGGAGGTTCCCGCCATGCAGGTCGATTTCGATCAGATTCATGCGAGCGTCAAGCTCGCCGCCAGCCGTGACCGCGTCTGGCAAGCGTTGACCACTCCCGGCGGGATCACGTCGTGGTGGGCCGAGCGCGCCGAGATCCAGCCCATGGATGGCGGCCTCCTCCGTCTGCTCTTCCCCAATCGCCGCACCCTGGACAGCAAAGTTGTCCAGTGCCGTCCGCTCCAGATGCTCTCGTTCGTCTACTTCGGTGGCACTCGTGCCCAGTTTGAAGTCGCCGCCCTCCCCGAAGGCGGCACCACCGTCACCGTCACCGATCGCGGCTTCTCCTCCCAGGAAGACTACGCCGAGACCCTCGCCCACTGGACGTCCGTTCTGCTCGCCCTCAAAGCCTACATTGACTTCGGCGTCGATCTGCGCAACCACACCCCCGCCTACAATTGGGAACATGGCTACGTGGACAACTAGCCCATCTCTCGTCCCGCGCATTACGGGCCTCCAATACGGGCACGCGGCATGCCGGTGGTGTATCAGCCGTCTCTCCCTGCCGACAGCGACGCACGACCGACCGCCGTTTTGCGCCAGCGCTCCATCAGCCGGCTGGCGCAACGCTCATGCGCTGATCTCGCGCACTTTCCTGAGAGGAGGGTGTCGATGCAGTTCCCGGACATGACCAATTTGTTCAATCGGCTCCCCCGCTTTGGGGACCAGCTGCGCGACTACCGCACGTTGCGGGGGCTGACCGTCGACCAAATCGCCGCAGCAGCGGGGCTCGCCCCCGCTGCCATTCGCGACATGGAGGCTGGTAAGCGCTCGGCCCCGTCCAAGGAGATCGCCTCCGCCCTCGCGGATGCCCTCCGCCTGGGCAAGGAGGAGCGGCGGGAGTTCTTGAATGCCGCGGACCTGGAATCCCCAGTCATGAACGCCCTCCTCGGCAGGCAGACGGCCAAACCGGCACGCCCACCACTGACCGCGGCGATCCTCGTCTTTCTCATCGCCGATATTCGCGACTACACACGCTTTACTCAGGAACGGGGCGATGAGGTCGCGGCACGACTGACCGCACGCTTCGCGGACCTTGCGCGCGCGGCGGTCGAGCGCTGGGATGGTCAACTCGTCGAGGTTCGCGGCGACGAAATCCTGGCCGTGTTCGCCTCCGCGCGCTCGGCCTTGCGGGCAGCGCAGGACCTCCATGCTCGCTGCGCCGACGAGACCGCCACTCATCCCGACATGCCTCTCGCCGTCGGCATCGGCCTGGACATTGGCGAGGCTGTTCCTGTCGAGGATGGCTATCGCGGCGCCGCCCTCAATCGCGCCGCCCGCCTCTGCGCGCTGGCTGGTCCTGGCGAGATCCTCGTCTCCACCGGCGTCGTGTACGTCGCCCCGCATGTCGAGGGTGTGACGTACGTGGGCCGCGGCCAGGAGCGCCTCAAAGGCTTCGACGGTCCCATCCCCGTTCTGCTGGCGGCACCCAGCGACGCCGTTGACGCCGACGCCGACGATTCCACCACAGATTGACGTGAGCCGCGTCCCGCATAGTGGCCCCATAGTGGCCGCGGTAACCCGCGCCCTGCTCCGGACCTACCTGGAAGACCACGCTGCCCGGCCCTCGCCAGGCAAGCCAGCGAGGCCAGGCAGCGCACCCCAATGTCTGTGATACACTCTTGCTGGTGAATACAGGATTATCGAGGAGCAGGTGAAGATGGCAGACACGGACGAGCGGCGGATGTCTGGCGCGGCCGGTCAGCCGGCAACATGGGCGGACGGCGGCCAAGACACGCCGCCCCCGCTCACGGATGAGCAGCGCGAGCGCTACGCCCACCTCCAGGCCATCCTACGCGAGCTGGATTCTGTTCTCGTCGCCTACTCGGGCGGCGTGGATAGCGGCCTCCTGCTCAAAGTGGCCGCCGACACCCTCGGCGACCGTGCCGTGGGAGCGCTCGCCTCATCCCCCGCCTACGACGAGGAGGAAACCCAGGAGGCCGTCGCGCTGGCCCAGCGCATCGGCGTGCGCCTGGAGCGCATCACAACGCATGAAGTCGAAGATCCGCGCTACGCTGCCAACTCTGCCGACCGCTGCTACTTCTGCAAAGACGAGCTCTTCACTCATCTGGAGCCGCTCGCCCGCCGCTTTGGCCTCGCCCACATCGTCTATGGCATGAACGCCGACGACCGCGGCGACTGGCGCCCCGGCCAGCGGTCCGCCCGCGAGCGTGGTGTGCGTGCCCCGCTCGATGAAGCCGGCCTGACCAAAGCTGATATCCGTGCTCTGGCGCGCTCTCTCGGCCTCCCTATCTGGGACAAGCCCGCTCTTGCCTGCTACTCCTCCCGCATCCCTTACGGCACGCCGGTCACCGTCGAGGCGCTGGCCCAGATCGGCCGTGCCGAGCGCGCTCTGCGGGCCCTCGGCTTCCGCCAGGTGCGCGTGCGCCACCATGACAAGGTGGCCCGTATCGAGCTCGATCCCGTCGATTTCCCACGCCTGCTCGATCCCGACCTCCGCGCCCAGGTCGTCTCCGCCGTCCGTGCCGCTGGCTATCCCTACGTCACCCTGGATTTGCTCGGCTACCGCACTGGCTCCCTCAACGAAGCCCTCACGCAGCGTTTTCGCAGCCGGTCATAGGCGCCGCCGGTCATTCCCTGCGGTCCACATATTCGCGCACCAGCGCCAGCAGCTCCCCCTGGTTGAGTGGCCGCTCGATCGCCCGGTCCGCGTTGCGCGCCGGCATCGTTCCGACATTGCCCACCGCCCGCGCGATATCCACCACCACGCATCGCTCGCGCACCTCTGGCTCCGCGCCCAGCGCCTCTACGAAGCGTACTCCCGCCTCCGCGTCCGCGTGCGCGTTCAGCAACACGAGTGCTCGCCCCGGCGTGGCCCGCAACACCTTCAGCGCGCCCTCAGCGCTCGCCGCCACCTCCACCTCCATCTCCGCCTGCTCGAAGATACGACTCAGCGTCTCGCGCGACGTCTCTTCGTCGTCCACCAACACCACCCGCATCGCAGCCGGCATCGCATCGTCCATCGCGCGGCCCTCCTCGTTCGTCCTGGCTCGTCCTGGCTCGTCCTGGAATGTCCCGGAATGTCCCGGAATGTCCACGCGACGATCATGCCGCACGACGCGCACCTACGCCAGGACCAGCCTCACGCGGCCGGTTCATTGCCCCTGGCGCACGATGCGGAAAGGCGACGCCGGATCGTCCAGCAGCAGCGCCAGGAGCTCGTCATCCACGTCCGCCGGCGACTCCACCGCGCCATCCAGCAGCCGCGACCGCTCCTCATCGCTCAAGTCTCGCGCCGGGTTCCATCCGTAGCGCTTCAAGTCTACCCGGCCGTCTTCCGAGAAGACGATGCCCTCCTGCTCCAACAAGGCCCGCATGCGCCCTCGCTGGCCGAACGCCCAGCTCCCACTCAGCTCGCCCTTGCTGTTGATCACCCGCTGCGCCGGGATATCGCTACCCTTCGGCGTCCGGTTCATGAACCACCCGATCATGCGCGCCCCGCGTGGGTATCCCACCGCCGCGCCCAGCCAGCCGTACGTCGTCACGCGCCCCGCCGGGCACGCGCGAACCAGCGCATAGACCCGCGCTGCCAGTGATGCCGCCTCCCCGCGCGAAATCGGCTCTTCAGGCATGTGTGGGCTCCTCTCGTTCGATCGGATTGTCAGCCCTGCTCGACGCGTACCAGTTTATGATATTTGTGATAGGCATTCACGGTCTGGAACCCTGCCCGCGCATACAGCGCCTTGCGCGTTCGTCAGGCTCTCCGCGTCCACATTCAGCCAGCCGCTATCAGGCGCCTCTCCTTGAGAGGCCGCCAGCGACCACGTCAGCAGCGCCATCCCCACCCCTTTGCGCCGCCACAGCTGCCTTACTCCCCGATGGCGTAACCGATACGTCTGCGCCATCTACCCGCGCGACCGCCATGCGCACCGCCAGCGCATCGGCCAGGTCCCCTTTCTCGGCCAGCCGGATCAGATACCCCTGTGGCACGTGAAACGACCCCTTCCATTGCGCGATGCTCCCCTCCCATCTACTCATGAAGACGGGAGGGGCAACACGGAGTTGGAATCCGGCGTTTGCGTTTCTCTTACAGCTTCAGCTCGCGCAGGTGCACCGTCTGGCCCCGCCCAGGCCCCACCGACACGCTTGCCAAATCGGTCGCCAGCAGATCCTCCAGCCGGCGCAGGTATCGCCGTGCCTTCTCCGGCAGATCGTCCCAGGTCGTGACTCTCGACGTGTCGCACTGCCATCCCGGCCACTCTTCGTACACCGGCTCGCATGCCGCCATGTCCGCCAGGTTCGCTGGCGGCGCATGCAGCTCCCGACTTCCCAGCCGGTATGAGGTGCAGATCTTGATCGTCTGGAAGGCGTCCAGGACGTCCAGCTTCATGATGGCCGCGCTGTCGAATCCGTTCAGCTTCGCCACGAACCGCCCGGCCACCGCATCGAACCATCCACAGCGTCGCGGCCTGCCGCTGGTCGTCCCATACTCCCGAC
The DNA here is from genome assembly GCA_964416775.1 of uncultured Ktedonobacterales bacterium. Taxonomy (GTDB): domain Bacteria; phylum Chloroflexota; class Ktedonobacteria; order Ktedonobacterales; family JADMIN01; genus CAYQFU01. Next base: position 29,954 of record CAYQFU010000037.1, read on the forward strand.
CGCGGTCGCGCAGCGTGTTGCCCTCTCCATTGAAGAGCTCTGTCGGCATCGGCCCGCTGCCCACTCGGGTGATGTACGCCTTGTACACGCCAAGGACGTGCTCGATGCTGCGTGGCGGCAACCCCGCCCCCGTCGACGCGTTGCCGACGACCGTGGACGACGACGTCACGAATGGGTACGTGCCGAAGTCCACGTCCAACAGCGCCCCCTGCGCCCCCTCCAGAATGATCGAGCGCCCCTCTACCAGCGCATCCTGGAGCATGGCCTGCGTGTCCGTGATGTGCGGCCGCAGCTGCTGCGTGTAACCGAAATACTCGGTGTGGATCTCCTCGAGCGAGAGCGGCGGCTGCCCGTAGATCTGGGTGA
>CAYQFU010000038.1:0-24171 GCA_964416775.1 uncultured Ktedonobacterales bacterium
ACCCCCATCAATGCGTTCGCATGCGGATCCAGCGAGGGACAAATCGTCTTCTTCGCTCCTCCCGCTCGCCCGGCAAAATTGAGGCAATCATCGTTCTATCCTGCCTGCTATCTCATGCGGTTGTGCGTGCACGGCCGATTACCGTCGCCGCGCCAGAGCGGCGAGACATCGGCCGTTGTGCACTACGCGGGATGACCCGCGTATGTATGGCCCGTGCCAGCTTCGCGCTGCCGGGCCTTGTCGGTATGGCGAGGCCTGTATCCTGAGCCGCCCGCTCTCGTCTGCGCTGGACGGAATGGAGGCACCACGCCAGCCGATGACGTCAGGCCGCGCTTCCGCCTGCGAATGCGTCGCGTGTAACTCAAGATAGTGCCGCTACGTATAGTATATGTAGTAAGTCATGAGGGTTGATGGATGCTGCTCCGGTTCCCGGTGCATGGCATCCATTTTGCACACCTTCACGAAGAAGTCTCTGTCAGGGAGTTTCCCTGCCAGCGTGCCGACAGGTGACAGCATCGAGGCCAGTGCGCTATTGTCTGTACAGAAATGTCGCTGAGGGGGGAGGGCCGACCCGCGGAAGGGACCCTGAATGTTCGCCTCCGATGGCTGTAGCCGTCCGGCGGGCAACAGATCTTCTGCCTTTGAAGGCAGATGGGTGTCTGCATCCGCTCACGGTCGACTTTCTGTGCTGAAGTAAGTGTGACACGGCGCCGGGAGAGGCTTCTCGGTGTGCTCTACTGATGGATAATGCCATGTCCCAAACACAACAAAACGATCGTGAAGCGCTGGATCGCCTGCTTGAGGAGGCGCGGAGGCGCGGATATGTAAAGCGCGCGGAGCTGGAAGCGGTTTTCCGCCGTCTGGCGCCCGAGGGACAGACTGAGGGGAAGGCGACTCGGCGCGCCGATGGAGATGAGAATACGCCGGAAATAGAAGAACTGAACGACCTCGACGCTGCCGTGGAGCAGCTCCTGGCCGCGGACGTCGATATCGTCGACGACGATGAGGAGGAGGCCCGCGTGCAGGAAGACGAGGACATCGAGCGCGACGTCCACGCCATGGAAACAGATAGTGCCCCGCTTATCGACCTGCCCGATGTGAGCGAGGTGAGCAACGCCCGGCTTCGGCGCGTGCAGGCGGTAGCCAATGCGGCCGAGCGCGGCGAGGCCGCGGAGGTCGACGCGATTACCGCGTACCTGCGCGAAATCGGCCGCGTGCCGATGCTGAGTCATGCGCAAGAGATCGATCTCGCCAAGCGCATCGAAGCGGGAGACAAGGAGGCGGTGCAGCAGTTCGTGCTGGCCAACCTGCGTCTGGTCGTGAGCATCGCCAAGCGCTACGTGGGCCGCGGGCTGTCACTGCTCGACCTGATCCAAGAGGGCAATATTGGGCTGATGCGCGCGGTGCAGCGCTATGACTGGCGCCGCGGGCACCGCTTCAGCACCCACGCCACCTGGTGGATTCGCCAGGCCATCAGCCGCGCTGTGGCGGATAAGGGGCGGGCTATCCGCCTGCCCGTGTACGTCAACACGGCGCTCAATCGCGTGCGCCGCGAGCGCCAGCGGCTGGTTCAGGAGTGGGGGCGTGAGCCCACGGAGCAGGAGCTTGCGGACGCGCTCAGCATGGATGTGGACCGCCTGCACGAGTTGGAAGCTGCTCCCGGCACGCCTATTTCGCTGGAGTTGCCGGTTGGTGAGGACGAGGAGCAGGAGCTCGGGGATGTGCTCGCCGATGAGGCCAGCACCTCGCCTGAGGAGGCTGCCACCGTCCGCACGATGAAGCAGGAGGTTCAGGAGGTCCTCGAGGACGTGCTGACCTCGCGCGAGCGGCTCGTGCTCCAGTTGCGCTTCGGGCTGGGCAACGGCCACACCTACCCGCTTGAGCAGGTAGGCCGGCAGCTCGGCATCACGCGCGAGCGGGTGCGCCAGATCGAGGCCGGCGCCCTTGCCAAGCTGCGCCAGCCCAAGGTGTTGGAACGTCTGCGCGGCTAGTCCGCACATGTACGCGAAAGCCCGTCCACCAGCGTGGACGGGCTTTCTTGTTATGGCGCCGTGAGTTCGGCGATGGACCGCGGGTAGCGACGGCGGATTGGTCCGGCTGGCTGCAGGACCTGATAGCACGGCATCAGAGGATGCGCTCTTCGTCGTGCTGGCGGGCCGTATCGGGTGGATCGCGTGGATCGAGCGTACACGAGTCCCATTCGGCGGGCCGGCGCATGGACGAGCGGCCACACAGGTCGCGTGGCATGACACCAGTTCGATAGAGCAGCCAGATCAGGCCGACCAGCGCCACAAGATAGATCAGTGAATACCAGGACATGTTCCCAAAAACGGGGAGGCTGGGGGGCAACAGCGTCTGTCCCCGCTCCAGGTGCAGGTGAAAACCGGCGTTGGCCAGCAGCAGGGCGTACTCGATTGCGATCGAGCCGACAAGGTATGCGGCCATCGCCACAACGAATCGTGACATGGGGCTGCGTGGCCGTCCCCTCATCACCTACCTCCTCTCGGCTTCACTGCGTCTGGCACGCGCAGTATAGCGCCCGAATGGCTGCAGCGCAATGCATACGAGCAGTGGACGCCAGCGGCTGATCAATGTGTAACCCACTCGCGGGCTGCTTCGTAACACAAGGAAAGTGAGGTCATGCGCGTCGCGGACCGGTCTACTCCACATCCGGTCGTCCGCGCTCGATTGGATCCACCACCGCGTGGCAACGCGCGCTCTGGCGGCGTCCCGACGAGCAGCCGGAAGTCCCATCGGAAGCGGTATTCCTTGCGTACGGCGACTCAGCATGGCATAATCGACCAGGCCGCGATGGAGTGCATGCCAGCGTTTCTCAGGGAGGGCGCGGATGGGAGTGCGTACGCGAGATGACGCGCGACGTCGCCACGCTGTGCCCGCGCTGGTAGTGGCGGTCAGCACGGTGATCCTCCTCCTGGTGGGCGGCCTCGGGACGGGTGGAGTCGTCCGCGCGGCGTCGCTGGACCATGCAGACGCGTCGCATGCCGCCCCGGCCACTTCCCCCGCCGGCCACATCACCATCCTCGTGCTCGACATGAGTGGCAGCATGGGCAGACCTGGTCAGGGAGGCAATGATCCCAACGGACTGCGCTGTTCAGCCGCCCACGCCTATATCGATCTCAGTGGCGCGGCCCAGTGGGTTGGCATCGTTGGCCTGACGCACCCCGCGGGCGCGCCCGGGGACTCCCAAACCGCGCAGGACTACGCCCAGCCTGCCGAGATGAGCACGGACGCGGCCCGGGCCGCGATGCGCCAGGCGCTCGACACGCACTCCAACAACTGCATCGGCGACGGCACGACACCCATGGCGGACGCACTTGCCCGTGCCGATCATATGCTCCAGCGCGCCACCCAGGGCGGCACGCTCAGCGGTTCTGTGGTGTTGCTGACCGATGGCCTGCCTGACCCGAACGCCGCCGGCCAGATCGCGACTATCCACACGGAGCTGCCAGATTTCACGGCGCACAACTGGCCGATCGATACGATCGCGCTGGGCGATGCCGATCGGGACTTCTTACGCGGTCTCGCCGACAGCACCGGCGGGACGGCTTATGATGTTGCCAACGGACCTGTGTCGGGCATCTCGCCATTGAACCTGGAGCCGTTCTTCATCGACATCTTTCGCGTCAATGCCGGGCGCACATTGTTGCATGCCGTTGCGCCGATGACGCTGGGAGGACCGATCCAGCGCCAGTTCCACGTCGGCCGCTTCATTGCGCACATGGACGTGCTTGTGGTGCGCGACTCGGCCAATGTGGCGGTGCAGCTCTATGCGCCGGGGAATTATCCCAATACTCCGGTACAGCCGGGCCAGGCGCGCATCGTAGAGAGCGATCCACACTACGCGATCTTCTCGATCGACGCTCCCGTGCGTGGCGACTGGGTGCTCTCGTTCAGCGGCTCCGGGCAGCTGCTCACGGACGCGCTGCTGCAATCCACGCTTTCGCTGCAGCTTGTCAGCCCACAGGCGAACCAGCACCTGCCCATCGGCCTCGCGCTCGCGATGGACGCCTCGCTGCGCGACGGACAGGACCAGGTGCTCGCCGAGCCAGTGACCGTCACCGCGACAGTTGGCCCCGCCAACGGAACCGATCGGACCAGCCGCGAGGTGCCGTTGGCTGATCCCGGCGGCTCCAGCCCCACGGGCAACTACCAGGGGCGCGTCACCATCCCGTCCAGCGCGCCACGCGGCACCTATCACGTCACGCTGCAGGCGCAGCTCAACGACGCATCTGTGAGCCTGATTGTCCCGGTCGTCTTTGAGGCGTTCCCACTGCCGACGCTACTCGCACCCAGCGACGGCAAGCCGCAGCTCGCCGGCCTCTCGCTGGGGGCCGTGCCAGGCGCGCCGCTGACGGTCGCCTTCGGGCTCACAGTGGACGGCAAGCTCCAGGCGGAGCCGGGCGTGCGTGCCACGCTCGCGGCCGGTGGCCAGAACATCGCCCTCAGTGCCTACGCGGGCACCTGGCAGGGAACCTACGTCCCGACCAGCAATGGCATCCAGCCGCTGACGGTGCGTCTCACCGGCACCTATCACGGTACCGACCTCGCGCCCTGGACGTACACCTTGCCGCTGCAAGTCACGCTTGGACCAACGCTCGCCGTAAGTGGCCTGGATGCGCGCCGGCCATACCCGGCCCACCGCACCGTCACGGTGACGCTCGCCTACTTCCGGCAGGCCGGCGTGCCCGACCCCACTGCCGCCGGCCACCTCACTGTGTTGCTGCTGCCACCCGATGGCATTGGCATTCCCCTGGCGCTGCAGCCACGGCTCGATGCCAGCGGCCAGCCAGAGCCGGGCTCGTTCACGGCGGCGCTCGCCTTCGCGGACCCTGGCACCTACATGCTGCACGCGACGTTCGACGATGGCGTGCCTGGGGATCACAGCGAACAGATCTACGTCCTTCGCGTCATTGATTTCCCCACGGCGGTTACTGCGCCGATGGGGCCGGGCCAACTGCTGACAGCGTGGGGTCCGCTGAGCGGGCTGTACAGCTTGCCGGTGGTGAGCTGGCTGGCTGGCCCACCGCTAGCCGGCCTGCCCAGCCAGCCCACCGCGTTCGTGCGTGGCCAGGTGTTGCTGGCGGGCCAGCCATACACAGGCGGCGCGCTCCAGGCCGCGGCCTACGCGGTTGGCAGCGACCGGCCCCTTCCGGCAGCCGTCACGCGTAACGGAGCGGCCTATACGGTGAGCTTTCGGCCGCCCGCTCAGGGGGCATACCGGGTGGTGGTGACGTGGGTCGGCGACTTCGCCGGTCTGCGCGCGGATCAGGAGCCGACCGCGAACCTGCTCCAGCTGAGCATCGTGGGGCCCAGCCTGGGCGGCTGGACGCGAGCGTGGCTGGTGACGCTGATCTATTTGCTGCTGCTGGCGCTGGCAATTCAGCTGGGCCGTTTCGGCGCGACGCCCGCGCCGGCGGGCGCGCTCCAGGCGAGCGACCGTCCAGACGATCTATATGACGTGGCGCGACATCGCGGCGCGTTGTGGCGCCGCTTCCTCTGGCGCAATCGTGTGCGGACGGCCGACCTGGGTCTGCCTCCAGGCGCCGAGCTCTGGTTCCGGCGCTATCGCGGGCCGCAGGTGGTGCGCGAGCCACGGGCGGCCGGCGGGGCCACTGTGCTGGTCGGGGGTGCCGAGCTCCGTCCCGGCGGCGCGCCGGTGGAGCTGGAAGGTGCCAGCTTGACCTTTCGCCAGGCCAGTCTGAGCCTGAGTGATGACCTGGACGATCTGGATGACCTGGGTACGCTGGGCCGGCGTAATGGCCGCACCTCTCGAGCGCGCAGCGATGGGGGGCAGGAGGGTTTCGCCTCCTCGTATGCGTATCTCTCGCGGGCGGAGCTGCGTGAGCGCAACGAGCGGGATGATCCCTTCGGCGGGCTGGTCTCGGCGGTTGCGGAGAGCGGTGACGCCTACGATGACGGGGCGCGCGTTCCTACGTCGCTGCTGGGACATGTCGCCGGGCTGTTCGCGCTGCTACGCCCACTGCCGCGGGCTCGTGCGGAAGAAGATGAGTTTGGCGGGCTGTGGCTCGATATGGACGAGCCGAGGCCGGCGCGCGGGCGGCGTGGACGGCGCGGGAACGACCCGCTGGACGACCTGGAGATTGGCGCGCCAGCCTCCAGAGGCCGGCGTTCCCAGCGCGCGACGGATGCCTTTGATGACGCCGATGACTTTGACGTACCGCAGCGGGATCGTCGTCGAAGCGGGCGCACGAGCAGACGGTCCCGCGGGGGCGACGATCTCGACCGCCTGGACGACTACTACGATGGGAGGGGATCACGCGGCCGGTCGCGAGCTCGCGATGGGGCTCTCGACGATGGATATTCGGCTGGCACACGCAGGCGGCGTCGCGCTGCCGAAGACGATGACCTGTACTAACGAGCGCGGACCGTACACCGCTAGCATGGCTGGTGACCGGGTCCGGCGCTGGCGACATGCATGAGAGATAGCAGCGAGCAGGGAGAGTGAGCGACGAATACATCAGGGACGGGCGAGTGCATATGGCTCTGAGTGGCGGCCAAGGGCGCATGGTGACGCTCGAAGTCGGGCTTAGGGCACTGCGAGGGGGTGCGGGATGACGACACGCGATCGCGATTTCTGGGCGGGCGCCGAGAGCGGTGACCCCACGGCCACTGGGCGGTCGGACGCCGATGCGCCACGGGCGATGCGCGAGCCGCGCATTGACACGCCCGCCTTGAACATCTACCTGGGGAGCACCCCCGCGCTGGCGGGCCTCTGGCTGGACCAGTACGAGCTGCGCGATTTGCTGCCGCAGGATCGGCGTCGCGTGGCAAGCCTCTATATCGACATTGACGCACCGCCGCCGGAGCTCACGGAGCTGGCGACCTGGCGCCAGGGCAGTGACGGCTGGACGCGTGTGGAGATCAAGCATATCGAGGTGCCGTTGGATGTAGAGTATGGCGCGCTCTCGCGTGACCAGGTGCAGCATCTGCTCATCGAGCCGCACCTGCCCCGCTCGTACAGCCACGGCGCCGGCGGCATACGCAACAATGGCCACGTCGCGCTGAGCGCCAATGTCGACGAGATCACCACGCGCATCGAGCAGTTGCTCTCGGCGCTGGTCTCGTACGGCGGCGAGCGCACGGAGCGGCGCGCACGCGACATTCTGGTGAATATCGTCGCCTTCCTGGGTGGGGGCACCGGCTCTGGCACGCTGCCTGACATGGCCTTGCTGGTGCGCAACATTCTGCGCCGCAACGGTTATCCGGCGCGGGTGTTCATCTACTGCCTGCTCCCCGAGCACATCGGCTCCGCGACGCCGCAGGAGATCAGCTGGCGGCGCAGCAACGCGGTGGCGACCTTGCAAGAGCTGATGGCGCTGAGTGTGCTCGGCCACAGCACACGCGGCTACCAGAAGCTGCTCGGCTCGATGCCCCTGGACGTGGAAGCCGAGCCAGTCGCCAATGAGATCTTTCTCCTCGGTCGCACGGAGATGAATTCGCCGGGCCAGGTGGCGCAGATCGCCGCCATGGACATGCAGATGCGCATCTGCGATCGTTCGGGCGTCGGCCGCCACGAGCGCTCGCTGCAATCCGATCTGCAATGCCTGGTGCAGCGCGACGACCGCAACCTCTACACCATGTTCGGGACGACGTGCCCCATGGAGGTGGTGCTGCCGGCGCGCGAGCTGGCCGAGGCGTTTGCCTATCGCGGCGCGCGTACGCTCATCAGCGATCTGACGGGGGGTGGGCGCTCTGGCGGCGGCAGCACGCGCGCCACGGGTGGGCCACGTGGCGAGGATGCCACCGCCAGCACCCGCGCCGAGCTGCGCCAGCGCTTTCTCAAGCGGGCGCAGCCGTGGCGCGACGCGCTGCGTCCGGACGTGCAGCGTCTGCCGCCTGGGCCGTTCGAACGCGCACAGACCCAGCGCGCGCTGGATGTCCTGTGGGACGCGATGGAGGAGCGCGTGGAGCGGGCCACCGGCGAGATCGAGGAGCTACGCCAGGCGCTGCAGGCGGAAGAAGAGCAGGCCATTGACTCGACCGTGCCGCCCTCGGGGGTAGGTGGTGCCGGCCCGCTGGCGCTGTGGCGGCTGCTGCTGGAAGAGCGCTCCAGATTGTACCAGGCGGCGCTGCGCGAGGAGACCGATGGCGCTCGCGGGCTGCCCACACGCGACACGCGGCTGGAGAGCGATCTGCTGGCCGCCAGGCTGCCGATGACCCGGACGGGCAAGGCGCGCGCGGTGCATGAAGCGTTCAATCGCCAGCTCGTCGCGCGTGTGGAGGCCGCGCGCCGCCGCGAGACGATCGACATGCTGCGCCAGCTCAGCGCGCGTGTCGAGAGCCGGCTGAGCGCGCTGCAGGGCTTCGTGCCGGAGTTGTCCAGCACGGCGGTGCAGGACTACCTGACCAGCCGCGAGCGCGGCTATCCCGAGCTATCGGGGCGGCTCTCTCGCTCGCACCCACACCGCACCCACATCTTCGATCTAGATGAGCTGCGCGTCAGTGGCAAGAGCTGGCCAACCGAACGCCTGTACGAGATCCTGCATGGGTCAGTGGGAGGCGATCGCGACGCCGACGGCCACAACCCGCACATCGCTCACTTCTTGAATTGGGCGGTGCGCAAGCATGGCCCCCTGGCTCTCTCGCCGCGCCAAAGCGCACAGCAGTTTGCCGATCGGGTGGTCGAATACTTCCGCGACGAGGTGTATCTGCCGGCACTGCAGGAAATGACGCTGCTGGAGGTGGTGGCGCGTTGCTGCACGCAGCCGGGCGACCGCACGGGCGAGCGCGCTGTCGAGACCGTGATCGCGACGCACCTGCGCCGTATGAAGGAGCACGTGCAGCCGCTCATCAAGCACAACCCCACCGTGTGGGAGGGCGGGACGCAGCAGCTGCGTGTCACGGCTAGCCTGGGCATCAGCATGCGCGGCCACGAGAAAGACTTGATGCACAACATCCTTACCCGGCTGGGAAGCATCGGGCAGAGCGGCCAGGCGGTTCGTCCGTCGCTCCAGGACGCTATCGATCCGCATCGCATGCAGCTGCTCTACGCCCAGCACGGCCTCAGCCTGACGAGTGTCGCGGACTTTTACTCGGAGGATAACAGCGCCATGGCGGACTTCCGCTACCACCACGAGCGCTGGTATGGCAACGGGCAACAGGGCAGCTATGGCCAGGGCGGTTTGCCGGTCTTCACCTCACGGGAAGCGGAGAAGCTGGTGTGGGAGTCTAGCCTGGGCGACCCGCACGGCCGTAACCTGGTCGTGCGCACCGTGCGCCAGCCGTTCGGGTGGCGACCGGAGTCAGCGGCCGCGCTGCACGGCATGGACGGCGCCAATGGGGTGAACGGGGCGAATGGGGCGAATGGGGCGAATGGGGCGAATGGGGCGAATGGGCCAGCGGGCCGAAACGGCCAGATCGCGGGTCCGGGGCGCGGCTTCCTCGGCAACAACTGATGCGGGCTGAAGCGGAGTGAGGCAGAGGCAGGAGGGCGGTGTGGAGGGCGCAGGGCGAGTGGGCCGGGTGAGTGGATCTGGAACGGGCACGCTATTCCATCCATGCGTCGTGCTGCTACTGGATGACGAAGGCAGGCAGATTGGCCGCCATCTGGCGGATTTGCTGGCGTGCCTGCCGTCGCCCGTGCGCGCCTGGGTGGAGCTGGTGGACGCGGCCGGCGTCTCGGGGCCTGATGCTCGCTCTGACTTCGACTCCAGCCTGGCTGCCGCACTGGCTCGTGTCACCAATGTGCATCTGCGCGAAGGGGTGCGGCGGGCAGGCTACCGAGTGGGCGAGGCCATGCCATTGGTGTTGCTGGCCGGCCACACGACGGCACGCACGCTGCACCCTGCCGCCCGCGTCGCCCAGCGCGTGGCCGCACGCGACTTTCCGCGGGCGCTGCGTATCGCGCTCTTGTGCGACACTCGCCCCACGGACCAGGTACGCTCAGTCGCTCTGGACGATCAGGCGCGCAAGCAGGACTGGGATGCGCTGGTGGGCTGGGCCGGCTCGGAAGCGGCGGGTGCGGCGGAGCCGCCGGTCGCTCTGTGCCTCCTGTATCAGGACTATGACGAACGCAGCTGGCATTGGAACGCCGCGCCGGCCGGTAGCGGTCAGCCGGCCGCAGGGGTGGTGCCCGCGCTCGAGCCAGAAGACGTGCGCTACGCCGTGGCCGAGGCGGCCTTCGCGCTGATCGCCTCCGGGCTGACCGACGAGGCACAGTTTCGCGAGCGCCTGCGTCTGACCATGCCCACCGTTCCGGGCGGTGGTGGGGAGGCCGGCCGCCGCTTCGCCACGCTGGCGACGGCGCGCCTGGCGTTCCCGCGCGCGCAAGCCGAGGTGGCCTGTGCCAGCTACGAGGGCGCGGAGTTGCTGGAGGCCTGGGTGCGCGACGCCGAGCGCTACGAAGAGGCGCAGGCGGGGCGTGGCGGGCGCGCGGCAGCCGGCCCGGGCACGCGCTTCATACGGGCCTTGCGCGACGCCATCGAGGACTGCGACGAACCGCCATACTTGCGTGTTGGACTGGCCTCGCCGCCACTGAGCGCCGATGGAGTCAGTCGTCTCTATGGATTCGACCGCACACAGGCTGACCCCGCACGCGTCTTCGCCACGTTTGGGCGGCGCGAGGTCGGTCGGGAGCGGTCCGCGACAGGCGCCCGGCTGGCCGATGCCCTGGAGGTGCTGAACGATCGCGCGCGCGTTCGCTACCGGCGTTGGCATGAAGCTCTCGCCGAAGTCTGGGGGGACGACCGTGCGCGGCGCGAGCGGGCGATTGCCGAGCGGGTCGAGCGTGACCTACCCGACGGCCCCTCGGGGCTGGCACGCACGCGGGCTTATCTGCGCGAAGTGCGCCAGGCGCTAATCCTGATGCGCGAGCGGCAGGAGGACTGCGAGCGCTTCCGCGGCGCGGCCTTCGCAAGCTATCTACGCAAGCTTTCACTCGAAGTCGCCGGGGTGGGTGATCTGACGCCGCGCCCAGCGCCGGCGCCACTGGCGCCTGCTGCTCCCGCTCCTGCCGTGCACCGAGCGCCCGCCGCCCTGGACGCCCTGGACGAGGTGTACGAGCCCGATGCGCCCGTGACGCTGGTGCTGGCCACGGCTGTTCCTCCCACAGTGGACGCGATGGCGGCTGCGGCCGGTGGAGCAGTGTCCGTGGACACGGCCGCGCTGGGCGCCTGGCAAAGCACCACGCCACCCGAGGAAAATACAGCGGAGGCGGCACGTGTCGAAGCCGCCGCGTTCGCCCGCGACCCGACGGAGATGCCCGAGCGCCTGGTAACTCTCGCCGGAGCCCTGGCGCGCACCCTCTCCGTGCACGATGATTTGCTGGCGTCCGGCGCCACGGTGATCGCCGCTCTCGTGATGCTGCTGCCGCTTCTGGTGTATGCCGCGGTGGCGCTGGCGTCCATGCTGCCGCTGCACCTGCCGGTCCTGCGTCTTGGCGCTGGCCAGGTGCCCTTGAACGCGGTGCTGATGAGTCTCGTCCTGGCCGTCGTGGTGGCCGTGCCGCCGGCGTTGATCTTTCGTCAACGCATCGAGCACGTGCGCCGGCTGCGCCGCATGCTCGTTGGGCTGTATGTGCGCTGGTGGGCGGAGATCTGTGGCCGTGATGAGGATGCCCTGCGTCGCGAGCACATCGAGGCGCTGGCACGTGCTGTTGACGAGCGCCTGGCGGCGGTCGCGGAGTTCGAGGATCGCTTGCGCACCGCCGCGGCGCGGCTGCGTGCCCAGGCCGCGGCGGTGGACCGCGAGCTAGAGAGCGGCCCGGCCAGCCGGCGCGACGTGTTCGTGGTGGGCGGCCGGCGCTTCCCGGCACTGCGATTGGACGGCCTCTACGAGACGGTACGCGCCCACCGCGCAGCCGATCCCCTCGACCCGGCGCATGCGAGCGACGCGTCGCTAGGGGCGGCGTTGCGCGAGCGCCTGCGAGCGGGAGCGGTGCCGCTCCTGCTGCGCGACGTCGACGACCTGGCGGCGCAGGCAGCCGAGTTCGGCGCGGAGGTCTGCCGGCCCTATCTGACGGGCGATCTTGTCACGGTGACCCCTGCCCTGCACCTGGGGGTGCACGACGACGATGTCGAGCGCGTCGCGCTGGGGACGCTCTTTGAGCGCGCCACTCCGCTGTTCCGGCCGCTGGCTACGGACAGTCCGCGCCGGGCCAAGGCAGTGGCGGCGCCCAGCGACATCACGCTGGTGGAGGGACTGGACCAGGCGGCTGGGGTCTCGCACGTGGTCACGCCGAGCGGCGAATGGCTCATCGTCGCCCAGCTCGTCAGCGATGGCCGGCCCCGCTGGTGGCGACGCTCGATCATCGAGCGCACGGCTCGCGTGGCGTCGCAGTCACGGCGGAACAGCAGGTCGGTGCGCGACGAGCTGAGTCCCGCCGCCGCTCCTGAAGCACGCGCGCCCGTCAGCAGGGATACGATATAGCCGCGCTTGGGGTGCGGAGGACCAGGCACTCCGCGGGCATCCGATGCGTGTTTGCATCGTGGAGGAGGGATTGCGATGAAGCGTGAGGCCACGCGCGACGGTATGGACGAAGCGCTGGCGCTGCCGCCGCGGCGCGACATTCAGCTATTCAGCGCACGGCTGCCATTCCTGGCCACGCTCACGCTGGCTCCGCTCTACGGGCTGGTAGACATCGCTCAGCAGCTTACTCCTGGGCCGGACACGGCATTCAGCGAGTTCTACACGCTACCGGTGGGCTTTCATCTCGTTAGCTTCGTGACGCTGTACCTGGCCGTCTGGCTCGTCTGGTACGCCGTGCTGCTGGTGACTCACGCGGGGTGGAAGCCCGACCATCCATTGATGCGTATCACGGAGGTGCGCGCGGCGCGGCCGGTGTTGCGTGCCTACCTGGCGCTGGTGGTGGGTCTGGTGGTGCTGCTCGCGGCGCGGCACGGGCTGACGTTGGGGTTGGTCGTGCAGGCGGTACTGCTGCTTTTCACGCTCGTATACGCCGGCCTGGCGCGGGGCGAGCGCGGAGCCGCCCGTCGAGTCGCGTAGCCGTCATGGCCCATGCGCGGCGCACGATCCTCAGTCGTAGAGTTCTGGCCCGCACATCCCGCTCAATCCCACACGACGCGGATCACGTCCCCCATCCGCAGCGTGCCTGGCGCCTGCACGGAGCCATAGATGCCGGCACACTCGTCGCGCAGCTGGACGACCGTCCGCAAGACATCGGGATTTTGCTCCGCCGTGTCTGGGTCGAGATTGATCATCATGCAGCGCACGTTCTGCCGGTTGACACGCACGCGCACGGCGTCAGGTTGGTCGCCGATGAGCAGCATCGCGCCAAGCCAGCCGTCCTCCGCGCCTGGTCCGCCGTCGAGCAGCTCCACGACGATGTTGGGCCGGAAGCGGCGCGGGTCGAGCGGCTCGCCGACTCGCTCCGTGATGGCGTCCACCGTTCCCTGCCCGATCAATGAGATGGCCGCGCTGTCATAGGCGCCGCGTTTCAGCTGCATCAGGTGGACCGGCCCACGATACTGGCCGGCGATCTCACGCAGCAGCTCATCGCTTGCGATAGCCAGATCGGTCCCGCTGGGCGTGCGCACGTATACCGGCGCGCTGGAGGGATCGCCGCCCTCCACGACACGCGGACGGTAGCGCAGCAGAGTGGGGACCTGGCGGCCGGTCAGCCAGGGAAAGCCGGAGGCGTCATCGCCGCGGACGAACGCGTAGCGCCGGTCACCTACCAGACCATGCCACCATACGGGCGATTCCTGAATGGCCTCGCCGCGCATCGATTTGACGGGATAGCGGTAAAGGGCCGCCACCCGGCCGACTGGTCGGGCGTCGCGCTCGGCGTTCGTCATGCGGTTCTCCTCTTACGGCGGCAGTAGTATGCCTCCGTGACGACAGCTGGGGGATCCACCACCCGATGGAGACGCACCCGCACAGCCGTAGCGGCCGGTACGGAGCGCTGGAGCTGGATCGCGCGCCTATCCGCGGCCAGAGCTCGGCGGTCCCTCTTAAGTATAGAACGGGTGGATATCGGCATGTCTACCTGGCGATTGGCGGGTTCGCCGCGATCACCTGCGGCGGGATCGGCAGCAGACCGTACTTGAGCTTGAGCGTCAGGATGCGGCGTACCGATTGCTCGATGCGGGTCCTCGTGAGTCGACCCGAGGCGACGGCCGCTCGGAGCGCGTCGAGCACACGTTGCGTAGAGAACGAATCGAACGCCGCCAGCACGATATCGTCGCCGGCCACAACGGCCTGCACGGCCGCATCGGCCAGGCTCCAGTGATCGGTGATGCCCTTCATCCACATCGAGTCCGTGATGACGACGCCGTTGTACCCCAGCTGCTGGCGCAGGATGCTTGTGATCCAGGTTGGGGAGAGCTCGGCTGGATACCTCGCGTCGACGGCGGGCGCCAACACGTCCGTTGCCATGATCATGTCCGGCAGTTGGGGGATGAGCGCCTGATAGGGGGAGAGCTCGCTGGTGCGCATCTGGCTCAGCGAGCGCGTGACGACCGGCAGCGTATCATGGGGATCCTGGCCGATGCTGCCAATACCCGGAAAGTGCTTCAAACAGGAGATCTCGCTCGCGCTCCGTAGACCGTCCATGAAGGCGCCTGCGTAGCGGACGACCACTCGTGGGTCGCTCGAGTAGGTGCGAAACGCGCCCCAGACGCCGCCGCCATCGACGGGCACGTCTACTACCGGAGCAAAGTCGATGTTGATGCCGAGCTGTCGCAGATCGGCGGCTGTATGCCTGCCTGCGTCATAGGCGACCTGGAGGCTGCCCGAGTTCGCCAGGTCGCGCTCGGAGGGAAACGCGCCGAAAAACGCGGCCACCCGGCTCACCGAGCCGCCCTCCTGATCGGTGCCGACGAAGAGGGGGATGGTGGCGTGCGCTTGCATCTGGCGCAGCGTTTGCTGAGTTTGAGCAAAGCTGCCATAGTTGTTGCCGAAGAGAATGATGCCGCCGATGTGCTGCCGCTCGACCATGGTGGCGAGATCGGCCGTGAAGGCCGGCCCGCCGCCGCAGTTGCACCCATTGAGGAGCATCTGGCCAAGCTGGTCATCCAGCGACATGCGCGCCAGATACCACGCGACCGCCGCATCCATCTCGCGCCACTGCCGCGTCGCCAACGCCGCTGCCACCTGGCCGTGGAGTACGTGCGCCTGGTCCGCTAACGCCCGCTCGCTCGTATCGGGCACTTGTCCGCTGAGCGCCACACTTCCGCTGGCCAGCTGGTTCGTCGAGCTGACGAGCAGCACCGCCACGAGCGCCACGACGACACTGAGCTTTTCCAGTGTATGCATGAGCCCGCGGCTCAGCACTCGTCCGACGGGCTTGGCCGCGCTCGACGCATTGTCCGCCACCGACTGCGACTCGACGTCCACCGGCTCATTCGCCATCGCGGTCACCCCCATCCACCAGCAACACCTGGACGCCATGCGGACCCACCGCTGCATGCCCCGTGGCCGCCGCATGTGCGACCTTGCCGTGCGCATCCCCAGGGATGCCCCACGCTCGCGGCGCTCGCATCCCTGCACCGACCCGTATACGCCTCCACGAGACAGGTGGGCCGTCCGCAAGAACGCTGCCGTCATCGGTTGCAATCTCACCATCTCGCGTCCGTGATGGCGCGCCGGTGCTGCCTCCCGACCGTGCCGCCAGTGTCCATGAAACTTCTCCGGGCGAGGGCTTCTCAGAGAGTAGTAGAATGTATGCAGAGCATGCCGGCCGCTCTGTGTCGTGGATGCACCGTGACCGAGACGGCATGCCCTGGGGAAGGCACCTTCGCCGTGACCTCCGCACGCCTGGCGCACCGGGAGGGGTGCCTCGCGGAGCACCCGGCGCGCTGCGGTGGACGTATGCCGCGACTGCTGGGACCGGCCGCCCCGCGCGCCCACACCGCTGATGTGGGTCGCCACCGCTGGCTGGTGCTCCACGCGCGGTCAGCACCACGCACCATACCGCCGCACGTCATCGGGCTGTGCCACCGCGCAACGCGGTCGAGCCGCCCGCATTCCGTCACCTATGACGAAGGAGATTGCTACACTTATGGCCACTTCCACCCACGTGGGCGGCGACGTCAAAGACGTGTCGCTGGCTGCTCGCGGCAAGGCACGCATCGACTGGGCCGCACGTGACATGCCGGTGCTCCGGCTCATCCGCGAGCGCTTTGCTCGCGAACAGCCGCTCAAGGGCATTCGCATGTCCGCCTGCCTGCACATCACGGCGGAGACCGCCAACCTCGCGCGCACGCTGAAGGCCGGCGGTGCCGATCTGGTGTTCTGTGCCAGCAATCCGCTCTCCACACAAGATGACGTGGCTGCCTCGCTGCTCGTCGACGAGGGCATCCCGACGTACGCCATCAAAGGCGAGGACGAGCAGACCTACTACAAGCACATTCGGGCCGCGCTCGATCACCAGCCCCAAATGACCATGGACGACGGCTGCGATCTCGTCTCGTCATTGCACAAAGAGCGACCGGAGCTGATTGGCAACGTCATCGCCGGGCTCGAAGAGACGACTACCGGCGTCATCCGGTTGCGCAGCATGCAGGCGAATGGCGTGCTCCGCTTCCCAGTGCTGGCGGTCAATGATTCCGATACCAAGCACCTCTTCGACAATCGCTATGGCACGGGACAGAGCGCCATTGACGCCATCATGCGCGCCACGAACGTTCTGCTGGCGGGGCGCAACTTCGTCGTTATCGGCTACGGCTGGTGCGGCAAGGGCGTGGCGCTGCGCGCCAAGGGGATGGGCGCGAACGTCATCGTCACCGAAGTGGACCCCATCCGCGCCATCGAGGCCGCGATGGATGGCTTCCGCGTGATGCCGCTCCTGGAGGCGGCCGCGATCGGCGATCTCTTCCTTACGGTGACCGGCGATCTGAACGTGATTGACCAGCAGCATCTCGAGCGCATGAAGGACGGCGCGCTCATCGCCAACGCGGGCCACTTCAACGACGAGATCAACATTCCCGCCCTGGAGCGACTGGCGACCGGAGGCCACCGGCCGGTGCGCGACTTCGTCGAGGCATACACGTACGCGGACGGGCGCACGGTCTATCTGCTCGCCGAGGGCCGGCTGGTCAACCTATCCGCCGCCGACGGGCACCCGGCGAGCGTCATGGACATGAGCTTCGCCAACCAGGCGCTGGGTGCGGAGTACATGCTGCAGCACGCAAAGGAGCTGGAGCCTCGGGTCTATACCATCCCGCGCGACATCGATCGTGACATCGCGCAACTGAAGCTGCGCGCCATGGGTATCACCATCGATACGTTGACGCCCGAGCAGGAGCGCTATCTGGCCTCCTGGGAATCGGGCACGTAGCCCCCCCACGCCGACAAAGGAGGGAGGGCCGGCGTGGGGCCCCCCTCCCCCCTCAGCGGTCGAGGCTGCACTGGTTCGTGTCCCTGTTTGTGTGAGTGTTGTGAGTGTGAGGAGAACACAATGGCAAGTAGCAACAGCTTCATGAGTGACCCAAGGAGCTTCTTTACCAGCGAGAGCGTGACCGAGGGCCACCCCGACAAGCTCTGCGACCAGATCAGCGACGGCGTGCTCGATGCGCTGATCGCCGAGGACCCGCTGGCCCGGGTGGCATGCGAGACAGCCACTACCACCGGGCTGATCCTGGTGGCCGGCGAGATTACCACCACGGCCTGGGCCGACATCCCGGCGATCGTGCGCAAGACGATCGAGCAGGTGGGCTATGTGGACGCCCGCTATGGCTTCGACTACCGCACGTGCGGTGTCACGACCTCCATTGGCAAGCAAAGCCCCGATATCGACCGCGGCGTCAGCGCCTCGATGGAGTACCGCGAGCGCGCCGCCAGCGGCTCGCTGACCGAGGCTGAGCTAGACGCCATCGGCGCGGGCGACCAGGGGATGATGATCGGCTTCGCCTGCAACGAGACGCCCGAGCTAATGCCTGCTACCATCAGCTACGCGCACAAGCTCGCGCGGCGGCTCTCGGAGGTCCGGCGCGCGTCATGGGCGGGCAATGGCCCGATGCCGTATCTGCGCCCGGACGGCAAGAGCCAGGTTACGATCCAGTACGACCATGGCCGGCCCGTGCGTGTGGACACGGTGGTCGTCTCGGCGCAGCACGACGAGTCCGCGGAGCAGGCGCTCATTCGCGAGGACGTCATCGAGCACATCATCAGGCCGGTCATTCCGGCTGAGCTGCTGGACAAGGACACCAAATACTTCGTCAATCCGACGGGACGCTTCGTCATCGGTGGGCCGATGGGTGACGCCGGACTGACCGGACGCAAGATCATCGTAGATACCTATGGCGGCATGGCCCGGCATGGAGGCGGCGCGTTCAGCGGCAAGGATCCCACCAAGGTGGATCGCTCGGCTGCGTACGCCGCGCGCCACGTCGCCAAGAACATCGTCGCCGCGGGCCTGGCCGATCGTTTCGAGATTCAGCTGGCCTATGCCATTGGCGTCGCACGTCCGCTCTCGATCTTCGTGGAGACCTTCGGAACCGGCCGGGTGAGCGACGACGAGCTGGTCAAGCTGATCCGCGAGCATTTCGATCTGCGCCCCGCCGGCATCATCCAATCGCTGGACCTGCGCCGGCCCATTTACCAACCAACCGCTGCGTTCGGCCACTTCGGACGCACGGATATTGATGCGCCCTGGGAGCGGCTGGACAAGGTTGAGGCGCTCAAGGCGGCCGCCGGTGCGCGCAGCAGCCAGCGTGCGTAGCGCTGAAGCGGTCGATCCTGCCCTGCACGTGCTCACGGCAAATCCATCCCCTTCTTACTCCCCTCCGCTCCGTCGCCATACGGAAGAGGTTGGAGTTGGAGACGTTGGTGTTTTTGCCGGTTGCTCACTTTGCCATGCGGCGGATGGCCAGGGGCTGAGACGCTATAGCGGGGACGGGCTGGGCACAGTTCCTGCTTGCGCTGTATAGTCAGGTTGAGATGCGTGGGCCGCCCGCGTAACCCCGCGGGCGGTCCCGTCGTATCCTTACTGAAAGGCCCACGAGCGCTGTCACATACCCAGGAGCGCAGGCGACTATGGTGAAGTGCCGATATTGCGGCACCGCGAACCCGGCGGGAACCGCGTTCTGCAGCCATTGTGGTGGCGCGTTCGCTGCTGTCCCCGCGGGCAAGGCGCCCGCCGCCGCTCGGGCCGCCGCGGGAGCGAGCGCGGGTCCGGCGGCGCGTGCCGCCGCTCCTCAGGTCGCCAGCGCCACCGCTACGCCGCCGCGCACCCACATCGCCACCGGTAGCTTGCCCCCGCAAACCCTCCTCAATCGGCGCTATCTCGTGCTCGCCACGGTGGGCCAGGGCGGCATGGCGGCGGTCTACCGCGCGCTGGATTCCAGGAACAGCCGCCAGGTGGCGATCAAGGAGATGAGCCAGGATGGGCTCACACCGGATGAGGAGGTCGAGGCGCTGGCCGCGTTCCGCTCCGAGGCGGACCTGCTCCAGCGCTTGCGCCATCCTAACCTGCCGAGTGTCCTGGAGTGCTTTTCCGATGGGGCGCGCCACTACCTCGTGATAGAGTTCGTCGAAGGGCAGACGCTGGAGCAACGCCAGCAGGCCGCGGGTGGTGGCCCCCTGCCCGAAACGGAGGTCGTAGGCTGGGCGCGGCAGCTCTGCAGCGTGCTGACATACCTGCACACCCGACGGCCGCCCATCATCTTTCGGGACCTGAAGCCCGCCAACGTGATGGTGACGCCGCAGGGCCAGATCAAGCTGATTGATTTCGGCATCGCCCGTGTCTTTCATCCCGGCCGCACACGCGACACGCAGGTGCTTGGCACACCGGGCTTCGCCCCGCCCGAGCAATATGGCAAGTCGCAGACGGACGCGCGGGCCGACGTGTACGCGCTGGGCGTCACGCTCTATCAGCTGCTCACCGGCTATGACCCGGCGACGACGCCCTTTACGCTGCCGCCGGCCCATACGCGCAACGCGCGCATCGCGCCGCACATCCAGGCGGCCATCGAGCGTGCCACCAAGCTGGACCGCGATGCGCGCTATCCCACCATCGCGACATTCGAGAAGGACCTGCTGCACCCCGACGGATTCGTGTTCCGCAACGGCCAGCGGGCGCATACGGTGACGGATCTGGTGGCCCTGTGTCGCATGTATCCCCAGGAGGCGCAGGATCACCTGTACGCGCACCGTTTCGAGAGCTGGTTGACCAGCATTGGCCAGCCGCACGCGGCGCGTGCCGCGTCGGTGATCGTTTCGGTGGGGAGCGACCGCGGGGCGGGGCTGGCCGCGTTCATCGCGCAGGCCACCCGTCCGCAGGGCCCGACCGGCGCGCCAAGGGCCACCGCTGGCGCCGGTGCGGGCGCGGCTTCCGCCGGCGGGCGCCCAGGCGCCTCAGGCATTGGTGGGATTGGTGGGACTGGTGGGACTGGGGCATCACCCGCGGCCTCCGCGGCGGCGGCGCGCGTGGCGAGTCAGGTCGCGGGGCACGTGGCCAGTCGCATGGCCGGTTACACAGCTCGGCGGCTGCTGGCGCAGGCCGCAGCGGCCGCGGCGACCGCCATTGGCACACAGATCCTCGTCGAGGTACACCCGCGCAGCGTCAACTTTGGCGCGCTCATGCACGGTCAGAACGGGCGCATGGCCATCACGGTCTCGGGACAGAGCGGCCTGCCCGTGACGGGCCGCGTGGCAGCGCTCGCCAACTGGCTGCGGGTGGACCGGCCGGTCTTCGCTGGCCCGAGCACGAGTCTGCAGCTTACGGTCGATACGGCGCGACTACCCAGACCCGGCACCTACCAGACACAGCTGCAGATCAGCTCTGGCACGCAGCAACTCTACGTGCCGGTCACGGTGGAGGTGCTCAGCACACGCTCGCCCAGCCCGCCACCGCCCCGCGCTGGCGGCGGCAACAAGGCCGTCTCCAGCAAGTACGGACCGCCTCCCGCTGTGCCAGAGTGGATACGGGTGCTCACCTCGTGGTTCGCGGCCGTTGGCCTGGCGGGTTCGGCCGCGCACTGGACCGCGGTCGCGCTGGCAGCACGCGCGCTGACGCTGCCATTCGGGTTGCCAGTCATGCTCCCGCTGTTTCTGGCGATGGTGGTGATGGCCGCCCCCGGCGCCGTGCTTGGGCGCTGGGGGCCGGACGTCCTGCGCCGGCTGTACACGGCCGTGCTCGGTGCCGGCGTGGGAGCCGGGGCCGCGTGGATGATCGCGCAGACCATCCCGCCGCAGTGGCATGTCGGCCCGAGCCTGCTCGCGGGCGGTGGTGCTCCGCTCGTGGCGATGCTGCTGGGTTTACTCGGGGCCAGCGGCGGAGCAATGGTGGGCGCGCACCCGAGCCTGAGCCGGCGCGTTCACAAGGCGCTGGCGTTCGTGGCTCGCCACCGGTCGGTGGCGTTCGCCGTGGCGGCGGTGGCGCTGGGAGGCTGGCTTGGCTTCGCGCTGCTGCATCCCTTCTTCTACGGCTTGCTTGCCCCATGCGGCATGATCGCCGGCATGTTGGCCGCACTCTTGCTGGTCGTGCGGGCCAACCGGCGGGTGCAGCGCGCCGGCGGGCACCCGTAGCGCGATGCTCCTTGCCTCCGACGCATGGGGACGGCGCCCGATGGAGTGCGGGGCGGGCTGTGCGGTGAATGGATCCTGCGCACGCAGAACAGCCGCGATTGGCCAGGTGGCTACCGTGCTCCGGCGAATTGCGGGCCGAGCGCGTCACGGAGCAGCGTGGTGAGACTGGCACTGCTGCCGACGTACAGCACGATCAGCCGGCCCGACTCGTACCAGTGAATCGGCGCGATGAAGTCCGCCGAGGCACACTGCTGCTCGACAGGTATGCCCATCCAGGTGCGTGGATGACAGGCCGTGGTGCCGTCGGCGGAGATGCCGTTGGCATCGGCCGCAGCCGCTGCGCTAGTGGCATACTCGAAGGTCTGAACACGCTCACCGTTCACCGTCAGCACCGTGCCAGAGACAGAGAGCAGTGGCTGCGCGACGGTGCCTTCCTCAACGACCGTCGCGCCGGCCGCGCGCAGGGTGTTGACCAGCCCCGCATAGTCTTGGGCTGGCCCGCCGGCCGATCGTGGCGCGGCCGCTCCACACGCGACCAGCGCGACAGTGATGAGGAGAATCACCGGCGCGTAGCCGATCCAGCGCTTCATATGTGCTCCTTGGTGACACTGGCAGGCGAACCACGTGTGCCGACACCATACCCCAATCGATGCTGGCTTGGCCACCGTCCCGCCGGGGCGCCGTTGGCTCGTGCCCATACCAGGCGTTGACGCAAACGCCACCAGCGGATAAAGTGCAAGCCAGCCGGACTCGATGGCGAGGGCGCGTAAAGGAGATGGGTGGTGCGCTTCACGATCAGGCCGCTGCGCTGGGCTGAGGCCCAGGCCATTTCGGGTTGGCACTACGCCGGCCCATATGCCATCTATGACATGAACATGGTCGTGCCAATGCTCGCGCAGTTGCCGTTCAGCCTGTTCGGACGCCCGATCTATTACGCGGCCCTGGACGAAGCGGACGACCTCGTCGGATTCTTCTCATTTGTGCGTCACGGCGACACCGTCGAGATCGGCCTGGCATTGCGGCCAGATCTGACCGGCAAGGGGCTGGGCCTCACGTTCGTCCAGGCGGGACTCGACTACGCGCGGCGGGCGTTCGCCCCCGCCACGTATTACTTGACTGTAGCCCTGTTCAACGAGCGCGCGAGGCGCGTCTATGAGCGCGCTGGCTTCCAGCCCCAGGGCACGTTCAAGGCGCGTGTGCGCGGCCACGTGTATGTGTTTCTCGAGATGACGCGGGCAGCATGACTCGTCGTCTGTGCTGAGTATCTGCGCTGAGTAGAGGAGTGGGTCATGGGGCAGCGGATGCGATTGGCCACGTATCTCGCGCCAGACATGCTCTCGGTGTATCACGCTGTCCTCTGTGTGTGTGCCTCGCCAGATCACGTTGACGAAGAGCGTCGCGGCATGGATCCGACAAGAATCGGCATTCCCCGGTCAACGCTCTCGCGCATGGGTGTGCAATGTCCACCGACCTGATTCCGCTTCTCGCACTCGTCGGGCCGACCGCGAGCGGCAAGACGGCATTGGCCCTGTCACTGGCCGAGCGCTTCGGCGGGGAGATCATCAGCGCGGATTCGCGTCAGATCTACCGGCTGATGGACATCGGCACGGCCAAGCCGACCGCCGAGGAGCGCGCTCGCATCCCCCATCACCTCCTCGACGTGGTGTGGCCGGACGAGCCTTATACGCTCGCCCAGTATCAGGCCGACGCCATGCGCGCCATCGCCGAGGTGTCGGCGCGGGGCCGCTTGCCGCTGCTGGTGGGCGGCACGGGCCTGTACGTGCGCGCGGTAGTGGACGGGCTGGCGATCCCTACCGTCGCGCCGCAGCCAGAGCTGCGCGCCGAGCTGGAGGCGGAGGCGGCCGCGCATGGTTCGGCCGCGCTGCACGCCCGTCTCGCTGCCCTCGACCCAGTCGGCGCCGCCTCCATTGATCCCGCCAATGTGCGCAGGGTCATCCGCGCGCTGGAGGTCTGTCTGGTCACGGGCCGCCCCTTTTCGGAGCAGCGCGGGGCCCGCCCGACGCCATTTCGGACGCTGTCGCTTGGCCTCAATACCGACCGAGCTGTCCTCTACGCCTGGGCTGATCGCCGGGTGGATGCGATGCTGGCGGCCGGGCTGGTGGACGAGGTGCAGATGCTGGTAGCGCGTGGCTACGACTGGGATCTGCCGGCGATGTCCAGCCTGGGCTACCGCGAGATGGGCGCGTATCTGCGGGGTGAGGCGACGCTGGCCCAGGCGACCGAGCGCATGAAGCTGGCCACGCATGCCTACATCCGGCGCCAGCTCACCTGGTTCCGGTCCGATGCGCGCATGCACTGGCTCGACGCGGCCGACCCCACCACACCAGAGCGGGCGGCGGACGCCATCGTGAACTGGCAAGCTGTCCATTCGGCCCAGAGCGATTGACAGCCGGCGTCTCGCGGAGTAGAACTGATGGGGCGTAGCGCGTGTTGAGATCGTCGCTCGGAAGGGACGTGGTCTATGCGGGGCGCCCCCCCACCTGAACCGCCCCGTGGTGGGCGCCCCGGGCAGTCCGGCCGCTATCCCGGTGGGCCGGGACAGTCGGGCCGTTACCCAGGTGGGCCTTCCCAGCCTGGCCGGCCCCCCGCCGGCCCCGGGCAGTCGGGGCGGTATCCGGGCGGTCCCTTCCAGCCGGGCCCGATCTCCGGCGGCCCGGCGCGATCAGGTCGCTATCCGGCCGG
>CAYQFU010000038.1:24271-29804 GCA_964416775.1 uncultured Ktedonobacterales bacterium
TCCAGCCGGGCCCGATCTCCGGCGGCCCGGCGCGATCAGGTCGCTATCCGGCCGGACCCGGACAATCGGGCCGCTATCCGGCCGGCCCTGCCCAGTCAGGGCGCTACGCGCCAAATCCTGGGCCGCCACCCGGCAGCTCGTTAGGCCGAGTGCCTGTCTCCGGGCGTATGCCTGCTTCCGGCCCAGCCAGCTATGGAGGGGCGTATGGCCCACCCAGCTACGCTCCGCCTGGCATGACCGCCGCCCCGCCACCGTGGACAAGCGCCCGCATGCCCGCCGCGCCCAATGATGCGCACCACCTGCGCTTCGCCATCTTCCATGACGGCAATCCCGGCCACTTGTGGCGCGGAGAGTTTGGCTCGATGCTGGGAGAGGCTGTTGTAGCCGCGGGCGTCGTCATGTGGCTGGCGCTGCTCACTTCCTCTCCAATGGACGTGGCGTACGCCCTGATCGCGATGGGCCTGCCAGCCCTGGTCGCCGGGCCACTCGGCGCGACGCTGACGCGCGTCGAAGAGCCAGCACGCCTGTTCAAGCTGTTCGGACGCTTGCGCGTCGCCTTTGCGCTCGCGCTGATCGCCATGCACTACCTGACGATCCTCCCGGTGCTCTACCTCCTGCTCTTTGGCATCTCGCTGTGCGGCCGCCTGCGCTCCTCGTTGCGGGTGGCGGCGATGCGCGCGTGCCTGGCGCCGGGTGAGCCGGAGCGCGTGGCCGCCTCCACCCATTTCGCCGCCGTCATCGTCGCCGTCGTCGGACCATTGCTTGCTTCGTTCTTCTTCATTCTGAATGGCGAGCGCATTCTCCTGGTGTCCATTGGTGCCGCGGCCATTTTTCTCCTGAGCACCAGCGCCGATGCCCTGGTGGATGCGCTGCCGCCCCAGCGCCGCGCCTTCCTCCTGGCCCGACCTGAGCAAGAGAACGCGGACGACCGGCCGGACGTGGGCGACCCGGATGGCGAGTCGGGGTCCACCGGTGAGGTCGACGACGATGCGGAGGGCGCGGGTGACATCGAGACGCTCATCGAGCGGCGTGAGGCCGCGCTGCCGGAATGGGACCAATGGGGACCAGGCACGGTGGGCGAGGCGATCGCTGACCTCAAGGCGGGCCTGCGCCTCGCGGGCAGCGCAGGCGCCAGCACCACGGCCCTGCGCGCGCTGGCCGCGCTAGCGCTGGTAGGCGGCGGGGTGAGTGTCTTCGAGGTCTTCTACGTCACCGATCATCTGTTGCAACCGACCTTCTATCTGGGGGCGCTGCTCGCGGCGGAGGGAGCGGGCCTTGCGGTCGGCGCCACGCTGTGGAGCGACCTGGGCCGGCGCGGAAGAGGCAAGGGGGCGATGCTCATCGGCACCATTGCCACAGGACTGGCGCTGGCGCTGTTGGCAAGCGCGACGGCCGTTCCACTGGCGCTGATGGCCGCGATCGGTGTAGGCGTGGGAAACGCCGTGGCGGTGGAGGGCGCGCGTGAGGCCCTGCGCGCGGGATTCGACGGCGTCGAGCGGCGCGCGCTTGCGGCCGCGGAGTCGCTCCTTGCCGCCATCTGCGGCATCGCCGGCGCGGCGCTCTTCGTGCTCTTCCACCATGGCTACGATCTCAAGCAGCACGGTGCGGCGAAGTCGGCCACGCTCCTGGCGGCTCTTACGCCGTCGCAGCTGTTTTTCATTGCCGGCCTGGGTCTTGTGGCCGCGGCCATTGTGCACACTGTGCTGATGCAGGGGGGTGGCTTCCTGGAGCGTGAGCGCGCCCGCCAGGCGGCGCAACAGGCCGCGAAGGGCCGCAGTGGTGCCCGCGGGCGCGTACCACCTGGACGCGGTGGGTTCGGCCAGGACGACCCAGACGATCTGGATGCCAGTGGCGCCTTTCCGGCAGCCGGCGGAGGCTGGGACGACGACGAGAGCGACGACGGTGGCTACGGCGAGCCCAACCAGCGCTGGGACGATGAATCCGACGAGTACCAGGATTCGCGCTACGGGCCCACCTATGACGACCCGCGCGACGATGACTCGCGTTACGAGCGCAGCTATGGTGCGGAGAGCCGCGTAGGCTGGGACGACGAGGAGCCCGAAGACGACGAATGGGCGCCACCGAGAGGCGGCGGCCGGTCTGGCCCGCGCACGCCTCCCCGCGGCGGACGCGGCGGGTGGCGGTAAGCCCTTCTCCGTTTCATCTCCGGCCTCACCACTGGCGGCAGGCGTTGGCCAATCCGCGCATAGGGCGATCGCTCGGTGCACGCCCGTCACAACGTGTAGCTGTCGTTCACGCGCTTGTAGACCGGATCGTCGTTGCGGAATGAGTCGGCGTTCGTGCCGCGCAGCGCGGCCGTGAGCGCCGCCAGCAGCTGGAGCGGAACCGCCGCAAGCAGTGGGCTAAGGGCCTCAGGCACGGCGGCAAAGGGGGCGATCGTAGTTTCGCCTTCCGTCGGCACGCTTGCCGTCACCCGCTCGTCCGCGATGACGAGCAGCCGCGTCCCAATCAACTGAAGGGCTCGCACGGCATCCCACGTACGCTCGAGCGCCGGCCCGTAAGCCGCGATCACCACCGCCACGTCCTCCGGCGCGACAGCCGGAAGCGCACCATGGAGTGCCGTCTCCAGCTCCAGGCCCTCCGCCACGAGGTACGACGTCTCCTTGACTTTGAGAGCGCCCTCACGAGCCGTGACGGCGTTGGGTCCCGCGCCCACCAGCACCAGCCGGCCGCGTGCCGCCAGCGCCTCCGCGATGGGGACGATCTGTGGCTCGTGGGCCAACAGCGCGGCCAGCGCATCGGGAAGTTGGCCCAGCGCCGCGCGCAGGGCGCCGACATCGGCGCCACGGCGCTCGCCCAGCCGCGCCGCCACGAGCGCGAGGGCGGCGAGGTTGGCGGTGTAGCTGGCGGAGTGCGCGGACGACGGGTCCTGTGGGGCGGTGGCGATCACCACGTCAGGCCCGTGCATGGGCGAGTCCTGGCCCGTCAGGCCGACGATGGGGATACCAGCTTCCCGCGCCCGCTCGATGGCGCGCGTGCCATAGCGCTTGCTGCCGCGGTGGCTGATTGTGATCAGCGCGTCTCCGGGTCGAGTTGGCCGGGGGTACGTCGCGTAGTCGAAAGCAGTCGTGGCGAAGGCATCGGCGCCGGCGAGGCGCAGGAGGTGCTCGCCTACCACGGCCGCATGGCTGCTCGTCCCAGTGCCAATGAGGAAGACTCGCTGGGCTTGGGCTAGCAGGTCCGCGGCACGCTCCGCCGCCTCTGCCGCGTCGCGCAGCACGCTGCGCAGGATGTCCGGCTGGCGATGGATCGTCTGATACAATGCGGACTGGGGGGGCATCGCGGATGACACGGCTTCTCCTCACGTTTCTAATCTGCTCGTCAGGATCTCGGTCAACCCAGCCGAAAGCATACAACGACGGGCTCTGTATTGGCGAATGCCAGTACGTGTTGCTGTCCGGAGCATGTGCATGGCGCGCTGCGCTGGCACCTGCGCGTTCGAGAGACGCGCGGGACCAGTCGTTGGGTTCGAGTTGAGGTGTCGCACCGAATCGTAGCGGGATCGTAGCGGGATCGTAGCGGGACCGTATCAGGAACGTAGCAGAAACGTGGCATGCTGTACAGGAACCGATTGGCAGCCGCGCACCAGCACCAGCACCAGGCGCGTGTGCGGCACGGCAGGCCGAGGACGGCTGAGCGGCTGAAGGGAAACGTGTGGTGCCAGACCTGATTGTACTGTCACACTTCCAGGCTGCGCCGCTGCTCGCCGCGCGGCGCGCGGGAAGTGCCACGCTCGACGTCTCGCCCAACCTGGGACTGAGCGTGGTCGAGGTCGCGCTGGAGCCAGAGGGCGTGCGCTTCCCTGGAGGCGAGCATCTGGATTGGGCGAGCCTGGAACGCATCGCCGCCGCCGAGAATGCCTGCTTCGTGGTCGAGGGCGGCCAGGCTCGCGACATACGCGTGTTCTCCGAGCATACGAACTGGCTGCGCACCCTCATGCCTACCAGTGGCGCGCCCACGATGCTGGTGTCAGGTATCCCCATGCACCGCATCAAGGACACCGATCCATACCGCGACACGCTGACCAAGATCGCCGCGGTTGCGCCTATCACCGGCCGCGTGCTCGATACGGCGACTGGCCTGGGGTACACGGCGATCGAAGCGGCGAAGACCGCCGCCGAGGTCGTCACCATCGAGCTCGATCCCGCCGCCCTGGACGTGGCCCGGCTCAATCCATGGTCGCGGGCGCTGTTCGAGGATGCGCGCATTCGCCAGATTGTGGGCGATGCGTTCGAGGTGGTGCGAACGCTCGACGATGAGTCATTCACGCGCGTTCTGCACGATCCACCGTGGCTCAGCCTGGCCGGCGAGCTGTATTCCCTCGCCTTCTATCAGCAGCTCTATCGCGTGCTTCGACGCGGCGGCCGGCTCTTCCATTACATCGGCGATCCGACGAGCAAGTCAGGCCAGCGCACGACGGCGGGGGTCATCCGCCGGCTGATGGAGGCTGGGTTTGG
The DNA here is from genome assembly GCA_964416775.1 of uncultured Ktedonobacterales bacterium. Classification (GTDB taxonomy): domain Bacteria; phylum Chloroflexota; class Ktedonobacteria; order Ktedonobacterales; family JADMIN01; genus CAYQFU01. The sequence goes on from CAYQFU010000038.1 coordinate 28,750, forward strand.
GCGCATTGATCGGCGGCCAGAAGCGTTCGGCGTGGTGGCGCGGAAGTGACTGGTCGCCTCTAAACGGCCTGTCAGTTGCGCAACGGCGATACGCGGACGTTGCCAGGTCCTCTATCGCTCTGCCCGCTCGCATGATATACTCGGCGCACGTACAGCCGTTCCTGGCGCGGAGAGGCGCACTGCCACGATGAGAGTGAGGTGGCGATATGGCTGCGGGTGCCGCGGACACACCGAGTGGCGCATCTTTGGAAGCGGGGGGCGTGCCGGAGCGCGCAACGCACGCACGCACACTGCCGCGCCGCTCCACAGGTGGACTCATCGCCATCAGCATCTTCTGGTTCGCGCTCAACTTCCATTGGTCGGCGTTACTGACCATTCTCGTGCCGAGCCAGGTGCTGGAACTGCTCTTCCGCGAGGCGCCCGCCGGATCCATCAGTGTGCAGGCCGCGTGGGTGAATGGGCACGCGGGTCTGACGGAAGCGGTCGTGCTGGCGCCGGGGCTGATCGTGGCCCTCATCGCCAATCCCCTCTTTGGTCTGCTCAGCGACCGTACGCCCGTTGGCCGCATCGGCCGGCGCCGGCCGTACGTGCTCGGCGGCACGGCCCTCAACGTGGTGGGTCTGGCGATGATGGCACTCGCGCCGACGCTTTTCGCGTCTGGGCAGAGCGGCAACGCCCTGGCGCCAAGCCTGCTCGTCCTGACGCTCGGGCTGATGGTCACCCAGCTCGGCAATAATGCCGCGGCTGCCCCATTCCATGCCTTTCTGCCGGACTTCGTGCCCGAGGCGCAGCGCGGCACCGCCTCCGGTCTCATGGGTCTGGCGCTGCTGCTGGGACAGATCGGGGGCGCGCTGGTGCCGAGCCTGCTGGGCTTCAACTCCAAGCAGTTGCTCGCGGGCCAGCAGCGTGTGGACGTGTACCACAGCGGAGTCGTCATCGCGTATGCCGTCGTCGCGCTCGTCATCGTCGCGATGGCCGCGCTGACGGCCCTGACGGTGCGTGAAGTGCGCTGGATGGGTGAGATCGGCGTAGTCGAGCATCACGCGCCCACAGGC